>JBASGW010000001.1:0-15824 GCA_049653745.1 Rickettsiales bacterium
CAAATATGCTTAAAGACATTGGCTGTGATTATGTGATAATTGGCCATAGCGAAAGAAGAAAGAATCATTTAGAAGATGATGATACCATTAATAACAAAATTAAGAATGCTCATAAAGCTGGGTTAAAAGTTATTCTATGTGTGGGCGAGAATTTAAATGACCGAGAAAATGGGACTTATTTACAAACTGTTGCTCACCAACTAATAAATGGATTAGCTGATATTCCAAATATTGATAATATTATTATTGCCTATGAACCAGTATGGGCAATTGGAACTTCAAAAGTAGCTAGTGAACAACAAATTGAAGAAATGCATGAATTCTTAACAAAAACAATAAAAGATTTGCATTTAACTTCACAAGTATTTGATCAAATTCCAAAAATAATATATGGTGGTTCCGTAAATCAAGAGAATGCAGCTAAGATTTTAGCATTAAACTATGTTTCTGGGCTTTTAGTGGGCGGAGCAAGTTTAAATATTGAAAAGTTCTGCAAAATCATTTTAGAACGGAATACAATAAAAGGTAAATCATGCAATTAATATTTTTAGTAATTCAAATTATTCTAGCAATCGCTATAATTGGCACCATTTTATTACAAAGAAATAGTGGAGATGGCCTAGGAAACCTAGGTGGAAGCGGAGGAATTAGTGGCAGCAACATAATTAATAGCCGCTCTTCAGCAAATTTCTTAAGCAGAGCAACCACTTTCTTAGTTGTATGCTTTATGGTGAATAGTTTAATTTTAGGGAATCTCTCTACCAGAGAGCATACTAAAAATTCTATAATAGAAAAATCTCTAGTAGCAGATACTGAAAAAAATAAAAAAAGCGACACTTCACAAGTTCCTACTAGTGAGTAAAAGTTTATTGCAAATCAATTTAGTAAAATTGGGAAATTAAATGACAAGATTTATTTTTATTACTGGAGGAGTGGTTTCTTCTTTAGGAAAAGGATTAGCTTCTTCAAGCTTAGCTGCTCTTTTACAAGAGCGCGGATATACAGTTCGTTTAAGAAAATTAGATCCTTATTTAAATATAGATCCCGGCACCATGAGCCCTTACCAACATGGAGAAGTATTCGTTACTGAAGATGGCGCGGAAACAGATCTTGATTTAGGTCATTATGAAAGATTCACAGGAATAGATGCAAAACGCGGAGATAGTGTTAGTGCTGGCAGCATTTATTATAATCTACTCGCAAAAGAAAGAAGAGGAGATTACTTAGGGGCAACTGTACAAGTTATTCCTCATGTAACCAATTTGATTAAAGAGTTCATTAAAAGCAACACCGAAGATACTGATTTTATTTTATGTGAAATTGGCGGAACAGTTGGCGATATTGAGGGGCTACCCTTCTTTGAAGCAATCAGACAATTTGGCTATGAATATGGCAGCGATAAAGTCTGCTATATTCATTTAACTTTAGTGCCTTATATTCCATCTGCTAAAGAACTAAAAACTAAACCTACTCAACATTCTGTAAAAGAACTTCAATCCATAGGAATTAGACCAAACATACTATTATGCAGGTCAGATAGAGAAATACCTGAAAATGAACGACAAAAAATAGCTCTTTTTTGTAACATCAAAGATGAAGCAGTAATTCCTGCTTTAGATGTGAAAAATATTTATGAAGTTCCTATTGCATTACATGATCATAATCTTGATACCCAGGTTCTAAAGTACTTCAATTTAAATACAGAAAATTTACCAAGCTTAAATAAGTGGAGATCTTTACTCCAAGATATTCATGAAACTAATCAATTAAAAGAAGAAATTCAGATTGCTATTGTTGGTAAATATGTAAAATTGGGCGACGCATATAAATCTTTAGTTGAAGCTCTTATTCATGCTAGTTTTACTAAAAAGATTAAAATTCATATTAAATGGATTAATGCACGGGTTCTAAATGAAAAAAATATTGAAGATAAACTTGCTGATATTCATGCAATTTTAGTTCCTGGTGGCTTTGGTAGCGAAGGAATTGAAGGCATGATTAAGGCAATTACTTATGCTAGAGAAAAGAAAATTCCATATTTAGGTATATGCTTGGGAATGCAACTAGCTGTTATTGAAGCCGCTCGTAATTTATGCGGAATAAGTAATGCATATTCAACGGAATTCAATCCAAATTGTGATAAAGTTGTAGGATTGCTTACCGAATGGAAAAAAGGTGAAACTCTTGAAGTAAGATCCAAAGAAGATAATTTAGGCGGAACTATGCGCCTTGGAAGCTATGAATGCATATTGCAACCAAATTCTAGAGTAGCAAAAATTTACGGTAAAGAAAAAATTCATGAACGCCACCGTCACCGTTACGAAGTTAATACCGATTACTTAGAGCAATATTCTAAACATAACATAATATTCTCTGGAATGTCTCCTGATGGAGCCTTACCAGAAGTTATGGAAAATCTTGATCATCCGTGGTTTATTGGCGTACAATTTCACCCCGAGTTAAAATCAAGACCTTTTGAACCCCATCCATTATTTTGTGAATTTGTTCAAGCAGGATTTAACTTTCAAAAGAAACAGAATAATGACTCTATATAGTACTATCTCTAAAATTGAAATAGAACTTAAGACTTAAATCTTAAGTTCTTGCTCAATTTAGTATAGGACACCAAGTATTAAATTAAATAATACATAGATCAACCGAATCTTCCGGTAATATAATCTTGGGTTTGAGAAGACTTTGGATTGGTAAAAATTTGATTAGTATTACCATACTCTATTATTCTTCCTAAATGAAAGAAAGCAGTATTTTGAGAAATTCTAGCTGCTTGCTGCATAGAATGAGTAACTATAATAATAGTATAATTATCTTTTAAATCATCTATTAATCTTTCAATTTTAGCAGTAGCTATAGGATCTAATGCAGAACATGGCTCATCCATTAATATTACATCAGGATTAATCGCAATTGCCCTTGCAATGCATAATCTCTGCTGTTGTCCGCCTGAAAGAGCTGTGGCAATGCCATGTAATCGATCTTTTACTTCATCAAATAAGCCAGCTTTAGTTAAACTTTCTTCTACAAGCCTATCTTGCTCTGCTTTGGTAATTACTAAACCATGAATCTTGGGGGCATATATTATATTATCATAAATTGATTTAGGAAAAGGAGTTGGCTTTTGAAATACCATGCCTACATTAGTCCTAAGTTTGACTACATCTATTGATGAATCATTAATATCGCGTTTATTGATTAGTAACCTACCAGTTACTCTACAATTCTCTATAGTGTCGTTCATTCGATTAATACAACGCAAAAAAGAAGATTTTCCACAGCCTGAGGGGCCAATAAAAGCTGTAACTCTATTAGTAAAAATATCAATATTTATATCAAATAAAGCCTGCTTATCTTCATAATATAAATCTAAGTTTCGCACTGAAATTTTTATTTCACTCATGATTTTTCTTACCACTTATGTTCATATTTTTTACGAATATATACAGCTATTGTAGTTATAATAACCAAAATACAAAGCATTATTAATATTGCAGCTGCTGTTTTTGCTTGAAATTCATTTTCAGGATTTTCAGTCCATAAGAAAATTTGTATTGGCATCACCGTTGCCGGATCAAATACACTATGGGGTATATCAACAATAAAAGCGATCATTCCCACTAATATTAAAGGAGCAGTCTCACCAAAAGCTCTACCAATGCTTAATATTGTGCCAGTCATAATACCAGGCAAGGCTAAAGGCAAACTATGATGCATAATGATTTGCATTTTTGTAGCTCCTAAGGCTAACGCGGCCTGCTTGATGCTGCTTGGTATAGTTAAAAATGCCTGTCTAGTGCTTATTATCATTATTGGCATAATCATCATGGCTAAAGTAATACCAGCAACAATTGGTGTTGACCTAGGTAAACCAAAGAAATTTATTAATACTGCTAATCCTAATAACCCAAAAACTATCGATGGCACCGCAGCTAAATTATTAATATTGATTTCAATCAATGATGTAAAAAGATTTTTGGGAGCATATTCTTCAAGATATATAGCTGCAGCAACTGCGATGGGGAAAGAAACCAATAAACAAACTACAATAGTATATATTGAACCTATAACACTGGTTGCAATTCCAGCAACTTCAGGATTTCTTGACTCTTTACCAAAGAAGAAACTATAATTAAATTTCTTTTGTAAGATATGATCTGATTTAAGCTTTTTGATAAAAACTTTTTCCTCTTCCAAATATTCATAATTTCTTGATCCAGAGAAGAAATTGGCTACTTTGTTAGAAACTGGAAGAAATATACTATTTTTCAATTCTTTCTTTTTGGCAAGATGAACTACTTCTTCAACTGCATATTCATTAAATAAATAATCTAATTTACTATTTTCACTTTTAAAATAATTATTTAAATATTTTGTAGCTTCACCAGCGTCACTATAAATTGAGGCACTAACATTCTCTGGAAAATTTACTTTTATTTTATATGTCGTGAAAGCAGGCATGGCCTTCATCACTATAGAGCTCAATAATAGTAACATAAAAGCAAATGACAAAATAATGGCACCCAGACCTAAGTTTTGTAAAATCTTATCTGCTCTATTTCTTTTACTAATAAGGCTCATGATAAACGATGCCTCTTTTGACGCTTAATTGCTATTGCAGCTCCAATATTAAGAAACAAAGTAATAATAAATAAAGTTAAAGCTAAGGCAAAGGCAGCTAAAGTTTTTGGACTATCAAACTCTTGATCGCCCACAAGTAATGTAACAATTTGAGCGGTAAAGCTGCTAACTGATTCCAATGGATTAAAGGTTAATCTAGCATTAATACCAGCAGCCATAGTTACAATCATAGTCTCACCTATAGCTCGTGAAATTGCTAATAATATTGAACTAATTATACCTGAAGATGCAGCTGGAATCAGCACCTTAATAACCATCTCTGCTTTTGTAGAACCCAGAGCAAGCGCACCGTCTCTTAAACTTTGGGGCACCGCAGCTAATGCATCTTCAGAAAAAGATAAGATAAATGGAATAATCATTATACCCATCACCAGCCCAGCAGCTAATGCACTTTCTGTGCTAACATCAAGCCCTAAAAACTCCCCTATATTTCTAATTAAAGGCCCCACAGTTAGAGCGGCAAAGTAACCATAAATGATAGTTGGTATTCCAGCTAAGAGCTCAAGAATAGGCTTAATAATATTTCTTGTTGTTCTTTTAGCATATTCACTTAAATAAATAGCAGATAAAAGCCCTAAGGGAATTGCTACAAACATGGCTATCGCAGTAATTAAAGCTGTGCCAACTAAAACTGGAATAACTCCAAAAACTGGTTCATCTGAATAATCTGCGGATTGCGGAGACCATTTAAGACCCAGAAGAAATTGCTCTATGGGAATTAAGTTAAAAAACTTTATTGATTCAAATAAAATGGTAAAAACTATTGCAATAGTAAGAAGAAATGAGAGCAAGGCTGCAATATTTAATAACCATTTTACAGTAAGTTCAAAATATAATTGCGCTCTAAACCTACTTTTAAGTGCAGCTAAAATATATATTAATATAACAACAAAAACACCAATGATAGTCAGGTAAATATAGGTATTATTAACAACAAACCCTAATTGTTTAAATATTGAGAAAAACACTATAACCGATATTGATATGAGCAAATTCCACATAGCAATATTTAGTCCATAATATTCAGGTAATGACCTAGGCTTTTTTTGATAGTGTGTGGCAAGGTAAATTATTCTTTTTTTAGCTAAGTAATAACAAATAGCACTAAAAAATAAAATAATGAATATAGGCATATTACATTTTTAAAAAATATGTGAATAGAGCTTCTTTAACGAAGTTTAGTAATAATATTAATATAATTGGTGTTATATCAATGCCTGCAATTAGGGGTATAAATTTTCTTAAATACTCTAACGGAGGTTCAAAAATTTGATGGAAAAACCTCATTATCTTCTGAACAAAAGGCTGGTAGCCATTAATTACATTAAGCTTAATTAACCAACTACAAATTATCCAAATGATAAAACTTGTAGTGTATAATGAAATAATGTTAGCAAACAAAAACACGAATGGATTAATATTCATCTAGATAAACCTTATGTCTTACTTTATTTACAACTATATCTCTGAACTATTTTTTGTAAATAACTTATTTATAATTTTCGTATTTCTTGGATAAATTTATTTATTGTTTTATTTAGTAAATATGCTTGATTATATAAAGTCTCGGCAGCTTTTAACACATCTAACGTAGCATTATCGGCATTAGAGGTAAGTATTTTAATATCAGCAATATTGCTATTCATTTCTTTGGCACCTTCAGCAGCTGTCTTCATATTTTGAAAAATATCTTTAGTAACCAAATGCTGATTTTCTACGGCAATCTCCACTATATTAGCATATTCATTAACACTAGTAATAGATTGTTTAATTAGATTCATTGAACTAACTACTTCATTAGAAACTTCTTGAATATTGATAATTTTATTGTCGATGCTTTCAGTAGCATCGCTTGTTTGATGTGCAAGGTTTTTAATCTCTGAGGCCACAACAGCAAAACCTTTACCGGCTTCTCCAGCTCTAGCTGATTCTATTGTTGCATTAAGAGACAATAGATTAACTTGTTTTGCTATTCTACTAATAAATAAAACCACCTCACCTATTTTTTTAGTTGCTTTATCTAAGGTATCTGTAGTTATTTTAGCTTTTTCTGTTTTATCTACAGCTTCTAGCACCACATTTGTTGACTTTGAAGTTTGTAGAGAAATTTGCTCTATAGAGTTAGTTATTCCACCTGTTGCATTAGCTACATTTTCAATATTTTTTGCTGTTCTTTCAGAAATATTGATAACATTATAAGCTTTCTGATCAACATTTTTAATTATGTTAGACATATCTTTAGCAGTTTTATCTAAGTCTTGAGATGAACTCTCAACAGATTTAACAGCTGCTGTTGCCTCAGCATAAAATTCTTCAATTAATTTAGCAATTTTCTTCTGCCTATCTTCTTTCTCGTTTTCTCTTTGCTTACGATAATCATTTATACCTCTAGTATAAATTTGAAGAGAATTAACTGCATTAGCAATTGATCCAATTTCATCTTCTCGTGCAATTTCAGGAATTTTATTTTCTAAATTATTCTCTTTAATTAAATGTACTACATCTGTAATTCTTTGAATTGGAGTAATCACATCTAAGAATACTTTATAAGTTGCTCCCAAAATTAATATAAGCAATATTATAAAATTTATTGCCCCTAGAAAAATATTTTTAAGCAACTGCTCATGAAGAGACTCAACAGATATAGTAACTTCAATTTTGCCTAGCAATTTTTTTAGTGGTAAATAGATAATTGGCTTAGTGATTGTAAAATTCTTTTGATTAGTATGTAAATCTCCAACAGAATAAGTTAAATTATGGTCGTTATCATAAATAGCAGCAGCAATAAAAGCTGGAGAATCTTTAAAGGCTCCCACTATAGAATCTATTACCTGATCATTAAAATCCCACATAGGAGAAGATAATGAATCAGCTTGAAACTTAACAAATAAGTCTATTTTTTCATGAAAACTATTTTCTAAATTTTTATAATTAAAAATTATAAGAGTTACTGTTGAAATTAACTGAACCAGTGTAACAATAATCGCAATAATAACCAACGATTTAAATTTTATACTCTGATTAAATTTATTTTTAATATTAAACATCAACCCTACAATAACTTATAAAAGAGATTTCTTTAAACTGATATTATATGCCAATAAATGTAAATAAATCATTAACTTCTACAATTTATTTCCAGCGTCCTAAGCTTACAAAGTTAAATATTACTGATAAATTTTTATAATATCTGATAGTAACTTCAAAGCTTCTTCTTTAGGTCTTTGGAAGCTGTTTCTACCAATAATAGAACCATTTCCTCCACCTAATCTTATTTCTTTTGCTTCTTCAAATATTGATTCTGGAGATTTATTTGCACCTCCAGAAAACACCACAATTCTCTTGCCAGCAAAACAAACTTGCTTCACATGCTCAATTCTTTGAGCCAAGGTATCCATTGGAATATTTTGAGCTAAATAAACTTTCTTAGCATCTGAATTTTCT
This sequence comes from Rickettsiales bacterium, assembly GCA_049653745.1. GTDB lineage: Bacteria > Pseudomonadota > Alphaproteobacteria > Rickettsiales > CANDYO01 > CANDYO01. The sequence continues at coordinate 8,098 of JBASGW010000001.1, forward strand.
AAATGAGCTGTTGGTGGCTTTACCTTTATTATATGAGCTCCAATTAAAGCTGCCATATGAGCGCCATAAGCAATAATATCTAGAGCTGTCTCTCCATCCTTAGAAATATCGCCACCTCTAGGATATGACCAGATCACCACAGCCAAACCATAAGATTTAGCTTCTAAAGCCAATTCTCTAATTTCATTAATCATGTCATTAGCTTTATCTGAGCCAGGATAGATCGTAAAGCCAATGGCTGAACATCCCAAACGCAATGCATCTTTTATTGAAGCAGTAATTGCTTGATATGGAACACTTGATGTAGAGCTTAAACTATTGGAGCTGTTTATTTTCAAAATGGTTGGAATTTCTCCAGCAAAATTATCAGCTCCCACTTCAAGCATACCCAAAGGAGCAGCATAGGCACTTAATCCAGCTTCAACTGCCAATTCCCAATGATAATAAGGATCATATGCAGCAGGATTTACCGCAAAACTTCTAGCTGGACCATGCTCAAAACCTTGGTCAACCGGCAAAATTAACAATCTTCCAGTTCCCCCCAGCTTACCCTGCATTAAAATTCTAGCTAAGTTATTTTTAGTACCCGCATTATCTGCTTCGTAATGACCTAAGATTTTTTTTACTTCTTTAGTTATTTTCATGTGATTTACTTTTTAATTTAAAAATTTTACTACAATAAGGGCAAGTTATTTGCTCATCTTTAATTTCTAGATATACTTTAGGGTGGCCAATTCCACTTTCAAGACCTTCACAACTAACCTTGTGAGTATCCACATATGTTATATTTTGAGCGTTCATTAATCTACCATTATTAAACTCATTTATTATGCGCAATACTAACTCGCCTACAAAATTAAGTCAATTCTGATTACTATGAGGATGGGCTCTAGCATAAACATCTAACAAATGCTTGGTTTCTATCTTGGTATATTTTTGAGTTGTGGTTAAATTTTTATGCCCTAATAATTCTTGAATAGATTTTAAATCTCCACCATTTTCTAGGATATGAGTGGCAAAGCTATGCCTAAATGCATGAGGAGTGGTAGTTTCTGGAAGATTTAATAATCTTCTTAAAGCACGTATTTGTCTTTGAAAAACTCCTGGGTCCATTGGCTTACCCTGCTTTCCAATAAAAATTAAATCTTCATTTTTAAGTACATAAGGGCAATGATCAAGATATTGTTGAATCAATTTAGTTACATTTAAAAGGATAGGAACCATTCTTTCTTTATTTCCTTTTCCTTTGACTTTAATAACATCTGTTGCAATGTCTTTTACCCTTAATGACAAAGCTTCAGATATTCTAAGGCCGCACCCATAAAGCAAATAAAGCAAAGCTTGATCACGCAAAGCAAGCCAAGGCTCTTTAGAAATTTCTAAAGCTGAAAATAAAGCATTATCTGTCTGTTCAATGTTTAAAGCTTTAGGTAGAGTCACACCTTGTTTAGGGCTTCTTAAATTAAAGACTACTTTATTAGAAAAATTATGAAACCTAACTAAAAACTTGATAAAACTTTTAACTGAAGCAATTGCTCTAGTTGTTGAAGAAAATGCAAAATTCTCTCTCTTTCTATAAGCTAACCAACTTCTAAAATCTTTTAAACTCAAGCTTTCAAATAATTCAAGCGAACAATTTGTTGAGTGATGCTCTGCTATGAACTTACAAAAATAATTTAAATCTATTAGATAAGCTGACATAGTATGTTCGGAAAAATTCTTTTCTTCTCTTAAATAATTTTGCCATTTTATAATCAAATTATTTAATTGAGCATCCACCTATCTACTTACCTATGCAAAATTTGGCAAATATTTCGTCTAAAATTTGCTCCACGTCAATGGTTCCTACAATTTGCCCTAATGATCTAGCCGCCAATCGAAGATCTTCTGCAGCTAATTCCAATGGATTATCAAGAGTAAAACAATCTAATGATTCTAAACATCTATTTAAGTGGTATCTATGTCTTTCTCTAGTTATTAACGGATCGCTAGAAGGAGAGAATTTTTCTACTATCATATTCAAAAGCTGGTCTAGAAATAAATCTAATCCTATATTCTCTTTGATTGAAATTTCTATGGCATTATCTCTGTTCTGCTTTTTATTATCTATTTTATTTAATAAAACTAGTGAATTCTTATCAATCATATCTGTGATTTCAGAGCTAAAACTATCTTGATCTTCAGCAGATAACATAATAATTTTTATATCAGCATTTTCAGCCTTAAGGTAAGATCTACTAACACCTTCCTTCTCAATGATATCTTCACTTTCTCTTATTCCTGCGGTATCGGCTATAGTTACGGGATATCCTTTTAAATCAAGATTAACTTCTATAACATCTCTAGTAGTTCCTGCAATACTAGAAACTATAGCCACATCTTTTTGAGCAATATAGTTAAGTAAACTAGATTTACCAACATTAGGAGCTCCAATTATAGCAACATAAATTCCTCTGCGTAGAATTTCTCCTCGATGATTATCATTTAGATGATTACTTATATTTTCTTTTAAGCTTTTAACTTCATCATTCATTTCTTCAATAATATTTTCTGGTATACCCTCGTCAGGAAAATCAAGATAAGCTTCAATTAACGCTAAAATATTTATTAAGCGCTTTTTCCAGCTTTCATATAAATTAAATAAATTACCTTCTAATTGTCGAATAGCTTGTTGTTGCTGAATCATGGTTTCTGACTCAATTAAGTCACTCAATCCTTCAGCTTCAGTTAAATCCATTTTACCATTCAAAAATGCTCTCTTGGCAAATTCTCCAGGATTTGCTAAACGAAAATTACTAATTTTTGTTAAAATATCAATAAGCATATTGATAACTGCACGACTACCATGTATATGTAACTCAACAATATTTTCTCCAGTAAAGCTACTAGCTTCTGGAAATGTTAATATTATTGCTTTATCAACAACTTGTTTAGTGATAGGATTAACTAAGGTTCTTAAAGCAGCATAGCGTAATTGCGGATGCGAACCTATAGTTAAACGGTCTAAACATTTGAATGCATCAGCTCCAGAGACGCGAATTATAGCGACACCAGACTTACCTGGAGGAGTGGCAAGGGCAAAAATAGTTTTATGGTCATCAAACATGAGCTTTCTTTCTAACTAATAAATTATGAGTTGATATTATGGAAAAATATGACTTCACAGTACAGCATCTTTATGGTGAAAATCATCCCTATATTATAAATATTCTTAATATACTGCAAGCAACTCCATTAGAAGAAGCTTTTATAAGAAAATTTTATGCAACCATTCCGATGTTTAGCTTAACAGAAGATGATAGTAATTTATATGCTAATTTAGCAATGAATGCTTTTCATTTTCTTCAACAGCATAATTACACCAAAGCTAAAGTTAGGGTGTATCAAGGAATTGCTAAAGGAAAGGAAGAAGATTACACCGTTATAGAAATTTTAAGTCGAGAAATACCATTTTTATTTGATTCAGCAATTTGTTTGCTTAATAGATTGAATGTCAGCATTGAAAAGGTTGCTCATCCAAATATTTATGTTCGCAGAGACCCACAAGGTAATTTAGTAAATATAGATGAAGAATTACATGAAAATGGTGAACAAGAAATTCTTATTCAAATTAGAACTCTGCACGCCTTAGATAAAGAAAGCGCCCTAAAAGTTGAGTCTGAATTACAAAATATTTTAGAGTTAGTAGAAAATGCAGTGCATGACTGGAAAAAAATAGTCACAACTCTAGATGAGTATACTAATTATTTCCATCAACTTAAATTAACCAACGATAAAGTATTATTTGAAGAGCAAAAACAATTCCTAGAAAAAATGAAATCAAAGTATTTTGTTTTCTTAGGAAGCGCAAAATATAACTTTAATAAGAATCAAGCCACTTTAATAGAAAACTCTACTTTGGGAACCTTAAAGTCAGAACATAAAGAGTTTGATCACCTTATAAAAGATTCCGTCTTTACTCCAAGCTTCTTTGAAACTGAACATGGCTTAATTTCTATTGGCAAATTAAATAAAATTTCTGTAGTTCACCGCGATGCCATGATTGATTATTTATGTGTAAAAACTTTAGATGATCAAGGTAATCTAAAGGAAGCTATTGTCTTTATAGGACTATTTACATCTATTTTATATTATCAAAGTGCAACCTTAATTCCAATAATTCGTGGAAAACTGGATCACGTCTTAAGCAAAGCTGGATTTAGCTCTCATAGTTACGCAGGCAAAGAAATAGTTTCAATTGTTGAGTCTTTACCTAGAGATGAATTATTTCAAATTTCTACTCAAGAACTTTATTTATTGGTGATGGAAATTTACGCCTTATTATTTTCTCCTGAGTTACGATTATTCACTAGAAAGAAAGGGGATAGTTTAGGTTGTTTGTTATTTCTACCTCTAGAAATAGCCAATGCTGAAAACTCTAGAAAATTAAAAACCGCCCTATCTTTTGAATATGGAAATATTGTGAGCGAACATTTTGCTCAAGTTAACTCTTCAAGGCTAGGATATTATTATTTTAATATTGATTCTAGAAACTTTAAAAAAGAAACTTCAGACTTAGTAACGATAGAAAAAGAACTGATTTCAATTACAAAGCCTTGGGAAGAATCTTTACGTGAAATATTATTAAAAGAATATGGTAAAAATAAGGGAGCAAGTGTTTTTTGTAAATTTAAGCAAGCCTTCCCCACTTCTTATAAAGAGAATTCTAACTATATTAAAACCATAGTTGATGATATTGAAAATGTTTTAAAAACCCTAGATACCAAAGAAATAATTTTTAATATTTCTCCATTTATTGAAGGAAAGTCTAATTTAGCTCAATTTAAAATCTATCATCTAGAAGAATTGAATCTTTCTTCAATAATGCCAATGCTTAACAATATTGGATTTAATGTTGTAGCTGAACAAATTCATATTATTTCACCAAAAGGAACTAACAATGCAATTTGGTTACATCAATTTATCTTAAAAGCAGATAATAAAACTTCTGAAATGATTAAGTTAGCTAAAGATAACATTGAAGAAGCCTTTTACGCAATGTGGACGAATAAATTCCAAAATAATTCGTATAACCAATTAATTTTAGAAGCTAATTTAAATTATAAACAAATAACTTTATTGATGGCTTTAGCTGAATATTTATGCCAAATAAAAATAGGTTATAGCAAGGAATATATCGGAGAGGTTCTTGGTAAGCATTCAGAAATTGCTAAGCAACTTATTTCTTTATTCTATAGCATGTTTAATCATAAACTCTCTGCTGAGGATCGTGATAAACAGTCTCAAGAATATAAAAACCAGTTAGAAAACTCATTAACTAACATTCAAGATAATATTGAAGACCAAATTATAAGAAGGTTAATTAACTTAGTAAGCAATATCTTAAGAACTAATTACTTTTTGAATGACAAAAATGGCGATTCTAAGAATTTTATGTCATTTAAATTAAATTCGACAGAAATCATAGGCATGCCTTTACCTAGCCCTTATAGAGAAATATTTGTTTATTCGGCAACCTTTGAAGCTATCCACCTAAGAGGAGGAAAAGTTGCAAGAGGGGGCCTGAGATGGTCTGATCGTAGCGAAGATTATCGCACGGAAGTTCTAGGATTAATGAAAACACAAGTCGTAAAAAATTCAGTGATTGTGCCCACAGGATCCAAGGGTGGTTTCATCTTAAAAGGAACAGCAGGCTTAGATCGTGAAGCTATACAAACTAAAGCTATTGAAAGTTATGAAAACTTTCTAAGAGGGATGCTAGATATCACTGATAATATTATAGATGGCCAAGTTCATCACCCTAAAAATATTGTTAGATATGATGAAAGTGATCCTTATTTGGTTGTAGCCGCTGATAAAGGCACTGCAACATTCTCAGATATAGCGAATAAAATTTCTGCCGAGTATGGATTTTGGCTAGGTGATGCTTTTGCTTCAGGTGGATCAAAAGGTTATGACCATAAGAAAATGGGAATCACTGCAAAAGGCGCCTGGATTTCAGTTACTAGACATTTCCACGAATTAGGAATTAATATAAACAATACTGATTTCACAGTAATTGGTGTTGGCGATATGTCTGGAGATGTATTTGGCAATGGAATGTTACTTTCAGAGCATATAAGGCTTCTTGGAGCATTTAATCATGTGCATATATTTATAGATCCAAATCCAGATAGCAAAGAAAGCTATCAAGAAAGAAATAGATTATTTAATTTACCGCGATCAACCTGGTTAGATTATAATTCTTCTATATTATCTAAAGGTGGTCAAATTTACGACCGTAAAGCAAAATTATTGCACCTCACTCCAGAAATCAAGCAAGCATTTTCTATTCAAGAGGATGTAATAACTCCTGATAATCTTATAAAATTATTGCTCAAAGCTCCTGTTGACCTTCTATGGAATGGAGGAATAGGTACTTATATCAAAGCCAGTTTTGAAACTAATGAACAAGTAGGTGATAAAACTAATGATAATCTACGTTGCAATGGTTCGGAGCTAAGATGTAAAATTGTTGGAGAAGGTGGTAACTTAGGCTTTACTCAGCATGGAAGAATTGAATATGCGAGCAATGGAGGAAGGTTAAATACTGATGCTATTGATAATTCAGCTGGCGTAGATTGCTCAGATCATGAAGTAAATATAAAGATAGCTCTGCATCAAGCTATAACCAAAAATATTATCAATGAGGAAGAACGCATTAATTTACTTTCTTCTATGACGGATGATGTGGCTGAATTAGTTCTCAAAGATAATAGAACCCAAACTAGAGCATTGACTATTGCTGCTCAACAAGGAGTGAATATTTTAAGTGCTCAAGAATATTTTATCGACTTATTAGAAGAAGAAGGTATTCTTGACCGTAAATTAGAATGCTTACCTTCAAAAACACAATTCGAACAGCTTTATACCAAAAAATTAGGGTTAACAAGGCCAGAATTATCTGTGCTATTAGCTTACAGCAAAAATGCTATTTACAATAATTTAATTGAAACTAACTTACCTGAAGATAATTATTTTTATAATGATTTATTATTATATTTCCCAAAAATAATGAGAGAGCGTTTTGCTGAAATTATTGCTGCGCATCCATTGCGTCGTGAAATTATTACTACCGCAATAACCAATAGTATGGTTAACCGCGTTGATACTTTTTATTTGCATTTAACAGCCGAATCAACAGGTCATAAATTCTCTGATGTGGCTAGAGCATATACTATAACTAGAGATGTTTTTGACCTTAGGGATCTATGGAAAGAAATCAATACACTTGATGGTATCGTTAAAGTTGAGGATCAAGTTTATCTTTCAATTATTATTAAAAAATTCGTTATGCGCTCTACTAATTGGTTACTGCGAAATTATCATGGTAAAATTGATATTTCTTCAGCAATAGAAGAATACCAAGAAAAAGTTAATATAATCTCTGCAAATATACCCAATTATTTAAAAGGTAATTTCAAAGAACATTATGAAGCTGATTTAGCCTTATTTAAAAATATGAAAGTTTCTGATAGCCTGGCTCAAAAAATAGCTATTTTAGGACCATTATCTTCTGCTTATAGTATTACTGAAATATCAAATAAACAAAAAGTTTCTGTTGATACCGTAATGAAAATATACTTTGAACTTGGTTATAGATTCCATATTGGTTGGCTTCGTTATAGCGCAAATAGTTTAGTTGCTAATAATCGCTGGGAAAAATTAGCACTTAGAGGATTTAAAGA
>JBASGW010000002.1:0-2030 GCA_049653745.1 Rickettsiales bacterium
GAATCACTCAACCAACAGCATAATCTGCCTTTCAGCAGTTGATGCTTCCAGGGGTTGCGACAGATAAGATACGTTGAACGTAACGGAAGTCGCCAGAATGGTTCCTACGTGGTATCATGCGTCACAAACTCTAACAACAAATCGACCGTCGGCACCTCAAATAACAAGCTTGACAAGAACACTTCCAGGAGCTGCGTCTCCTCTCGCAGAAACTGAACGCTGAGATCCCTGAGAAGCCATGGTCGATGCTCTTGTATCTTTCGCCAGGTAGCTAGGCTTTCCTGCAAGTGCTTTGACCCCCGACCCTGTATATGTGTGTATATATATATATTTCCGACTTTATGGTTAAAATTAAATCGGTTACTATAAACGGTCATAACGGTTATTATTTAACGGAACTATAAAGTAATTCTATATATTGGTACGTGATTGTCCGCCATAGCGGACTATCTCGCGATATAAACGGAACACATTAACACATATCTAAATAGGGTATATATAAAAAAGTATCAAAAAAAAGGTGTAAAAAGTGAGTGGGTGGGTCAAAAAAAGTTTAAATTCTAAAACGAATAAAAATAATTAGAAAGATTTGGAAAAAAATCCACTTTCCACTACTAAAATATGTAAAATGGGGAAGTTGTAGTAAGTGGAAAAAGTGGGTAAGTGGACTCGTCGTATCTTTTCTATCAAATTGTTCTCCTGAATTTCTTCCTTTTTGTTTTTTCCTCGCGTAGCTGGTTTTGGCAACGCAGACTATTGTCGAGTAGGGGATGAAAACCCTCGCCGGTTGGTGGGAAGAGCGTTAGCGATGGAGGCGAGCACATAGAGTTCCCTTCTCATTGTATTTTAAAAATTGTTTAATTAATTCTGTATGAAAAATAATTAAAATAAATTAATAAATAAATAAATAAATAACTTTATTTTGGATAAGCCAATGCAGAAGAAAAGACAACCATGAATACAATACTCAAACTTACATTATCACCAGTTGCTTTATTTATAATAAATTGAAAAGATGTTTTTGTTATGGCTTGAATGATTACTTGATGAAGTGCTGAAGATGTTTGAGAACTATTATATGTTCCTCCAGATCCTTGCGGTAAATTATCGTAAATAGAAGCAAAAACAGCATAGTTGGTTGAATTTTGACCTCCATTATTTAGTGTAATTGTACCACTGAAATCCTGTGCACTTCCACCACCAGATACATAATGAAATTCCGTATAATTGTTAGAATTGGATGAGGAAACAGTTCCACTGCAATGGATATTACCACTGACATATAAATCTTTTGCAACTCCAGCACCTCCTTTTACTATTAATGCACCATTACTCGAAGCAGTGGAATTGGATGTAGAATAAATGGATAAATTACCCGATCCATCAACATCAAGAACTTCATTTTTTTCCTGTATATAACACTGAAAGAAAATTAATTATATAACTAGAAAATTTATTTATCAGACTTTTTCATTTTTGGATCTTTAATAATTTGATTATGCAGATTTCTTAAAAATAATTTACCATCTTCAATTAAAAATACATCCTCCATTTTTTCCACAAGCTGATTTTTTGTTAGTTTACTTGTTCCTTTTATTGTGTGTTTATCCTTAAAATCTTTTAATATTTTTTTTAGTTCTTGAATACTATAATCTTTTAATTTATAGTCTTTGTTTTTCGCCATGAAATTTCTATATAATTAGCGTGTATAATTTTTTATTAAAGTATTTTGTCCAGTTCATTAATTTCATCTTCTAAAGATTTTATTATTGTCACACTTTCTTTTAATGAACTTTGTAAGTGTTTTTTTTCCTTTTTATCTTGTTCTAATTTTTTTGAGTATTCATTTATATCAGAATCAATATTTGTTAATTTTTCATTTATGGTATCGACACTTTTATACATTGATTTTAATGTTTCAGCTAATTTCTTTATTAGTTGGGCTCGCTCGGTGATGGAGCCGGAGGGACAATATTCCAGGTCGAACAGTGGAGACTTCGTTAAATATATTAGCGCCGAAGAGACCGTTT
>JBASGW010000003.1:0-2091 GCA_049653745.1 Rickettsiales bacterium
GCGTAACTGCAACTTTATTAATCATTCCAGACTGGATATCAACGCTAACATGTTTCTTATAGCCATACCAAAACTTACTACCTCCTTTGCAGCCAATCCTTGCTTGTTTATCTCTTGCAAACTTCGGCAAAACTTCATTATTAAGCTTCTCAAATTTTTGCTTTCTTGCGTCATCTCTTTCTTCCCAAAGATTAGCTTTTGATATTAAATGAGTAGCATCTACAAAAGTAAATACCTCACTCATGTAACCATTAGACCTCAACTGATCTCTAAAATTTGCAAAGATTTTTGATAATAAAGAAGGGCCTATCTTTTTACGCATCTTACAAAATACAGTATGATCTGGAGTTGAATCTGTTAAGCTAAAATCACAAAACCACTTAGCTGCATTGCTATCTGCAAGATAACGCTCAAGCTCACGATCAGACATGTCCTCCATAAATTGAAGTAGTAAGCATTTGAATAGGCGCAAAACTCCATAACCTTTGTAGTGTGCTTCAGACTCAACAGCTAAAAGCTCAGTTCTAATAGACTCAAAATTAAATAAAGATTTAAATTTGCGATATTGATGAGTATTATTTACTAGTTGATCTAAGCTAATCATCGTTATTTGAGTTAATGACATTTTTATACCATAAATTTTTGAGTGTATTATATCAAATACTAACTCAACTCGCAACACTCCCAATAAATCTATTGTTATAAATTCTTACATTACTAACTGATGAAGCTATTTCTTTCTGCAATTCTTTCATCTCATTCAAGATTTTTTTGTTTGAATTTGTAATCTCAGATAAACTATCAACCGAATCTCTATGAATAGTATATAACTCCTCTATATATTCTTCTAATTCTTCCTTGTTCATAAATTACCTTCTTTTTCTTAGTGTATTCATTGTTTGTTATTACTTTTTTTTACTACTTGCTAAAATTCTATTTCTCTACCCCTAAATTTTTCCATTACTTTTTCTTTTTCAGCGCTCTTTTCTATTTGCTGATGCTTTTCATAATCTTTACAGGCTTCAAGTTTAGTACCTTTTTTATCTCCCAAATAATCATATCTTGGCGTTTCTTGTATCTTTATGTAATCGCCTACCTTCAACCCAATTGCACATTCCCTGCTTGGCAGTAATGTTACCTTGTCATATTGCTCCATAACATAATATCTACTCTGACCTTGATCTATAACATTCCTACATCTTCCTGTGTCCCCAAGCTCCAGCTTCAAGCTAACTGGCTTACCATATTCACTGCTAATATCAGTAAGCTTCCTATTCCATAATGCTTCAGATGTAGGGTGCGCTATTAAATGTCCTTCTTTATTTTGTATTATCTCTACTTGTTCACGATACCTAATATCACAACTATCTCTATACGGCATTATTTTCGCTGCCTTTAAATCTTCTGTATACAAAATAACATACTCTTCCTTACCTATTATATGTGCTCCAGCATATGTTAATTTTTCTCCTGCGATTATATCCCTGCTAACAGGGCAATCAAAAGCTTTACTAATCTTTTTCATTTCCTTTTTAAAAAGCATCCGCTCTTCTATATTCGCAAATATTTGCTTACTATCAAAATTCTCTTTTACAGCAAGACCAATATCTTTGAATTTGTCTTTTACCTCCGAATACACCTTGTTAAATTTTAAAGCTATATCTTTACAAATATCAGCCATTCCTCTGCTCTCTATAAACTCATTTGCTGCTTTTGTATAATCAAGTGCATTTTCTTTAACTGCTTGCTTAGATAACTCTGTCTCTAAGTGAGAATAGCTCCTAAAATCTTCCTTAGAATAATACATCTGAGCATCTTCAGTATGTCGAGTCATAGATACATATGTTAAATGCTGATTAAATCCTTTCGTAGCTAAAACATATGTCTTATCTACTGTGATGCCTTGAGCCTTATGTACTGTTGCCGCATAACCATGATCTATATAGGGATAATCCTTAACATTAAACAAAACATCCCTAACTCCTGCGACTTCAGTTACTCTAACTCTTATATCTCCCTTCTCGTTAATTGACTCCAAATAGCCTAATGTTCCATTACGCACATTTAACTCATTATTATTTTTCAAAAAAT
>JBASGW010000004.1:0-1695 GCA_049653745.1 Rickettsiales bacterium
AGAATATATTTCACTGGATCAGCTTTAAATTTAGTAATTTCATTATGCCTATATACCATTAAATTATTATTAACACTAGCTCCCGCTGCTAATAATTCTTTTATAACTTCCGTCTTATTTTCTTGCACGGCAAGCTGCAAAGCAGTAAAACCAGCATTAATTTTTTCATTAAGCGACGCACCTGAATCCACTAATAACTTAACTACTTTTTCATGACCGTTTTTTGATGCTAAATGCAAAGCAGTAAAACCATCACTACTCTTTATATCAAGAGAAGCCTCACCATCAACCAATAATTTAACTATTTTATCGTTGCCTTTAAATGAAGCTCCACATAAAGCAGTCAAACCACCATTAGCCTTTATATCAAGAGAAGCTCCACCATCAACCAATAATTTAACTGTTTTATCGTTGCCGTTAGATGAAGCTAGATATAAAGCTGTACGGCCATTATTAGTCTTTATATCAAGAGAAGCGCCAGCATCAATCAATAACTTAACCACTTTATCATTGTCCTTTTCTGCTGCTGCTGCATGCAAAGCTGTACAGCCATTATTAGCCTTTATATCAAGAGAAGCGCTAGCATCAATCAATAATTTAACTGTTTTATCGTTGCCGTTAGATGAAGCAAAATGTAAAACAGCAAAACCTTTACTAATCTTTGCATCAACGGATACACCTGAATTTATTAATAAAGAACTTCTTTCTGTGTTATTTTCCATGATTTCACTAATAAGCATTATTTCTTTATAACGCTTAATATCAAATGGCTCTAAAAATTCACTTTTTCTTTTATCATCTTGAAATAAAGAAACACATTCATCAATTTCTTTAGAGCGCTGCCCATTCATCTTAGGCTGTATTTTTTTTATAAGTTGTAAAAATTTATTTAACTGATAATTCTGCCATGCAATCAGATTGGAATCAGAAAAGTCAGTAATCTTTTTAAAAGAATTATTTGTTGAATAAATATAAGAATAACTTTGCGCAGACTGAACCGCAAATTTCAAAGGATCGGGCTTAGTGAATATATAAGCAGCAAATTTAATAAAAGGATTATTCTCAATATAATTTAATTTAATCAGAGAATCTACAACTAATTCAGACCTTTGTAATTCCTCTGAGGAGGTTGAAGTAATTAAAGTTGAGAATTTTGATAAAGAGGTTTTTGAATTTATTGCATTTCCACCATAACAAGAATATAACTCAAAGTTAAGCGCTTTATTTTTAGCTATATCCTTAAGTGATTGCTCAGTAACTTCTCCTCTTTTACATAAACTAATAGTATGAACTTCATCATATTTATTACCATGAGCATAAATTAAAACTTGAGAATATTCAGGAAAATTTAAATTCTCACAATCTATATAATTTTTTTCATCTCCCTGAATATTTAATACATGATTATTTTCAGCAAATGCGCTACTTAATTGCTGAAGATCATTTTTAACCCCTAGGCCTACAAGCAAATATGATTCCATTTTTTATGCCTTTTTATAATTTTGCAAATTATTTAAAATTTAATTTAAAATTAATGCAAAAATTAATACTTGTCAATTTTTTGCTGGCTTTAAGGACTCACATTTTTAAGTTATTTTCTATTTATAATTCATCATACATAAGCATAGATTCAGCTCCACAAATAGCATTTAAATCTTGAGCTTCTGTATATTTTGCCAAGCATTCTTCTGTTTT
>JBASGW010000005.1:0-7220 GCA_049653745.1 Rickettsiales bacterium
CCTTTTGCTATTAATAAATCTAATGCAGCTTCATTAGCGTTATTCATAACCAAGATTGCTAAAGCCACATCTATATTAGCTCCTTTTGCTATTAATAAATCGAATGCATCTCTATTAGCGTTCCCCGTAGCCAAGATTGCTAAAGCGCCATCTATATTAGCTCCTTTTGCTATTAATAAATCGAATGCAGCTTCATTAGCGTTCCTCATAGCCAAGATTGCTAAAGCTCCATCTCTATTAGCTCCTTTTGCTATTAATAAATTGAATGCAGCTTCATTAGCGTTCCTCGTAGCCAAGATTGCTAAAGCTCTATCCCTATTAGCTCCTTTTTCTATTAATGAAGTAACTTCCACTTCATTACCATGCATGGCCATCTCTGCTAAAATCTGATCTTCTTTTGTTTTTGTAATTAATACTTTGAAACTATTGTTTATTACTGGTGGTGCTAAATCCAGTGCGGTTTTGCCATCTTTATTTCTAACATTTACATCTGCACCATTTTTTATTAATACTTCAACAGCAGCGATTAATCCTAGTGAAGCCGCTAGCATAAGAGGAGTTTCTTCATTGTTATTCTTAATGTCTAGATGTTCATTTAATTTTTTACCTATTTTTTGTTGCAACGATTCAAATAAACGTTTAAGGTTACTAACATACTTAATATATAAAACGGCTAAATGGATAATGGTGTTGCCATTTTCATCTTTAGCATTTATATCTGCGCCATTTTCTATCAATAATTTAGCAGCAGCAGCAGCTCGTTGATTACATAAAATCGCCAACATAAGAGGAGTTTCTCCTTTGTTATTCTTGATTTCTGTATTAGCATTTAATTTTATCAATTCAGGAATGAGATTGACAATAGATTGACTCCCCTCTTTATAGGATGAAGTTATTAAATGAAGAAGAGTCTTTCCATCGTTATTTTGATCATTTATTGAGTTAAAGTTCCTTTTTTGTAATGCTATGCAAGCTTTACGGTAAGTCATTGTTGAAAGATAGTGAATAGCAGTATTTCCATTCTTATAGTTTATTATACTTTGATATTCATAAGCATGATTATAAGAGTAGTCAGACCTTGTTGCAAAGGTATTTCCATTCTCATGGCTTAGTATACGTTGATAATCAGAACCATTACCATTCATAGCCTCAGATGCTAAATCCCCATCCTCCTCACCTATTGGCAAAACATTTAAAGTTGGCAAATCTATACTACGTGATTCTTGGTTTTGTTTTGGAGGTTGATCATTAATATTTGAATCTTTCATATTTTTCCTTATGTATTTTTATAAAAAATTGATTACCTCAATGAAACATAGTGTATTAATTAATATTAGTCAATATATGTTGAATTAGTTAATTATTTATAGACTTGTGTCTGTTTTCTAGAAAAACGCGCTATGAGATAGATTACACGAGGTGTTTTATTAGTAAAACTAAGGCGTTGTTATCCTTGTCCTAAAAAGGTGAGAATCCAGGGAAATCCGCATAAATATTTTAATTGCATTAAGTTTAAAAGTTTTGGACCCTAGGACCTACGGTCAAGGGTGACGAAGCTCGAGTATTTTATTATAATTGTAATTCACGCAATGCTCTCCATTATTGTAATAATTTCATGAACTATTCTGAATGTCAAATAACATGAATACGTCACCCTTGGCCATAGGCCGAGGGTCCAGTAAAAATCTATATCAAACAAAACCAACTAATTCACCATCTTCAAGCTTAACTAGATAGGCTTTTTTATCATCATCTATAAAATATTTCTTTAAATCAAAGCATTCATATAAACCATCTTCTGGCAAGCCCCAAGCTTTTGAAATAAAACCACAATAGCGAGATACATCATAAACATAAAATCTAGCCATATTTTGAATGGTAGAATAATCTACAATAGTAGCTGGAATAATCTTTATTTTTATCATCTTAATTCTCACCTAAATGCTGGGTAATATTTCATTGATTTCACTCTATGTAAAGACCATATATTTAGTTTATTTTTTTGTCTGCTGTTGATTTAGTAATTGGGAAATGCTCATAATATTTTTTATATTACTTTAATTCATTATTCATTTTCTATCTATATTGAATTATAGAAGGTCTTAGAGCATTAAAATATATAGATCAAAGAGACCTACCTTACAATGGAGAAAAATACCTAGTTTTTAGAGTAATTTATATGCTTACTATTTAACTTCAATTTTATTGATTATAATTGTTAACATAATTTTTGTCCGTTTGCCACTTTTGGCTCTGGAGAAATTAAACAAATAGCAGCTTTGCTATCAGCGAAACCAAGTAGTAGAAACTGTGATAAAAATCCAGCAATATTTTTTTCACCCAAATTAACGCAGCCGACAATAGGTTTTCCTAGCAAAGATTCTGGAGTATAATGCACGGTAACTTGCGCTGATGTTTGTAATATGCCAATTTCAGGACCGAAGTCCGCCCAGATTTTTAAAGCTGGCTTTTTAGCGCGTGGAAATTCTTCTACTTTGGTAATAGTCCCAGAGCGTAACTCAACTTGTTCAAATTCTTCATAAGTTATGATTTTCATTTTTACCTCTATTCTAATAGTGATTAGACCTAATATTTCTTCTCATGCAAACCATTAATCAGAAATATCCGTTCTTTTTCTAAAATAATGTTGTTAATTTTTAAGTTTCAATGATTTCATGGAGATCAATTAATATAATCATTAAAAGCTAATTCTGGAAATGCTCAGCTAAAGATATTTTTGTCCATGAATGATTATCAAAATCCGCTCTTGTTAAATAGAGATCATAATTAAAAGTGTCAAAAATAATTTGATAAATAGTCTCTTCCCAAAAAGCTCCGCCATTATCAATATCAGTATTCATCAATGTTTGAAAGGTTGATATATTAAAAACATCTTGAGCTGCGGCTAAGTTTTGTAAATTATCATGCCTTGTTACTCCCATCCAGGTGGTTTCGTCTGTTGGCTCGGGAATTTCATTGCCCCAACTAGAGTTTTGGAAATAATTTGTTGAAACAAAAGCATCCTTACTTAAGGGAAAATTTGGCTTCATTCCCAGAGTAGTAGAAAACTCAAAAGATTTTGTTGTGGTTTTATCAGCAGTATTTATTATTAATGAATAATCAGATTCTGTTGCTTTAAGTTGTTTTTCTATTGCAGTTAAATCTTCAGAATTTTGATTTATATAAAGCATATCAATTAGTAATGACTGCCTATCTAACGCATCATAATATCCTCCTGAAGGCATGCCGTTATTTAATTCCATAAATAACCCTTTAGCATTAACACAAGATGGACAATATATTTGTCCAGGCATGCTTATTATCGCAGTAGGAATGCTGTTGCTTTCCTTCAAGATGGTAACAGTTAAATTTTCTGCAATCATTCCATATGGTTCACCATAATCATAATTTCTTCCTATTATTCCGCTTCCTGAATAAGTTTTTTCAGGAGGAAGGAAAACAAATGCACAAGCGCTTACGTTTACAGGATGCTTAATATTAAGAAACTTATATTGTTGATCAGTCTCGACGTTAATTGTTTCCATACCATTCAAAATATTCATATCATCGAGAGAGAGTCCGCTTCCTTTAGCCGCCCCTTCAAGAAAAAATTTATATGAAAATGAGTATCTCTCAAAGAAAACACTGGCTTGTGAAGCCATATTTTCATAAGTCATATTATTTTGTGTAATAAAATAATCCTTTAAAGTGTTTAGCGCACCAGATAATTCAGCGCGCATAACTTTACCATATTTATAACCCATCTCTTCATGTGTTCCTTCTAGTATAACTGTTTTGATTGACATTTTATCCTCCATTGGCTTAAGTAAATTACTATTCTCCTAGGATACACTAAAAGGAAAATATTTATCTATGGGGGAAAACACCTAGTTTTTAAAATAATTGACGATAAAACTTGAGCAAATCATGCTTGTGATGAACGCCGGTTTTTTGTCTGATATTATTGAGATGATT
Organism: Rickettsiales bacterium; assembly: GCA_049653745.1. GTDB lineage: Bacteria > Pseudomonadota > Alphaproteobacteria > Rickettsiales > CANDYO01 > CANDYO01. The sequence continues at coordinate 3,976 of JBASGW010000005.1, forward strand.
TTCAATAGTTTTTGGCGAAAGAAGTAATTCTCTACCGATGATTTTAGCACTGCAGCCTTTATCAACTAGCTCCAGGCATTGCATTTCACGCTTGGTTAACTGAACAATTTGTCCATCAATATTAAGGCTATTACTATTTGCACCAATATCTTGGAGGAAGGCTTGAATATCTGATATGTTAACTTCTTGATGCTCAGGTAGGTTATGAATGAAACCATTTTTATATTTAGCTTTGCAAATTTCAGCATTAGTTATTACGTCTGCAAAAATAATTTTAAACTGCTCTATAAATTTTTTTAATACATCATAATGCTTAATATAAAATTCATTGATTCTAAAGTTATCTTTATGCGCAACAAAATCAAAGCCTTCCATTACATTATCGTTCCATTGAGTGACGATGTTAAGACCATGCCAATGACCTCTTTTAAAAATCAAATCAGTTGCTAAATTAAATGGATCTTTAGGCCATAAAATTACTTTGTCTTCATTATTATTTTCTATATATTGTTGAAAATACATAGTTTCATTATGAATTTTAGTGCAATATTCTTGGGTATATTCAGCATCGTTACTGAATGTTATATATGATGAATCTTTAGGATATATTTTAAAGTAAGCGAAATAAGCTATACCAAAATAATCATTTAGTGGCTTACAAAACTCCACCATTCTAGCTGAAACGCTTTGCTGATATTCGATCGCTTGTTTATTGGGCATTTTAATTATTAATTATATTATTAATAATAATTTATATATTATCTGAACACTCTAAATTGTCAAGGTAATCTAAAATTAGGTATTTTTCCTCATTGTAAGGTAGGTAATTTGGAATAAGCTAATGTTTATTATAAATATGGATATTGAAGTAAAAACGAATAATCTCGAAAGACTAGTTAATGAAACAAATAAACATCTTTAACTAATCTCTTACAAATAATACAATAATACAAAAAGTTATTTTAGCAATTCAGAGGAATAAGCATGGAATCTATAAATCTTAATAGATGATTTAAAAAATGTATACTTTCCTAAACCCTTATAAACTACAAACTTTTCTAAAAATGGTATTTATTATGACATCTATTCTTATTCCTATAAAAGATACTCTGGTCTCTTCTTTTTTAACGCCTCAGGATATTTTAAAAATTCCTTTCACGCCTGCAAAATATAGATTTAATTATGGCGAAGATTCTAGGCAGTTTGGAGATCTAAGGATTCCCGAAAGCAATGGTCCTTATCCTGTATTGGTTGTTATTCATGGGGGATGTTGGACTTCAAAAATGGCCAATATAGATTTCATGTCTTCTTTCGCGCAAGCCTTCACAGAAGCTGGAATTGCCACATGGAATATTGAATATAATTGTATTGATAATAAAAGTGGAGGATGGCCAGGAACTTTTTTGGATGTTGGTAAAGCTGTTGATTATCTAAAACTACTATCTCCTCAATATAAGCTGGACCTAACTAAAGTAGTTGTTATAGGACATTCTGCTGGTGGACATTTGGCCTTATGGACTGGAGCTAGACATAAAATAACGGAAAATAGTGATTTATATCAACATGATCCTCTAAAATTAAAGGCAGTTGTGAATATCGCTGGCCCTGGTGATTTGAATTTATTCCAGAATTTAGAAGAAAAAGCATGTATGTCAAAAGTTATCAATCTGTTGATTGGTAATATGCAAGAACATTTTTTACAATGTTCACCTTATGAATTACTACCCATCAATACCAAACAAATTCTGATAACTGGTGAATATGATCTGGCAGCTCCGGTAGAGTCAATGCATCATTATATGAATAAAGCGAAAGATCTTGGTGATTATATTGAGGTAGTTGTTATAAAAAATGCTGCTCATTTTGAAGTGGTTGATCACCGTACAGAAGCATGGGAAATAATAAAAGATACAGTTATTGAATTGTTATAGTAATTTTCATTGATGATAATATGGTTTAAGGAATATTTATGACATTTAAAGCCGATTGGGAAAAATCACAGACTCGTCATCAATTGCCGGCAGGTATTATTGAACAAATGATTAATTCTGTTTACCCAGGTAAAACAGTAGAATCATCAAAAATTATCTGCTGTAGTTTTCCAGTCATTCACTGGCATAATGACATGCCAAGTATTGCTGATACTTCAAAGTCCTTTTGGCATCAAGTTTGGGGTGTCCGCGCCAAATTGTCCGATATAAAGATAATGTATATGGATTTCAGTGCCATTTAGAAATAACTCTTGATGATATTAAAGCATTGATCGAAGCTGTTCCTGAAGATTTAAAGCCATCAAAATTCACTCAAATTAAGGAAGAATTGTTAGAGCAAGATTATCAATCGATCAATAACCTGATGATTACTATCCTTAGTAGATTTGGCAAATTAAGAACGTAGCTTCCCAAGGATTTTTTTGGAGTAAGTCAAAACTAGGTATTTTTTCCTATAGGTAAAATAAGTTTATTTAAGTATAGTTAAGTGATGATTTACAAAAATTGGATGTATAAATGCTTGATAACGTTGAAACAGGTCTTAACAATCAAGGAGTTTTAGAATTAGAGGCTGTAGATCAAAGCAACCCAACTTTAGAACATCCTGATGCTAATAATGATGACTACAACCAAATGGACCCAAAAACTGCAGAAGTTGGTATTTGGATAGTTACTACTCTTATGGGTCTAAGCATTTTATGTTTTGCTATAGCAGCTTGCCATAAATTATGGACTTGCTTAGTAAAACCTGCTCAAAAGAGTGATCTAGAAACTTCATTATTATAAATAGCCCGGCAAGGTATTGAACAGAGCAATTTCATAAAAAATCTTTTCTTCTAAAAAACTGATTTAGTGAAAAATTAAATAATTATATAAAGATAAAAGGAATTAGAAAATGATACTACAACCATTATTTAGAAATTTCTCTGAAAAAGCATATCAATTAATATTATTATCTATGGTAGTTATTATATATATTTTGGTTTGCGCAGAAGCTGATATCTATGTTCCAGCTTTTCCACAAATGATTAAATATTTCGATGTAGCTGAGAATGAGATTCAATTAATTTTAAGCATTAATTTTATAGGCTTATTTTTTTCAGGGCTGATTGCTGGTCCTTTATCCGATAGTTTCGGTAGAAGAAAGGTGATTTTAGCTGGGCTAGCTTTATTGATGGTTAGCAGTATTATTTTAGTAATGCTAGATAATTTTAAATTATTATTATTCTGGCGTTTTATTCAAGGTATTGCTGC
>JBASGW010000006.1:0-63386 GCA_049653745.1 Rickettsiales bacterium
CCATGGTGCGGACCATGCAAGCAACTAACCCCAACAATTGAAGCTTTAGCAAAAGAAATGGAAGGCAAAGTTGTGGTGGCTAAAATAAATATTGACGACCACCCAGATTCAGCTGCTAAATATAATGTTCGCGGCATCCCCACATTGATCCTCTTTAAAAAAGGAGAAGCTCTAGATACTAAAGTTGGAGCTTTGTCAAAAACAGCGCTTACTGAGTGGCTAAATACAGCTGTTTAAAAATATCGGCGCCCTTTACAAATAATATAGAAAATTTATAAAACATGATTTATCAGCCAAGATTAAGCTGGTAAATCATGAATATCTTAAAAAATATAGCATTATAATTTGGTCGTTTTGCTAGAACCGCAAACATATAATTAAGTTATCATAATTTATAATAAATCCTAACACAGATATTGAAGTAGATCATCCAACAAATTAGTACATAAGCAACAAGAGAAGTGGCAGTATTTAAAAATGAGATTTAATATTATAGGTTATTTCAGCATTATGTACCAAAATTTAGATAAATTAAAATAAGATTGAAAACCTAATTTGAATAAGATATGGAGAGCAGATGATTATTTTAAACTCACGAAGACTATAAAAGCCTAAGTGAGTTTAAAGTTTAATTAGCCTAGATTAATTAGAAGTTGGAATATATTTATCAAAAATCTTTTTATATTCACCATTAACTTTAAGTTTTTCTATACCTTCATCATATAGTTTAGCAAGAACTTTAGATTTCTCAAATGGAGAAAAAGCTAAATAATAATGATTAGGATACTCTTGCAAGCTTCCACCAACCTTAACTTTATCACTAATTCCTAGTTGATTAGCAGTATATAAAACCACCTCTTTATTATCTATATACATATCTATCTTATTATTGATAAGCGCATCAATATTTTGTTTCGCATCCTCTGCTTCAGTAGCCTGGAAAATGATTTTGGGATTTTTATAATTAGCATCTATATATTTACCTATTTCACCACCAAAATGATAATCTTCAACTATACCAATAATCTTACCATTTAATGACTGGATATTTTTATATGTAAAATCTGATTCCTTTTTTAAGAGATATACATCATCAAAACTGCTTATAGGAGTTTGAGGAAAGTGAAAGTTTTTTACCTCTGACATAGTATGGTCTGCTGCAATTAAAGCATCCATCTCACCTCTTGCAACCGCTTCAATAGCTTGATGCCAAGGCATTGTTACATATTTAACTTTATATCCTAAGGGCTCATAAATAGCCTTTGCTAATTCAACGGCTATTCCTGGCTTTTCCGCATTTTCAACACAATTCCATGGACACCATTGATCTGCCGTCAAGGTAATAACTTTATCAGCCGCAAATGATAGAGAGCTTATTAAAATAATTAACAAAGCTAAGATTCTATTCATAATCAACACTCCTTATGAGTTCATGTTAGTAATATAATTCAAATAACAAAGTTCTAAAAAGCAACTAACTTATAGCTTAAGCATAAGAGTCATCAATAGTAGATATTCAAACTTATTTATACACTATTAAATAAATCATCCACTTCTGACTGAGTTGGGCGCTCCGCTTCTTTCTGAGGACCGTTTAATAATTTATCCTCTTCCCTACACTTAGATTTAGGCTTATTTAAAACAACCCTTGGATCCTGACGTAGCATATGAAAAATATCTCCAACAGCGGTCTCTACAGAGGTGAGTCTCTTTATTATTCTATTTATTATCTGCCCTGTAAGATCTTGAAAATTACATAACTCAAGTAGTTTAACTGAATGACAAACCAAATCTTCTTTTATTTCTGCTTTTATATCTTTTTTACTTATTTCTCTGATGGCATCGGACACATCTAATATTCCTTGCACTGAATTTTCAGTCTGGGCAATAACAGAATGAAGCTCTACAGCAATATCAGGCACCACTCCATCCTTGATAATATCTTCTCCCATATAGATAGTTTCTTGCTTAACCTCTTCAACTTGCTCTAAAATAGTATGAAGCTGAGTATATATATCCTGCCTTTGCTCAATAGAAACATAAGAACTAATAACAGCAACAAATTGCTGAACCAATTCACCTATATACTTCTCTTCAAATTTATTTGCACTTGTATTAGATGCTCCAACAGCCTCTAGCTCTTCACGTAAAAAATTTGACCATTTATTAACTACTACGGAATCAGTCACTAAATTTCTCCCTTAAAACTAGCCTATTTAGAAAGCGCCAAGAACACTAGCTAGCTTTGCTTTTAATGTTTCAGCATTAAATGGCTTAACTATATAATTACTTACACCAGCTTGTTTAGCTGCAATAACATTCTCTGTCTTACTTTCAGCAGTTACCATTATGAAAGGAACAGCTTTAGTTTCTTCAGCCGCTCTAACAGCCTTCAAAAGCTCTAACCCCGTCATTGGCTCCATATTCCAATCAGAAATAATTAAATCATATTTTTTTTCTTTCAAACGATTAATTGCCTCAGCTCCATTTGCAGCTTCATCAACATTGTTAAATCCTATCTGCGCAAGCAAGCTACGCACAATTCTTAACATTGTTTTATAGTCATCCACAATTAGAATATTAATATTCATATTTACCATACCATTACTCCATAAAATTATTTTGATATATATTATATATGTTATTGATAGATTATTAACATTACGTTAACAATAATGATTTTTTATCAATTTATAAAAAGAACTCTAACAAAATATTTTTCTTTACAAGAGAGATATCATCCACTATATTGCATTTATATAATCGCGGGGTGGAGCAGCCCGGTAGCTCGTCAGGCTCATAACCTGAAGGTCGTCAGTTCAAATCTGGCCCCCGCAACCAAGTCTTTTCAAGGCCTTCAAGCAAAATCAAAGTTCTCAAAAAATTCTCTGGTACTACCTTTGAAATAAACATATACTATTAAGTGTATACATTTATAGAGCATCTAAAGATGCATATAAAATATTTAATTTTACTTAACTCATAACAGTTGCTAGTTTTTTAGTAACAACTTCTTAAATATAGTTGGGCTTGTGATATTATGCCAAAACAAGACAAAAGGAGTTACATTCTACACAAAATTATTGAGCTATTTTCTCAATTGACAAATAGGTATTAGAAATCAAACCAATTCACGTAGATCCAAAGTTAAAAGATCTCTTTTTAGCAGATATTTTAATAGATAATATTAAATCTACTTTAATAGATTTATTTGCTATAGATCATTATATGAGTAGTATTTTTACATCATCAGCAAACTTTTTTGATCGTACTGCTCAAAAGAAAATTTTTGAATTATCTGAAAAAATTACAAGTCAAATTCAGCAAGGGCGTTCTTTTATTTTGCATACTGGCACTCCCATAGAAGCAGAAAGGGCATATTCTGAACATGCAAAAGATTCTAACCATTTAAAAATTATTGTAATTAATGGTGGATTAGCTCATGGAATGCAAGATATTAACAGTGACTATGTTGAACAGGATACAGGTTTTGGAGGAATGTGGAAATGCCGAGAGACTATCAATATTGAGCTAGACACATCATTTCTAGAATTTTTAAAACATTATATCTACAAGGTATTGTTTTTACCTTATCTTCCTTCTAATGACGCAGATGGCTGGCGTACTATGGAGGTTATGAAAGACGTCTATTTTAAATATGAAAATTTTTTGGGATATTGCAAAGAGTTGACTTACAAACCAGTAATTAATGATAATTCTCCTAGTTTTCCATCTCAAGTTTTTGGAAACTGTGTAACATATAATCTTTTTCATGCTATTAAATTCTTATTTGAATTGAATAATGCTCAGTTCACTACGCTAAAGCATCAACTAAGATGTTCTTACAACTATTTAATGCATCAGAATGACAAGTGGATAGGATTAAAGTATAAAAGCGCACATAATGGTAATGCTATAATATCTTCTAAAAGCATATCTATTGAACATACATATGTGAGTGGTTCTATGGATGCTATAGAAAATGTTGAATATATTAGTGATTTAGCACATGATACAAGTTCTACTGATACTTTTTTTAATATTTATAAAGATTTAATTACATCGGATCATAAAGCTTTTTATGATATTTTCTTAAGAATTTTAATAAATGAATCTTATGAACAAGTAGAAGATGCTTTACAAGCATTTCTAAGGATAGAAGAAGAAACGATTTTGGGCGATTTAATAGCGGTCAATGATTTTGAAAATTCTTTAGATTTATCTGTTAACGAAGAAGCTATTTCTGTATTTAAAGAAACTCTTAAACAGAACAGAGAAACAAGGCTATCTTTTTTAAAAAACCTTCAAGTAAGTCATATAGAGACTGCTAATACTTTAGATACAGCAGTTATTCCTTCACACTCAGTTTCTTCATATGCTGCAAAAATTTATTATGTAACTGGCATTAAATATAAAAATGTACTTTTAAATAATAATTATATTTTACAAGAGGTTTTTAAATTATATGAAAAAGATGTTATGAACTTATTGATTGAATTAGGAGAAGATGAAGAACAAGCAGAGAAAATTTTACTTGCGACTAAGGATCTAGAGATAGAAAAAGTTTTAAAAATATTTTTTAATAATAAGGTTAAAACCTCACAACAAGAAGAAGTTACTGATAGTATTTTAGCTGTTCAACTTAAAACTCAAGAAGATCAAACTCTAGAAGCCATAACTAAAATAGAGGCAATTATTGGCAAAGAAACTTTAGCTGAAATAGCTGGTTGGCATCAATATATTTCAAAATCTTTGTCTAATAATCCATTATCTTCTTCGGCTACACAAATTATTCAGATAATAGGCAGTCTTGTAAAGAATCTAGAAGAAGTTCTAGATTTTGGTAACTTATATGAAAGTAATGATATTGAAAATCAAGTAACTATAATTATAACCCAACTTGAACACTGGATTGATTTTTTCGCTAGTGGAACTATTTACGTAGGTTTACCACCAAGATATCCAGATTTTGATCCAGATTATGACTTTGGAGGTGGTGGCGGTTCTAGTGGAGGAAGTGATGATAGTCACATTAGTGATCAAAATAATATTAGTGCATTCCTACCTTTTGCTGGCAATACAACAATAATACAAGATTTTTCTTCATAAGATGCCAAACTCAGGAAATGTATAAAAAATAATTTTTATACAGCAAGTTAGTTAAACCTTTAAAATATCAATAAAAATAGTTGATAATCTTAACCATTTATTAACTATTTTGTGTAATAATGCGCCCAAGTTAAGATTATTGCAGTTTAGTTTATATCTTAATTATTAGAATGGAAGTGTATTACTCTATGTAAGGTATATCCATTTGAAAACTTAAATTATTTTACCTTTTATATTTTTGACGGAGTTTAATTTTATGACTATAAACAACACACAAAAACAAGATGACTATTTTTCACAAATGCAAGTTACTTATCCTGCTAAATACTATTTGAATCTCAAATCGTCTGACTTTAATAAATGGAAAGAAAGATGGGAATGTATGCTTTGGGAACAAAAGGATGAATATTCTCATTTACCATTTGAAGATTTTCCTGAAAGCGAATTAGCTGATAGAGGAAAATTCTTTAAACTTGATGAGAATGATATTTCTAATCCTTTTAAAGCATCAGAGAAAGATATTAATGATGCTAGTATTTGGGTTATACCTGGAGCTTTATCTACTTCAAAATATGGTATGGCATCAACTTTACAAGACATTAAGTCATTTTTTTCTGATAGTAGCTGTCATTATTGGAATGGAAAAAGTATAATATTTTGCCCTTATTCTTCGGGGAAACAGCGTTATATAGAGGCTATGGAATATAATAATAATCAACAAGAATATTATTCAGCTAAAATTGATAAATTTGTAAGAAAATATCTTATTCCAAGAATGATAAGAGAGAAAAAATTATCCTTTATTACTTATAGTGTAGGAGGTAAAGAACTTGCTATGATTGAAAATGCAGCAAGATTTATACTAACAAACGAATATGATTATCCTATAAATATAGCAGAAAAGCTATTTCAGACAGTTACAGCTATTTGCATTGGATATGCTCCTGATATTAAAAATATGCCAGAATTACGTTTTAATAAAATAGTTTTATTATCTGCATCTGATCAAGGTTTATTTATTCCTAAGTCTTTATACTTTGAAATTTATAGACCAATAATATGTAATAGACCATTCACAGCATTTAAAATCGACAATTACGAAACTCTAATATTTTTAGGACATCAAGCATCTGTAGAAGTTTTAGATGGTAAATTAAATCATGATGGTCATAGATTCCCTCATTATCTTAAAGCAATGAATAATAATATTCCTCAAACAATATTTAAGTATTTACATTCTTTAATTTTTGATAATAATGATCGTGGAGGCGCGCTTGATTATGAGTTAGCACAGTTATTGGTTGAAATTTGATTTTGATATGTTCTTTGAGATTTACTTGAAGCGAATATTTATAAACAACAGCTTTTCTAATATACGCAATCAAGTATTGCTCTTAATTATATTTATGTTGGTCTCTTTTTTTAGTATTTTTTATTTAGTATCAAGAGATGCTCTAAAGGAATATGAAAAAGAAACCGTAAATCAACTCAATTTAATTGAAAATCAAGTATATGCTTCGATTTCAAATGCAAAACAAGTTCTTGATGGTTTATCATACCTTATCAGCAAGACAGACATTAAATTAAAAAATCAGGAAATTTTTGAAATAATCAAGAATTTTGATCCCCAATCTAAATCTTTTAAAGCAATTCCTTTTAGTTCTCTTGTGATTTTAGATACAAATAATTTAAGTATAGCCTCTTCAACAGAGGATATTTCTTCTTTTAAACAAAAAGATTTTTCTGAGGCTAAATGTATCCAAAACATTAAAGAAAATCACTCACCAAATTTACATATAGGATTAATTACTACAGGTTTATATAGTAAAGAATTAATTATTCCTCTTGGCATCTTAATCTCAAAAGATCAAAAATTTCTAGGAAGTATATGTACTGGTCTCTCTGTTGTAAGTCTTAAATCGTATATGGGTAATATCAAATTATATAATCTTTTTAGTGAAATTGACTTAGTTAATAAAGCTGATAAACGTTTGAAATTCTATACAATAAATAAGTTTTTTAACTTAAGCAACGTTCTTAAATATATTCTATTAAAAGAAGAACCTAAAATTATAAAATCAATAACAAACTATCCATATGATATCCTTGCTTCTGTTAGATTAGATAATTTATATCTTTCATTGAAAGCAAAACTAATTGTTTGTTTTTACTATTCTCTCTTATTCATTTCTTGCTTGGTAGTTATTTTTATAATTATCAAGAAATTTTACTCAAATCCTTTTAACTACGCTAAGGAGATGATTTTAAAATTACCAGAGAGAATTCTATCTAAAGCAGTAGATCAAAACTTTCATTTACACGAAGTAAATTCTAGCAATATTACCCCTAAAGCACTAAACGATACTATTGTGCATTTAACAAGACAACTTCAAATGTTTTATGAAAATGAAGAAAAATCTAGATTTGAGCAACATATGCAAGGAATTAGGAAGAAAGTTCTTCAATTAGCGCTTATAGAACAACATTATTCACCATTAGAAAAAGTAGCAAGAGCTAAAAACGATCTTTTATATAAGAATTTTATAATTACTCTTATAAACGAAGAACCACAAAATATGTCATTAGAGGTATACTTCAGTCAGATCTTAGATTATTTCAAGGAATATTTTTATGAAATGAATATCAAATTAAAATTTGATGATAATAGGAGTAGATCATTTTGTTTTAAATATAGCGCTTTAACAGAAACAATATTTCATATATTTTCATTTATTCAAAGATCTGCCATTGGTTTTGAAGAAGATAATTTAGACGTCATGATTAACGCTCACTTTAAAGAACAAGATTCTTTTCCTACTATTTCTATAAACACTACATTTGATCAAAATACACAAAGATCACTGGGGTGGGAAGCAGGAGCGCAATTTCCTTACATGAGTCTGCTTAGTATATGCGTTTTAGCGAAAGAAAATAATTTAGCTTTTGATATTGAGCAAGAAGACTCTAAGTTAGTTTTTATTCTTAAGCCATTTACCTTAAATGAATTATACCAGCTTATTTTATAAGATGATTGGTGGGTTCTAGGGTCTCTAGCGCAACAGAATGTTGAAAGAGGAGCAATATGTGATAAATTGGGTTTTGTACAACTTAATTTAAAAGCATATTGCCAATGAAAAAATATACTAGAATCTCTTTAGAAGAAAGAGAAAAAATCTACTTGCTTCAAAAACAAGACATAAACATCACTTTTATAGCGAAAGAATTAGGCAGGCATAAATCGAGCATTTCAAATGAACTAAAGAAATGCAAGGATGATCCTTTAGGGTATATTCCAGATAGAGCTCATGCGATGTACAGGGGAATAAAGCTTTATTTTTAGATCCAAACTTACAGAATTACGTTATTTCAAAGCTAACTATTTCTAGATGAACTCCAAAAGAAATATCAGCGAGTTTAAAGCTTAGCGACTTAGGATTGAAACCGTCTCCAGAGCTAATCTATAAATTTATTTATAGCAAAATTGGTTTGAAAGCTAACCTTCCATCTTATTTGAAATCCAGGCGTAAGAAGCGCGGAATGAGAAAGAGCAGGAAGCGAAAGAAACCTAATATTACCAGTTTTGTTTCGGTACATGATCGTCCTTCACAGATCAACGAACGCAAGGAAGCTGGTCATTGGGAGGGTGATTTGATTATCTTCACTACCTTGTGCTCTAAGAATATCACCACTCTGGTCGAAAGAAAAACCAGATTTACAAAGCTAGTGTTAAATTCAAGCAAAACCTCAGAAGAAGTTATTGGCGGAATCAAGGAGTCATTTAATGAAGCGCTTTTCTCACTGAAGTCGATAACCTTTGATCGCGGCACTGAATTTGCTAATCATCATCAATTAGCAACTAGCACTTATTTCTGCGATCCAGGCTCTCCTTGGCAGAAAGGAGCGGTTGAGAATATGAATGGTAGAATAAGGAACTTGCTACCTAAACATGTTAGGCCATATTTTCTAAAGCAAAAAGATCTTGATATTATCGCAGATATTTTGAATAATACTCCTAGGCAAGTCTTGGGATTTAAAACTCCTCAAGAATTGTTTCGCTCCCATTTATCCGAAGCTCCTTCATGAGCTGTTGCGCTAGAAAATTGACACCACCATTTATTTACAAAAACATAATAATATGTTACATTGTATGAATAAATCTTAATGAAGAAATGAGTTATGACACTTAATTCTAATCATTCAGCAGATCAAATACTTTCTTCAAAAGAAAAAGAGAATGATCCTCGATCAGAAGCAGTCCTTAGTGCTTCTATCCATAAGAATTTAACTGATAAAGAAATTGATAAAAGTATTGCTCATGCCAATAATCTTATCGGAGTGATAGAACAACATAAACCATCAAGTAGTTATTATAGAGTGATTTCTGATGAACTCCATGGAAGAATGGTTACTGCAAATGGATTTAAATACCCTTATGCAATTACTGAAAAAGATAGCCTTTTTCCACAAATTGATGATCAAATAGATAATTCTCTTTTAGGTAATGCAGACTCCACTTAAATATTTAGTAAAAGGAATGTTTTTATAGAGAGTTATAGAAATAATACATCAGGAAATTATGACTTTAATAGATAAATATAGAAAAGTAGAAGTATTAGGTGATAGTTTCATTTATTTAAGTGAAGAAGAAGAACTAGATTTTTTATTTAGGCAAAACGAATTTGGATTGTCATTTTTAGAAGATATTATTTTAAGTCACCCGGATCAAATAAGCTTGATTTTTAATTCTGAGTTATTTTTTGATTTAGAGCCTCATCTTTTAGAAGAAATCTTTAAAAGAAAAATTAATAAAAATGATACTTTATTTAGTTTCTCATGCAGTAAAAACCATACAGTTTTAGATATTTTATTAAATTCTAAAGCTTTTGCAAAACTTACGTATCTACAACAAAATGCAATATTAAAGGTTCGTCCAGTAAGCGATACTCATGATATTCCCTTGTTTATAAAAGCAACTATAAGAAGTGATCCAAGATGTTTATCGACTTTAGTAAATTCAAGAATTTTAATAAACTTAGAGCAAGAATTAATCTTTGACTTACTTAATGATAGAGATTCTCAAGATAAAAATTGCATACAAAGAGCTGTTAAAAACTCCGTTAACTTCAATATCTTATTAAACAGTGAAATATTTCAGAAACTTTCTACTGAATATAAATTCATTCTTTTGACTAACGAAGATAAAAATCATAATACATTGTTATTCGATTATATACATATTGATCCTAAAAAGAAAGATCCGGATTTTTTTAAAACCTTCTTTGAAAATAATGGATTTAAAGAATTTGATGAAAGTAAACAAAGCTCTTTGCTCTATTTAAATCAAAATAGCAGCAAAGAACTTTGGTTATATTTAATTAAAAAGCAAAATAACATTGCTTCTTTTGTTGAATATAGTCCTAAATTTTTAATTTCAAGCTTTGTTGACTTTATAAAAAATTATTATTGGGAGAGCTGCTGTCAAAGAGATACAAAACCCGACTATATAAGAAACATGATATCGCTATCAGATATACTAAAAGCTGTAAACTCAAGTAAATTATGTAAAGTTGCAGCAGATTCAGATAATTTCTCAGTTCTATACTACATAGCTTCATATGGAGTGCCAATTAATGAAATAAAAAAGTATCAGCAAAATGGATTTACAATAACTGCAAAAGATGGCTATGGAATTATAATTCAAGAAAAGGATATTATGTTCACTTGCGATGATGCAAAAGGGGATATATTAATTATTAATGGAAAATACACCAAAAATGATATTATGTCTGGTCTTGAAGCAGCGCTGCATCAGAGTTGTTACAATATACTTGCAGTAAATGCAAACTATAATCCTTTCGGTAAAGATATAGACATCGGAGCAATAATTTCCAATTACTCGAGAAAGTCATTTTTAGATTTTATAATTATAAACGCTCATGGAACTAGAAGTAATATCAGTGCACAAAAAAGTACAGATGTAGCTCTATTTATATATGAACAAACAAATAAAATCTTTAGCAAAGATTTGTTTAAAATGATTATTCAAGATATTCAAAAAACTAATCCTATTGATATATTAATTACTTCATGCAATGGACAACTTGCAACAAAAGCTATTACTTCTCTATTACCGAATGGTTCAAAAATAATTACTTTAGGAGAGGTATCTAGTGATTCAGAAATACATAGCACTCAGATGGATGATATACAGGCTTTGTCTAAAGTTATTCAACATTACCATATTAGGGATTATGGTTTGGCAACGAATAGATTTTTGTTAGAAACAATGTTGATTGATTATTATATGCATTTAAAGCCATCTCATCTAATTAAGGGTATACCTACTTATACTATAGCACCGTATCAAACTATTCAGATTACTGATTTTAAAAATGATTGCATAGGAAAATTAACATCTTTTCAACAAGAGTCATTAATAAAAATATTATGCAATAATCAAGATACACAATGTATAGAGAGAGTAATACCAATTCTATTTAATTGGGACGACTTAAAATTTGGAAATAATGGTAGTATAGAATTATTACAGCAATCTAGTAACGTAAGCTCAGAATTCGGAACAGTTTCAGCTATTAAATTTGCAAATCACCTCTATTGCCAAAGTCCTTATGGGGACAACTTCATTAAAAATGCTGATTTTTGTTGCTT
Source organism: Rickettsiales bacterium (assembly GCA_049653745.1). Taxonomy (GTDB): domain Bacteria; phylum Pseudomonadota; class Alphaproteobacteria; order Rickettsiales; family CANDYO01; genus CANDYO01. The sequence goes on from JBASGW010000006.1 coordinate 11,779, forward strand.
ACAGGATAATCAATATGGAACATGCGAAATGACTATAACAGCAATTCTAGCAACTTCTATTATTGGTATTTGTTATTATTGTTATAATGATGGCAATTAAGTTTAACAATTGATTAAAATTTATTAAGCGTTATAATTAGACAATAAGCATACTTCTAGATAACGGAGGTTATCATGTCAGATAAAACAGTGAATTTTCAGATAAAAACAAAAGACTTAAGTGAACTAGAATCTATATTATCTTCTAAAAATTTTAGATCTTTGAATATTCAGCAAAAACTTGATTTTTTTAGAGAAATTGATCCTCAATCTTCAAAACCTTGGTTTTTAAGTTTTGTAGCGCAATCTCCAGAACATATAAGAATGCTTTTAAGCCATGATTCAGTAATAACTGGTGGACATAATTTTTGCTTTGAGTTAGTTACAATACAAGACAAAAATAAGTTAGGAATATTAGAAATTGCTACTAAGAAACCATCTACAGAAAGCTTAAAAGAGATTTTAAGTAGTAAAATATTCAAAGAAATACTATCACCAAATGAGCTATATAAAACTCTCATACAAGACAATATTTCCGGCATTTCAAATTTTGCTTTAGTTACAGCTAGATCTCCAGAGCATTTACAAATTATACTTGAAAGTAACTTATTAGATAAAATAAGTGAATCTCAGGCGCTGATTCTATTAAATTTACCTATTAGCGAAGATGAATCAATAAATAGCATCTGGTTTTCTGTATTAAAAGGAAAAGAATATTGGTATCCTTTATTTAATAGTAATATAATAAACAAATTAAACGATTCAGAAGTATCATCCTTACTCACAGCTAAATATGAAAATAACAATGATGAGACGCCTTTAGAATATATGGTTAGTCATTACTCAGAAAATGAATTAACACTGTTTTTAGGTAGCAGAATTTTCAAAAAATTAAATTTAGAGGTGTATCAGCAGTATACTTTAAAAAATGGGAATGATTTAACAGTTCTTGATATTGCGCTAACTAAATCACCAGCTAGTTTTAAAGCTTTATTAGAATGCGATAAATGCTTTAATATTCTAACTGAAGACCAAAGATTAGAAATACTAACATCTCCAGATATAAGTTCTTTGCCTCTAGTTTATAAGGCTATGGTGATAGGTGATAATTATGAAAATATTATTCTTAATAGTGAAGCGCTTTTGGATATGTCGCCTAAACATAGATATGATTTATTAGATGTTGCTCTGCATTCAAATATTAATGTCATTGATCAAGAAACTCCAGATCCTGAAATAGTTCAAGTTCCTGAAAGATTAGCTGCGTTAGTTAATAGCACTTTGTTTAAATCTCTAGACCATGATAAGCAACTTGCATTACTTGGGCAGCAAGCAGAAGTAGATGAATGAATCCATTATTTGTCTCAAGGACAAAAAGTAGTTATTCGTTTGCAACGTAAAATTTAAATAGCACTTATTTCTGAATTAGTGGTTGTTTGTAACCTAATTCTCAAAAATCAGATAGGCTATCCTAAAAAATTTCTGTTCAAGTAGCAGAAAAAAAGAAAGAACACAAATATAGAGAAGCTTAAACCTAAGTTATCTAAAGATGGTGGAGTGAATGGATCATTTTGCAAATTTTTCTCCAGTAAAAAAATCTACAATTTATGAAGGAGAAAGAGGAAAGCAAAAGTTCGCAATGAAAAATACCAGTGGGTTGATGAAACACTTTAAAAACTGTTTATGACAAGTTTATAGCAATAGCATTTCTCATTTTAAATCAAACAGATGCAATATTATCTTAAAATATTTAAGGTAATATTTTCACTCCTCCAGTGATGCAAAAGTGACCTATACATCCTCCTAATATCAATGATATAAAAGCTGTTCCTAATAAGCTGGATATAAATAGAGATGTTTCTAATACTTTCTTCTGAAGTTGAAGTGTTATAATTCTCGTAGAAGCGAAAATTTCCTAGAGATAAATCATTTCTTAATAAATGTGGTGGTAATAAGATTATTCGATCATTTTCTAAAATAATGCTAAGATTACTATCTTTAATTTCTAAGTCTTCAATGTTTTTATAAGATTCTAGATTAGATAAATCAATTATTTCATTATATGGATCAAAATCTGCAATCTCTATAGTTGTATGTGAAAATTGATAAATTATAAACTTATCGGCACCTTCTAGTCCATAAATTTTAGTATTAAATGGAGATTTAACCATTATAGCGTCTTTTAAAGATATCGCATTATGCACGCCTCCTTCTGTTATTAATATTGTTTTTATTCTTTTGTAGGAGACGAAGTTGTTGGAGAATGAGTGGGACTAAAACTAGGTGCATGAGTGCTAAAGATAATTTGTAAATCATCATTAGTTAAAAGATTAAAATTTAACAAAATAAGCTCTTTATGTGAACTAATAGTAATTTTACTATTGCCGTTACTATAAGTAGTTAAAGATTTTAATTGCTGTAAGCCGTAGAAAAAATTTAGTTGTGAGAAGTCTAATATATCTTGATTTGGGTTGAAATCAGTAATTGTTGTTGTATCGATATCCTGAGATAATAAAAATATCAAGTCCTTGGGCCACCAGTTAGTATATCTGATCCATGGCTTGTTTTAAGAATATCATTACCATCAGATGCATTTAAAACATTATCGTTATCATTACCTGTTAGATTATCTGAATAATTAGATCCTATTAAGTTGTTTACATTATTAAGCTTATCTCCATTAGCATACCCTCCACTAAAGTAATTTGTCTTTAAGTTTATGTTAACCGCTTTATTAGAGTTAATATAACTTACAGTATCCATATACTTGCTAATGGCATCAATTGATATAGCAGTGAATATATCAGCAGATGCAGTAGCAAAGAATGGATCAGGGCCATTAATATCAGTAAGTATTATGTTATCAAAATAGCAATCTCCTGATACAGCCTGATCTTCACGGTTTGCATAAAGATAATCACCCAAAGCCAATCTAATATTAGTACTGCTTGTAGAAAAAATAAAACTAAAATGTTGCCAATTTCCATTTCCTTTTAAGTCAACATAAGCACTACTTTTATAGTAGTCAATGTAGGAGCTACACCAAGAAACGCATCCATAATAATAAGGTCCACGTTCTTGGCATTCATCAATGCAGTCATTGAGTTTTACAATTCGTGTATCGCACATAGGCCCCCTTAAACTTGTAATGTCACCAGAATATAAATATGCGAGTTCAGATAGAGCCACTCCGTCAGCAATGCTTAAGTGCATCCATAATTTGCTCCAACTTCAATGTTTTTAGATTTTCCTAAATAGTCAAATGCAATCGCATAAAGTTTATTTGGGTTATAAATACCTGATGAAAAACTATCAGGTTTTCTTGCAGTCCTTGAGAATGTACAAACTACATCATTTTTCCCAAGTGGTCATTAGTTGAAGTTATTCCAACTAACATTCCATTTCCACCTGTCCATTGTTGAGCTATATTGTTGCAATTTTCATAAAATAAAGTAGCCATAGATTATCTCCTAATTAGTTACAGTACATGTTTTGTCTATTACAATATCTAATGTTATTATACTTCTTCAATAACTCCAGCATGCGCTACCTTAGCAAGATCTGCTGCAAACGGCCATATATTATAATTATAGGCATATGATGCATATCCTAGCAATCCTATTAAAGAAAGGCTTCCAATAACAATTCCTGAAATTTCTCCCTCAGTTAAGATTTCTTTTTCATTTGAACTTTCAGGAGATATTGTAGGCAAATAAGTAGGGTTATCAACATAGTAATTGTCTGGAGTTGAATCATATGCATTAAGAAGTTCTGTCATATTTATTCCTAATCCCGCTACATTAGTTGTATAATTATGAGCGCTTGAGTTATAAAATGCAAAGCTATCCCCATCTATAGTTAGCAAGAAGATTTCAGTTTTATATAGATTAATAGATAAACCACCAGGTAAATTCAAACTAGTACCATTTACTGAATATTGATAAGATAACGCAGAAAAGTCATTTAATTTGAGAGAGCTAACATCAATTATATCTATTGCTTTCAGACCAAAAATATCAATTGAACCACTAGAAATTAGAGCTCTACTATTTTCTGGGGATGTCTTTGAATAATTTTCTAAAGTAAATTTATACACATTTGAACTTTGATCATTACTTATAATGGAGCAACTAAATTTATTAGGAAGTAACGGTATAAAATAAGTGTTAACGCCACCTAATCCTGCAAGAATAGAATCTTGTATATTGCTACAAATAAATTGTTCGTTTTCTTTTCCTCCAACAGCAACGTATTTATCTTCGATATCTGAATTTTCTATAAAAATCCCTAAATCTTTATTTTTAAAATTAGAAATCAATATTTTGTTGTTTGTAACATCGCTAAACTCATTGTTATTATAAGAAATAATTAGATCATTTTCTGAATATTTCATTAGGACTATGTCATTTTGATGATTAATAGAATTAGAACTAATGAGTGATTCTAATATTCTTGAAGAATATTTATTTAAATTACAATAATTATCAAATATAGGAAAGAAGGCGAAGGAATTTGTATCTCCTTCATCTACATTATAAACTTTTCCTATACTACAGCCGATATTTACAAAATTAATTTTACCTGTTTTATCCTGATCAATTATTTTAGTAGTTCCTTTCATATTATGGGTGTAAAAATAATAATTATTTTCTCCACCTGAGTCTGTTATAATATCCATACCACTAAATGGATAATATTCATCATTGCCAGTGCCACCATTCATTATGTCAGCATAATTTGTCCCACCAAAGAATTTATTTCCGCTATTATCGCCATTAATTGACATACCAGTTATTGTTAAGTCAGAATTAGAGATCAATCCTGACATCGACTTAATTCCTTGAATTCTTAAAGAAGTAGATGGAGACGCCAAACTTAATGAGTTTATATTAGGAGATTTATCCCAAGCTAACTCCCAAAAATATGGATTTTGATTGTAATTATTAAAAAATATTTCATTAAGAAAATTATTCATTGAAATACTGTCACTTAAACTCTTAGATTCAAAAAATGGCCAATTATTAAAGTTACCAGAGAATTCCCAATATCTGTTCATAGCAGATGAAATTTTTGCATCACCGCTTATAGTTTTAAATTGTAATAATATATTGCTCATATCATGCTGTTGTAGTGTATAAATAAAACTGTTTGGATCATATTCAGGAAATATTCTGATCACATTACCAAAGTGATATCCTGAAGCTATATTAACTAAGTTAGGAGCAGAATTAAAACATTTCACCTTATCAGCTATTTCATCAACTGAATAAATAATTGAATAGGAACTATCTCTATAATAATCATCAATGACTTTTCCTGCGCCAGGACTATCAAAAACAACAGCTAGGTTATTATACGTAGCAGACATAAGTTGCGCTAAGAATCCACCGAGAGAATGTCCGGTAAAAGAAATTACACTAGGATTAAGTTGGTAATAATCAATTATATAATCAACAAATTCTTTTGCAGGTGAGTAATGAGCTGGAACTTTTCCTAAAGCTAAGTCTTTATCAGCAGAAAATAAGTCATAAAGGTCATCAGTTCCTTGAAATGCCACAATAACATTATCATTAATATCATTTTTATATGCTTTGGCAAAAAACCCCCATGCAATACTGGTATCAGAAACTATTCCTGAGCTTTCTGAATCTAATAGAACGGTCCAACCGCTGGGCAATCTAGATCCATTTTCATTCACTTCAGATAATAGTTGTTCATGGTCTGGATTAGCATAAACTTCACGTGATAAAATGGCATATATTTTATTTGTTACATAAATTACTTCAGATCCTTCACTAGGTTTTAATGTTGGCTGAGTTGAAGGTTTAGACGTTGGAAAACTAGAGGGTTCTGATGTTGGTTGCAATAAAGGAGATGATGTGTTGTTATGATTTGGTAAAATTGTTGGAAAAGTTACTGATTCAATTGATGGAGCGGAGGTTGTTCCTTTAATGAAAATATCTCTACCATATATTAAGTAGATTTTAGAAACGCTATAAAGAAGAAAATCCTTATAGCCGTCTTTATTTAAATCACCGATAGAAATTGCATTACCCAATGATTGAAAGGATGTTTGAAAATTCACAACATTATAGGTATTGTCATCTAGAAAAATAACTCCCTGGTTAGAATCAATATTATCAAGGTTTATATTACTTAAAATAGAAGGATTACCAAATATCAGATAATAGTATCCAGATGGGAAAAAATATTTTGAACTAGCTATTGATAATAATTTTGTTTTACTTATAAAAAAATCATCGTAACCATCACCATTTACATCATAAACTTTAGTTGCAGATCCAAGTTCTATACCTGGCATACCTGAACATGCATTAGGAATTTCAATTGCGGGATTATTATTGTTTAAAGTGTTACCTAGTATTATTTTAGTAACAACTCCTATGTTTTCAACCGATAGTCCTTTAGCATGATAGATGCCATGACATATTGCAATATCTTGCAAGCTATCTCCATTAAAATCTCCAATACTTTTAACTCTTGGAGCTGGAAAGGTAGTATCTCCATAATTTCCAGTGTATGTAAATCCTCTATTATATGGTATTGCATCTAAAGAAAATCCATTAGCATCTGAACTTCCATATACAACATAAATGCTAGCAGCAGAAGATATTCCTATATCATCATATCCATCTCCATTATAATCACCAAGAGAAGTTAACGATGCGCCCGCTTGAACCGCAGTAGATAAACTATAACCATTGTACACATAGTTATATATAAAACCTGAAAATATAATTATTCCTTCTTGCCCAGACGAAAGATTTAAATCAATATCAGATTTTAGATTTGCTTTTCCAAGAATAAGGTATACTCTACCTTGGAAATTATTATAGCTATAATCATTAATTATAAAATCTGCTTTATCATCACCGTCAAAATCAAACCCTCCAGCTACAGCAGTTCCGAAAGTAGAAATATAGCCTGCTGTGTAAGTTTTAGAAGTATCTGTTATTTTAAATCCTGTAGAAGAGCCTAAGTCAGGTAAGTGAATATTTTCTACTACTGATGTGCCATAAATAATAAAGCAAGTTTGTATAGAATATACACAGAATGCAATATCGCTTAATCCATCAAGGTTATAATCACCAATATCAGATACCGCAGGATAAAAATTGTTTATGGCAGAATAAGTAAGCCTTATTAAATTTTCCGAATTGTTATCATCATTGAGGTTATCCAAAAATGAGGTACTTTCTGACAAAATTATTTTACCAACTGTAACAACTGGTCCTTCATTATTACCATTTTGTCCATAAATAAAATAATCTTTCAAACCATCATTATTAAAATCGCCTATTTCAAGAGGCGCATATACTAAATCATTGGATTCAATATTAATAAGATCTTTGTTTGAAAGATTAATAACATTGGATGGTAAATTATTTTTATCGAATGTAGGGAATTCAGTTTGTTCTCTTGTTGGAATAAATGTTGGTATCTTGCTAGGTATAATTGATGGCTTAAAGCTAGGAATTTTTGTAGGTTGCTTGCTCGGGGACGCTGAAGGTTTAAAACTAGGACTTTTTGTTGGTATCTTAGAAGGAAAATTTGTTGGACTCAGAGTTGGGGTAGTAGTTGGTGTATCTGTAGGAATTAGGCTAGGTTCTAATGAGGGAGAAGGGCTAGATGTTTGTAACATTGTAGGAACAGGCGTAAAGCCATTAGATGCTCCATATATTAAATAGTTTGTTTGTGTAAGTTTATAGCCTGAATCTGAGTAATCTTCGTAAAGATATCCTATTAAAATATCCTTGTATCCATCGCCGTTAATATCACCAGCTCCACTTACTCGTCTAGCTTCTCCATTTGCTGCTATAAATAATCCTTGGTTAGAAGTTAAGTTACTTAAATATATATCTGTAATTCCATTATAGCGCCCAAAGATTAAGTAAGCTCCTTCATCATCATTTGAGGAACCTAATAAAATATCATTTACTCCGTCACCATTAAAATCGCCCACACCATCAAGTGATTCACCTATTTGATCAAATGATCCTTTTCCATAAATTTTAAATCCTTGGGTGCTTGAGAATGAGTTTAAATCTATATCTAAAACGCCATTTATACTGCCAAATATAACATAAGAAATTCCAGCATATTCACTTCCTCCAGAATAACTAGCACCAGGACTTGAAATTATAATATCACTTAGTCCATCTCCATTAACATCTCCTAATCCACTTACTTCTGGTTCGCGAGCCCCCATTATTTTATATCCCTGTGAATAAGATAAATCAGGAAGATATATATTACTAAAACCTTCAGCTTTACCAAAAATAACGTAAGCATGAGTTGAATCTTCATTAGGGCCTATTGTAACTGTTATAACCTCATCATAACCATCTCCATTTAAATCACCAGCACCACTTACTTCATAACCATTATAAGAATCCTTTATTCCAGAAATATAAAATCCTTGGTCTAAGGTTAAGTTAGATAAATATATATTAGAATAATTTGCTTTTCCAAATAGCACATAGCTGGTTCCGTTATGATTATTTTGACTATAGTAAAAAGATGGGGCGCCAATAATTATATCTTTATAACCATCAGCATTTACATCTCCTGCTTTGCTAACAGTATCACAAGTAAAATCACCAATATTTTTGCCAAAAATTGAAAATCCTTGAGAATAACTCATATTATTTAAATGAATATTGGTAAAATTATTAGAATGACCAAATATTACATAACAAACTCCTGTTTTATTTTCTACATACCGAGCTCCAATAACTATATCATCATATCCATCTCCATTTATATCACCAGCACTACTAACAGAGTGCCCACCAAGATATATAGTTCCAGGACCATAAAAAAAATCATCGTCTTCTCTTTCTGGTCTAAGAACTTTATCACTAGTAATTTTAAATCCATTATAACCTGAAGAATTTTCAAGAGATAAATCGCTATAACCGTTAATATTGCCAAATATTACATAACTGGTGCTTAGAGAATCGATCTCGCTCGCTGCTTCCTTAGGATCGCCTATAATAATATCATCATATCCATCTCCATTAATATCTCCCAAACTAGATAAATCTCCAAAACCTTGGATATTACTTGGATATGACACTCTAAATCCTTGGTTATTTGTTAAATTAGCTGTATCTATATATTTTATTGTCATTTTTACCCTCTTAGTTTTTTTCTATTTAGAGCTGTGTACTTTAATATTTTTTAATTAGTAATCTTTAATTAACATTAATGCTCGCAGACTCTGTTGCTTCTTTTTGTAATTTTCTTTGGCTATGTAGTGCTCCAAAATCCATATGTTCTAACATAATAGGTTGGAACCCTCCATCTCTAGTTACGTCAGATAATACTCTGCGTGCATATGGAAATAGTAAGCTAGTACAATTAATCATTAGGATTGCGTCTAGCTGCTCTGCATCCTCAATATTATTGATTGTAAACAAACCAGCATAGCTAAGCTTAACATCAAACAAAGACATATTGACTTCATCCATTGAATTAGCTTGTGCTTTAACTATTAAAAAAACTTCATAAAGATTATCTTGAAGGCTTCGATTATTGAAGTTTATAGCAATCTCAATTTTTGGAGCTGAGTTTTGCGGTACAAAAGAAGCAGGTGAATTTTTGTTATCAAAAGTTAGTTCTTTGATATAATGTCCATTTATTGCAATAGATGGTAGCTGACTTTCTGGTTTTTCTAGTGTGTTAGTCTTCATAAAATTTTCCTATAATTAAAATTTAATGAGGCCGTTTCATAGCCTCATTTTTGTTAATGAACTTAAAGTTTCTTAGTCTAAAGTGTTGATTGACATTCATAGCCATAAAATACTTATACTACTTCTACTGCTGAAGCTAAGGATTCTCCTATGAATGGCCAAAAGTTATGCGTATATGCGTAAAAACCGTAGCTTATTAAGCCTAGCGCAGCAGATCCGCCAACTGCTATAGCTATTATGGCTCCATCATTTAAATCAGAAGGCTCGATAGCTATGTCTGTTGGTGCAAGGGTAGGAGCTAATGAAGGAGAAAAAATAAAATTATTAGCGCTTATATCGTCTGGGCTAAGTTGCAGTAATTTCATAATCTGATTATTTTCTAGGGTTATAATAATTGAACCAGAAGTTATATTTACTTCATCAAAATTATATATATTAAAAGCTTTTAAGTTTATTACATCAGTATTGTTATTAAAGTCTGTTACTGTTATTAAAGTATCTGTATTAGGTTCTATGGTATACATATCACTACCGCCTCCACCAATTATAGTTACGTCAGAAGAAGAATTAATAACAAAATTTTCATCTGATTCTGTTCCCTGATATATTCCTCCACTCGTAATTTCAATAGCTTGCGTTGGCATAAATGTTGGCAACTTTGTAGGAACTTCAGATATATGAAAATTTGTTGGAGAAACGCTAGGAAGAGCTGAAGGATCTAATCTTGGTGAAGTGGTTGGTATTTTAGTTGGATATAGTGTTGGAATATTAGTAATACTGGTATGAGCAGTTGTAGGTTGCGAAGATGTTGCAAAGCTAGGTGTTATTGAAGGTGATGCTGTTGGTATAAGGGTAGGAGTATAAGTTGGAGTTAGAGTTGGATCTACACTAGGTATAACTGACGGCTTAATACTAGGGGCCACACTCGGTAAAATAGTTGGCTGGAGAGTAGGCGTTAAAGTCACTACTCCGCTTGCAGATCCATAGATTAAGTAAGCAGTTCCTGCCGGAGCAGAATGTGCATAAGTTGATTCTGCATATGGGGCACCAACTAAAATATCGTCATAACCATCATTATTTATGTCTCCTGCACCGCTTACTGAGGTTCCAGTATAACTACCTATTTCTCCTAAAAAGGATATACCTTGAGAAGAATTGAGGCTTACCAGATTTATATTGGATAAGCTTTTATTTCCATAAATTATATAAGCAGTAGGTGAATATAGTGATGGAGCTCCAATTACAACATCGTCATAACCATCATTATTTATATCTCCTGCATTGCTTACTGAACTCCCGGTTGCACTCTGATACAGCCCTATGATTGATATACCTTGAGAAGAATTCAGACTTGCCAGATTTATATTGGATAAGCTTTTATTCCCATAAATTATATAAGCAGTAGGTGAATATAGTGATGGAGCTCCAATTATAATATCAAGATATCCATCACCATTTACATCTCCTGCTCCACTAACTGAGTCGCCAACATGATCTTCTCCTGTAATTGATATGCCTTGAGAAGAAGATAAGCTTACTAAATTTATATTAGTTAAACTGCAATTTCCATAAATTAAGTAAACTGTACCACCGTTAGATGGAGCTCCAATTATAATATCGTCATAACCATCATTATTTATATCTCCTGCTCCACTGACTGAATAGCCAGTATTACTACCCGTTTCTCCGAAAAAAGATATACCTTGAGAAGAATCTATCATCCCTAAATTTATACTAGCTAAATTAGCTTTTCCGTAAATTAAATAAGCTTTACTAATTCCTACAGCTCCAATTAAAATATCATTGTATCCATCCCCATTTACATCGCCAGATCCACTCACAGACCAGCCAGATTCAGTGTAACAACATGTATCTCCAGTAAATTTAGTGCCTTGAGAAGAATTGAGGCTTGTCAGATTTATATTGTATAAGTAGATATTTCCATAAATTAAGTAAACTATGCTGTCAAATGGTGCTCCGACTAAAATATCAAGATATCCATCACCATTCACATCTCCGGCCCCACTCACAGACCAACCAGCACCCGTGCCATCATCACCATTAGTTTGCTGCTTTCCAGTTATTGATATGCCTTGTGAAATAGTAATATTAGCTAAATTAATATTTGCTAAACTAGAATTACCATAAATTAAATACGCTCTTCCTGTCAAAGTGGAATAATATGGTGCACTGATTAAGATGTCAGGATAACCATCACCATTTATATCACTTGTTCCACTAACTGACCAACCCGTATGATCTCCTAGCGATTCTCCATTGATAAATATCCCCTGAGATGGTATCAAACTACTTAAATTTATATTTATTCCCATTTTTTCTCCATAAAATTAACTATTAAACATGAGTAATCTTACATCATTTCAATCACTTGAGTAACGTCATGATGCATTCTATAATGCATATACTTCCTCTATATAATGCAACACTGATTCCATATATTTTGTCTTAACTTCCATCGGCACCATATCCATTACCACCCGTCCCACATAATCAGTAGCAACAACTGCACTAACTACAGCCATAACCTTCTTTAAACTCTGCATGGCTATATCTGTGCTGCTTACATCAACAATCACATACAGACTGTTTATTATAATCAGACAATTATAGCTTTGCTTATAATTCATAAAATCATTATCTAAAAACTTATGTTTAATTTAATTCTAGCCCTGCTTCACTAACAACTTTAGCAGTATCCGCTGCGTTATAAATAGATAATCCTGATGCATAATTTACATAAGCTAATGCACAAAATCCCATTCCTATTAATAAAGCCCCCCCTAAAGCAACACCTATGATGCCTGCTTGATCTAAGATAGGAGAATCATTATCATTAGCACCATCTGAATCAAAAGCAAAATTACCGTATTGCAAATCATTTTTATCTATATTTGTAAGATTGATTTGTTGATTGTTACTATTTATGATTATAGAAAGAAAGTCTGAGTTTTCTATGATAGTTAAGTCATCAATTTTACTTACACCACATTTACTTAAATCAATGATTTCATTTACAGGATTGAAGTTATCGATTGTATAAACTACATTATCATGAGGTGAAATAGTAAATTTATCTATTCCAGATCCTCCATTTAATGTAACTGCAAGTGGTGAATTAATTTCAAAGTTCTCGCTTGCAGAGGTACCACTATATGTTCCTCCTGTTTCAATATTTATAACATTAGAAAAAAGAACTGTTGGGTTCGTAGTTGGATTTTGAGAAGGATAAGTAGTCGGAAATATTGTTGGTGGAGGGCTATAAAAAATAAAATTTCCAACAGATATATCGTCTTTTTGAAGCCCCAATAGTTTTAGTTTTTGATTGTTAGGAAAATCAATTATAATAGGATTAGAGGAAGAAATATCGAGTTCTTCAAACATCGTAATTCCTATGTTTTTGATATCTATTCTCTCTAACATGTTATCAAAATCAGTTATTGTGTAGGTTACGCCTGGATTGGAAATAATAGTATATCTATCATCTCCTTCGTTCCCCGTAACTGAAGACGTAAGTGGTGAGTTTAAAATAAAATTATCACTGCCTGATGTACCACTATAAATACCCCCACTACTTATATTTATAATATTAGAATAAAGGGCAGTTGGATTTGGAGTAGGATTGATTGTTGGTTTATCAGTTGGAGCAATGCTAGGAAAAGTAGTTGGAGATAAACTAGGAGAAAAAGTTGGTAAACTTGGCATTATAGATGGAATATCAGTGGGAAGTGTCGTTGGATAAATCGTTGGAATCTTAGTTGGTAGAATTGTTGGCTTAATTGTAGGAGAAGCAGATGGAGATAAAGTATTTATAATAAAATTATTAACTGAGAGGTCATTATAATTTATTCCACTTAAGGTTAGAGTTTTAGAATTACCCAAATTTATAACTGTATTGCCATTAACATACTGGGATGAAGATTTGATGTCTTGAAAATTATTAAGATTATTAAATAACCTCAAATCTATAACATCTCTATTAATCTCAAAATCCTGAATTTCTGCACTTGTTATTTCTGAGCTTATTATAAATTTGTCATTTCCATTGCCACCAATTAAAACATCACTTCCGACTCCCGCTGTTAGAGAGTCATTACCATCTCCACCTGAAAGTGTATTATTTTTATCATCTCCTAATATTGTATCGGCATAATTTGATCCAATAATATTTTCAATATCTGTAAGAACGTCTCCAGTAGCATAACCTCCAGAAGATGAATTACTTCCCAAGTTTATATTGATTGCTGAATTTGAATTTTCATAAGAAACTGTATTAGCAACTTGGTTTAATACATCAACTAAGATAGATCTAAAATTTTCAGGACTTGAAGTGGCAATAAATGGAGATGGACCATACGAATCAGTAATAATTAAATTGGCAAAATAGCTATCACAAGGGATATTTTCTTCTGGATAGTTAGCATAACCAAAATCATTCAAAGCAATTCTAATATTTGTATTAACAGTAGTAAAACTCAAGCTATAATGATGCCACTTGCTATCATCTGTTAAATATACAAATGCTGGATTTTTATAATACAAGGTTGGTCCATAAGCGCATTGATCATTCCAATTAGAAGTACCTATGATTCTATTAGAGCACATAGGAGGAATTGAGTTTTTGATTGAACCAGCCAAGGCAAAAGTATAGTCTGTTAAACTCCCTCCATCGCTAATGCTTACTAGACCTCCTAAGTTAGTTGCTACCGATGCAGATTTAGGTAATCCTAAATAATCAAATGAAATAGTAAAAGATTTAAAATTATTATTTAATATTACAGAAAATGTATCAGGTCTAAGAGGTGAATTTGACATGCAAGCTATATTCTGAAAAACATTTAGAGGATCATGAATAACATTTATACTAGTACTCATACCATTTCCGCCAAGCCAGTTGTTAGTATTTTGAAAAGAATCGTAAAATAAAGTTGTCATAATTTTTTCTCCTAATTCTTAAAATTGGTAAATTGTTGTAATATATTACTCTTTTAGTTAAATTTCTTGTGTTGATCCTAGGATTTGATTTACTGCATCAACACCACAAGCATAAATATCATCTGCATAATTAAATATAAGCTCCATATACGATTCTTTTATTTCAACTGGCACCATATCCATTACAACTCTTCCTATATAATCAGTAGCAACAACTGATGCTACCACTGACATACATTGCTTCACACTCTGCATTGTCATGACTCCACTGCTCACATCTATACTCACATACTGGCTGGTTATGGCAAATGCAATAGTATCTAGTATATACGGCACCACCACATCTGCAGTTGTTGGTGTAGTTAACTCACTCGTGGCTTTATACATAGCATAACAATCAGCTCCAGCAAAACTTGCACTAATGCTTATATCGTAGCCGGTGTATGAGCATTCTGCGTCTGGTATAAACCATTTGGTGACTGCACATTTGGCTAGGGTTGGAAGGGTATAGGCTAGTATTGAGGCACCACAATATTTGACCATCTCAAAGTTATTCATCGGTGCATCTTGAGCTAACGTCTCTTGTCTTTGTGCAGCTAAATAACCGGCTGATACAAGTCTCATCGCATAGCTTGAAGTAGCAATACTAGAGGTGATCATGC
Source organism: Rickettsiales bacterium (assembly GCA_049653745.1). Lineage (GTDB taxonomy): Bacteria > Pseudomonadota > Alphaproteobacteria > Rickettsiales > CANDYO01 > CANDYO01. Next base: position 27,149 of record JBASGW010000006.1, read on the forward strand.
CATTGGTGATACTCTCATATGACAATAACGCTGCAGCGGCATTTCCTAATACTAGATGCGTAGTTACAAGCATAGGCTTATTATCTAAAATCTCAGGTAAAGTAATGTTAAAGCCTTGTGCCATATATTTGACTATAGGAATATACTCAACGATTTGTTGTACGCTAAGCAGAGAGATCATCAGGTTATTATTTGATGAAACAGGGGAGTGCATGTTTTCTACAGTAGAAGTTGGCTCTGTAAGTTTTGCTGTTGGAGCAGTATCAGTAAATACTTCTTTTATGGTAGCTTTAATTTCATTAACATCATTTGAAATATAGCCTTGATATTCCAAGAGAGTATTGATAGCTTTTTTACCACCTATCTCAAGAGCATACTTAAATATTTCTAATGATTGAGGGTGGTTGAGTAGAGGATTATTATGAATAACACTATGAATAGAATTCACAGTGGCATGGCTTTCAATATCGCCTTTAGCCATATTAGAAAGTTCAATGGAGCTTTCCATAGATTGGTCGATAAATTTACTCTTTATCATTGGGTTTGAAGTGTCAGTATTAAGTTCACCTTTGCTAGAAGAAAGCTCCTTCATAGGAATTTTACTATCTATACCAAAACGAACTTGTTTACTAACCATGTTAGCGTGAGATATTTCAAAGTGTTTTAAAAATAGGTTGTAAATAGATCCTTTGATGTAACCTAATTCCATAAAACTATCTAAAAAGCAGTATGTTTTTTGAGTCGCAAGATATTTATTCTTTATTAAAAAATTACGAATTTGATTTTTCTCGGGCTGAATAAAAGTAAATGACTGAGATATAAGAGGGTTTTTTAATGCTTGTATAATTATTGTATGTAACTGGTTTGATATACCATTATGAATACTGTCATCGATTGGTAAAAAATACTCTTCATTTTTAATAATGCATAGTAATTCTTGCTCTTTAGCATATAGTCCTATCTCATGTTTTTTTAAAGAAATATTTGAATCTTTATAAAGAAGCTTATATTCATGTCCCCAATTATTTAAAACGTAAAAAGCTATCTTATTTCGTAACAAATATCCTCCTATCACACTTAAAGCAAAAGAAGCTAATGAGAAAGCAGTTTTAATTCCGGCGGTTTCAAGGAGATTTACTTGAGCTGCATTATCATTATTGGGGGAAGATGTTGGTATTGGAGTAGGAGCTAAAGTTGGAGCTAAAGTCGTAAATCCACTGGCTGAACCATATATAACAAACGATTCTCCTGCAATAGAGTTTGCATAAACTGCATTAGGAGCGCTAACAATTATATCAGCATAGTTATCATTATTAATATCTCCTATACCTGCTACTGAAAAGCCACTTCCGCTGTACGGAGGTGCTCCAGAAATATAAAATCCTTGAGAAGGATCTACATTAGCTAAGTTTATATTATTAAGAAGTGTACCACCATATATAATATAAGATTCTCCTGCATAGCTATTTGTATATGGAGCGCCAATTATCATATCATCATAGCCATCATTATTAATATCTCCAGCACCTGCTACTGAGTTACCACTATAACTATTTGCTATAGCTCCGGCTATAAAAAATCCTTGTGCTATAGATAGATCAACTAAATTTAAACTAGTGAGAGAATCTCCTCCATATATTACATAAGATATTCCAGCGGCGTTATTTGTAATAGGAGCCCCAATTATGATATCAGGATATCCGTCCTTATTAACATCACCTGCGCCAGCTACTGACCAGCCGCATTTACTACTGGCTATTCCAGATATAGTAAATCCTTGCGTTGATATTAAATTAACTAAGTTTATATTACTGAGTGATGTTCCTCCAAATATAATATATACACTACCTATACCATTATTTGTATTAGGCGCTCCAATAATTATGTCATCGTACCCATCATTATTGATATCTCCAGCTCCTGCTACTGAATATCCACTAGCACTATTTGCTTGAGTTCCTGATATAGAAAATCCACGTGTTGAGGTTAAGCTAGTTAGATCAATGTTACTAAGTCCAAATCCTCCATATATAATATAAGATGTTCCAGCTCCGTTATTTGCAATGGAATTTCCTATGATAATATCAGTATATCCATCGTTGTTGATGTCACCGGCACCTGCAATGCGGTATCCAGTAATACTTGTTGCAGCTCCAGAAATTGAAAACCCTTGAGGGTTCGGTGGAAACCCATCCAAATTTATATTGTCAATAGAGTTTCCGCCATATACAATATAAGATATTCCTTCTAAATAATCGCTTGCATAAGGAAACCCAATTATAACATCATTATATCCATCATTGTTGATATCACCAGCGCTTGCCACAGAATATCCAACATAGTTACTATCAAAACCTGAGTTCCAAGAAATAGAAAAGCCTTGAGCTGAAGTTAATGCAGATAGATCTATATCATTGAGAGAGGCGCTACCATATACCACATATATCACATAAAATTCTCCTTGGCTATTATTTGCACTATTAGACCCAACGATAACGTCATTGTAACCATCTCCATTTACATCACCGGCCCCTGCTACTATACCACTATAGCTATTTACCGTAACTCCTAAAATAGAAAAGCCTTGTGCTGAGATTAAAGTGGCCAAGTCTATATTTTTAGAAGACAAGCTTCCATATATAACATAAGACACCCCTGCATTATTATTTGCACCAGGAGCGCCAATAATAATGTCGGCATAGCCATCTTTATTTATATCTCCAGCGCCTGCTACTGAAGTGCCGCTCCTACTATTTAAAGTTCCATTAATGTAAAAGCCTTGCATTAAGGTTAAGGTAGCTAAATCTATATTCTTAAGAGAGGATCCACCATATATAACATAAGATTCCCCAGCATAGTTATTTGCATCAGGAGCTCCAATTATAACATCATCATATCCATCTTTGTTGACATCTCCTGCTCCGCTAACTGAGCGGCCGCTCCAACTATTTAAAGTTCCATTAATATAAAACCCTTGTGTTGAATGTAAAGTCGCTAAATTTATATTTTCTAGGGAGGAGTTACCATATATAACATAAGATACTCCTGCATTATTGTTTACTCCTAAAACTCCGATTATAACGTCATCGTAGCCATCATTATTTACATCTACAGCTCCTGCTATTGAAGTGCACGTTATGGTGGAGTGTGCTGGAGCTCCAGAAATAGAAAAGCCTTGTGCTGAGCTTAAAGTAGATAAATCTACGTTTTTAAGAGAAAAGCCACCATATACAACGTAAGATAATGCTACAGTTGTTGTAATAGGAGGGGGTATTTCTGGTTCTCCTATATTACTATTTTTGCCATCGCTAAAGGCTCCAATTATAATATCATCATATCCATCATTATTTATATCCCCGGCGCCTGCTACCGAACAACCAATTGAAGAAACTCCATTAATAAAAAACCCTTGAGATGGAGTTAAATTAGCTAAGTTAAAATTTCTAAAAGATACTCCTCCATATACAACATACGCTCCTGCGTTATTTGCTCCAATAATAATATCATCGTAACCATCTCCATTTACATCGCCAGCACTACTTACAGAATATCCACTCTCACCATCTGGTATATCCCCAGTAATAGAAAAACCTTGTGCTGAAATTAAGTTAATTAAACTTAGGCTACTAATTGATGTTCCTCCATATATTACATAAGAAACACCTGTATTAGGAGAGCAAACACTAATGTCAGCATATCCATCTTTATTTGTATCGCCTATGCCTGCTACTGAACTGCCGCTATAACTATTTATATCCCCAGAAATAGTAAAACCTTGTTCCCCTATTTGAATAAGATCAATTGTTTGAGCAAGGGCTAGACCACCATATATAACATAAGATTCTCCTGCATAGTTATTTGCATATGGAGCTCCAATTATAACATCGTCATACCCATCAGAATTCACATCACCAGCAGCGCTAGTTGAGTATCCACTATAACTGCTCACAGCTCCATTTATATTAATTCCTTGGAATGCAGCCAACGAAGATAAAGATAAAATTGTCTTACTTGTTGAAGTTGGGCTTGAAGTCGGCGCATAGCTTGGAGATTCTGTTATAAATCCACTAACTGAGCCATATATAATATATGATACTCCTGCATCATTATTTGCCCCAGGAGATCCAACGATAACATCATCATATCCATCTTTGTTGATATCACCAACACTACTTACAGAATATCCACTCTGGCTATATGTTGTTCCACTAGCATAAAATCCTTGAGCGGAAGTTAAAGTGGCCAAATTTATATCATTGAGAGAGGCACCACCATATATTACATAAGATTCTCCTGCATAGTTATTTGCATATGGAGCTCCTATAATAACATCCTCATATCCGTCTTTATTGACATCTCCAGCTCCACTTACTGAATATCCACTTTGGCTATATGTCGTTCCAATAGCATAAAACCCTTGAACGGAAGTTAAAGTGGCCAAATTTATATCATTGAGAGAGGCGCCACCATATATTACATAACTAACACCTGCATTATTAGCTGCACCCATAGCTCCTATAATAATATCGTCATATCCGTCTTTATTGACATCTCCAGTCCACTTACTGAATATCCAAAATAGATATCTGTAGAACTCCCGGAAATAGAGAAACCTTGAACTGATGTTAAAGAAGAGGTTACATCTATATTTTTAAGGAGAGTTCCACCATATATAACATAAGATGCCCCTGCATAGTTATTTGCATTAGGAGCTCCAATTATAACATCATCATATCCATCGTTATTAACATCACCTGCTCCTGCTACTGAAGAAATATAGAAATTAGAAGCAGAAATAGAAAATCCTTGAGCTGAAGTTAATATAGATAGATCTATGTCTTCAGGAAAATCTTTACCATATATAACATAAGATATTCCTGCATTAATAATAAAATCAGCATATCCATCGTTATTCACATCACCTGCGCCTGCAGCAGGGTTAGCATAATAATCACCACTTAACCCTGAAATAGAAAAACCTTGAACTGAAGTTAAAGTGGCTAAATTTATATCATTGATAGAGGCACTACCGTACACGACATAAAACTCTCCTGCATTACTGCTTGCCCAAGGAGCGCCAATTATAATATCATCATATCCATCGTTGTTAACATCGCCTGCACCTGCTACTGAAGTGCCGCTCCCACTATTTAAAGTTCCATTAATATAAAAGCCTTGCATTAAGGTTAAGGTAGCTAAGTTTAAATTGGCTGTCATGATATTCTCATATTTTTAATTTACTTAATTGACACAGAAAATGAATGTAATTATTGATAAATTATCTATGTATGTTTATTGAGAAATATATTGTTCGATATGATTGTTTGGGTGTGCTTAATGAAATATTTGAAGAAATTTATTATGTAGAATTGAAGTTTGATGTAAAGATGAATTGTATCATAAACTATTAATAAGATGTATGAGCAACGATGTCCCTTACTAAAGGAAAGATCGTGCCACCAATCATCTTGGACAGAGGCAACCATAACCACCCCCATCATCTATATCTATTCTCATTAATTCATCTTGTTCTGCTAGCATACTTTTCTCCATTCACGCTAGAGCATAGGCTTTCACTGTAATTTATATTTTTTTGCATTTCAATAATAATTATTAAAGTTTCTGAATATATTTAGTTAAATTCAAGTAATGATTAAATTATTCAGGAACAATGCTATTATTAGTAGTTACTAGCTACTCTAAATCCATAACTTAACGTTATAGCCGGCACAATATTTCATTAGTCTCATGTTCTTTAAGGTGAGTTTTTTTTGGTTGTTGTCATATTATTTATGAAGAATATAACTGAATCATAGCAGATAGTTAATAGTCTTACGCTATATGAGGTATCTTTTGTTTGAGTAATCTTCAATTTGTTTTATCTTCATCATGCCAAATTAATTGAAATGCTATTTTCCTTAGCATCATCACAAGAAATAATCACAAACATCACCTAACCAATCATTACCTGTGCAAATTAAATTACCTTCTTCTGCGTTAGCATTACTTTCGCTTATTTCATTTGATAATCCTCTTAAGTTAGTTTGAGAAGACTGTTTTTTAAAACTCATAAAGCTCTAAAATCCAGCCATAATAGCTTTAATGCTTAAATCAATCACAGAGCATGAAGAGCTTGGTAGTATAAATTTAGCTAAAGCACAATTCACCATGTTTGATAACGTATATGCTGCTAGCAATTTTAAACAATGCTGAGTTGTGCTTGAAGTTTCTATAGTAGCCTTTTGTTCATTTAAATAATACACAGCAGTGAACCTTATACCTAAACTTGCACTTCCAGCGGTAGAAAATATCATTCCATCTATAATTTTTCTTTGGGCAACATCATCGCGCCTAAATTACCTGCAATTAAATGCACGCTTAATAAGCAAACTTTACTATCTAATATTTCAGGATAGCTTATGCTTTTAGCGCTTTCTAGAAGATAATCTTCTGCAAAATAGAAAACATTTTGACTTATATATTTATATTATAGGTTTATACTCGAGTAGCTGTCTAACTCCAATTAACGGGAACATGAAAGAATTTAAATAAAGAAGATGATTATTTTCTTCTAAATTAGGCTGCGCAGGAATGGAGAAACTCAGCAGCCTTCAGTAGCAATAAACGGCCACTACATTAAACAACTATCATTTGATAACCCAAAAATTCACCGACATCATTTGTACCGCAAAAGGAGGCGCCGAAAATAGAGGTTGCGATAAATTTTAATAATCGCCAAGTGCAAGAAAATATTTATGAAGTTGCTTTAATTATAAAAGCAAAAGCGCAATCTATGGATAATAGTGATTTAATATTATTTGATATAAATCTATCTTATGCAGGTCTTTTTACTATCACTAATATAACTGATGAAGAGCAGAAAGAAGCAATTCTAACGATTCATTATCCTAGCCTATTATTCCCTTATGCTCGCAGAGTAGTATCTGATATAACTCGCGATATTAGATTCCAGCCATTAATGCTTGAGCATTTAGGTTTTGTAAGCATTCACCAGCAAAGAAAAGCACAAAAAAGATAAAGCAGAAACGACAAAACAAAAAGCAATCGATATATGGGATTTTTTTCTATATAAAAATTGTCTAAAGGAAGTACAAAATTATTTACAAAGTAAAAATCTAAAACCTCAAGCAGAACAAATTCTATTTTTTATAAGAGAAGCTTATGTTTATTCGCTAGAAGGAAAAGATAAAAAAGCTGATCTCAGATTTATTAAATGGATTATAGGTAGTCACTTATAAAACAATCCTAATCGAATTAACATTCTTAAAGAGTTAAATAATTCTAGCATCTCAAAAAATGTATAAATTTTAATATATCATGATGAAAAATATTGACTCTGAATTAATAAATGCCATAATTGAATAATTAATGCGCATTAACACATAGCTCGTACTTTTAGAATAAAATAGCTATGATACAAATTGCTCGTCTGGATCAATTCTGTAAATCTTTAACAGCAAATTTTTTGACTAATAAATTTATTCCATGCGAATAAAGGATTGAGGAGAATGAATTATGTTGAGTATATCTAATCAATCCTTGAATAATTACTCAGACATAAGCCAAGAACAAAATACTGATCATAAAAATTCGGCTCAATGCTTCCAAAAATTAATTATTTCATATCCAAGCATTTTTAAAATATTAAACTTCATTTTATTACAAGAAGGAACCAATCGTGCCAATAGAATCTCTCAACTGATAAATCACTTCATTCTTAGAAAAATTAATAATATAGAAATTGCTACTGTCATTTACCCACTTTTCTTAATAGTTCTTTATTATGAGCAATGAAGCATTTTGTAAAATAGATCAAACCAAAAACCTCTTTAAAAAAATCACCTGCTTTTTAAAGAAAAAATTAGATCTATCTTTTGGTTATATGATTGTTTTTACAGATGGGAAGTATTATACAATAGCAGAAAACATAGATTGTATACGTGACTTTGTAACTTACGTAAATAAAAGCCATATATTTTGTGATCGCAATGTTACTAATCATTTTGATGGTGAATATAGTTTTACTTTATGGCCAGAAACTCCAACTTGTGAAGCAATGGAAATATATCACAAATATAATATTTGGAATGGAATGACCGTCTCTAAAAAAAATGAAAATTATATTGAGTTATATTGGTTTAATGGAGGTATTACTAGATCAGATTGGCGTAAATTTTTTATTAGAAATAAAGCTCTTTTACTAGAATTTATACATTACTTTAGTGCTTACAAAAAATTTCTTTTTCTTCCTGAAGAAAACAGTGATAGGAATTTATTTAAATTTACTCAAGGGTTTGACAATAGCATAATTAATTCAGAATATATTCAAAATGAAGCACAAGATATTAAGAAATTTCTAAAGATATTACATTCAAGTTTAATTTCTGTAGAAACATTCCAGTTAGAAACAGACCTATCTCCAAGAGAAGTTGAAGTTTTATCTAATATTTGCCATGGATTTACGGCTAAAATCATAGCTAGCAAGCTAGATGTTTCTATAAAAACGGTTCAACAATATATTGAGCGAATAAAACATAAAACAGGTCTTCATTTTAAAACTGATCTCATAAATTTTTATGAAAGTTATTTTCATAAAAACAGCTAAATATTTAATTTCAGTGTAGGTATTTTTTCCTGACATTTTATCACTTAAGCAAATGATAAGATAAGATTTTTTAATTAAGCATTTAATTGGGAGGTCTCAATGTCAATACAAAACATCAACTTAGGATCCTTAGATAGCAGCGCTGATATAACTTTTTTAGGGGAGCAAGACACAACTTCTGGTGAAAGTGTTAGCGGAATAGGTGATATCAATAAAGATGGATATGATGATATTTTGATTGGTGCGCCAAGATGTAATTCTGGAACTACTTACACCACTTGCGTAACATCTTCAGATTTTGGTGGCATTAGCTATGTGATTTTTGGCAATAAAACTCAATATTTAACTAATATCAATTTGGCATCATTAGAACCATGGCAAGGATTTTCTATCTTTGGTAACGGAACATCGGCTAGCGGATATTCTGTTGGATGGACTGGAGATGTTAATCAAGATGGATTTGCTGATTTTATCATTGGTGCTCCCGGTGAAAATTCATTAGCTGGCGCTAGCTACGTTATTTTTGGCAATACAACATCTTCTTTTTCATCAAATATATATTTATCAAATCTAAAACAAACTCAAGGTTTTTCTATATATGGAGCAAATATTGGTGATTATAGTGGATATTCTGTTAGAGGAGCAGGCGATGTAAACAATGATGGATTTGCTGATGTTGTAATAGGTGCAATAAATGCAAATTCTAAAGCCGGAATCACCTATATAATATTCGGCAATAGAACTGAATATCTTAATAATATTTATTTAAATAACTTATCTATCTTTCAAGGAATATCAATTTATGGCGCAAATAAGGGCGATCAAAGTGGCTGGTCTGCTGGTAGTGCTGGCGATTTTAATCAAGATGGCATTTCTGACATTATTATAGGAGCACCATCTGCATTAGATCATACAGGAAACAGCTATGTTATTTTCGGTAATAAAACTCTTACAGATATATACTTAACCAATATAACAAATTTTGGTTTTACTATTACAGGAGCTAATGCAAATGATTATAGCGGATTATCAGTTAGTACTGCTGAAGACTTTAATAATGATGGCATTGCTGATGTAATAATTGGCGCTCCTGCAACTGATTTAGATTCTGGATCTAGCTATATTGTTTTTGGGAATAAACACCCAGGAGATTTAAACTTAGCTGAAAATGCAAATGGTAGGTGGATCACTATTACCAGTTCATCCGCTGTTGATTATGCCGGAACTGAGGTGAACTTTGCAGGAGATATAAACAAAGATGGAATATCCGATGTTGTTATAGGCGCTCCAGGAGCTGGAGACGGAGGAACTTGCTATGTAGTGTTTGGCAGCAATAATCCGAGTGACTTGAGTCTTGCCACCTTAAATAGTGATGTAGTATATAACTCTCCTGGATTTTTCATTGCTGGTGCAAACTATGGTGATAAATTAGGTTTTTCAGTGAGTGGAGCTGGCGATTTTAATGGTGATAGCTTTGATGATGTTGCCCTTGGTGCACTAGGAGTTGGATATTATGACAATGGGGCTAGCTATGTAATATATGGAAGTAATATGCCAGAAAAGCCTTCTCATAATTGGTGGACAGAAACTCCAGGGGGAATAGCAGCAACTACCGTACTGTCAATATACGGTGGAGCATTAATTTTTGGTAACATATATAAATATAGTTACGATTATGATAACATGCCCTCATTTGCAGATAATAAATTGCTCTGTGTTTTTAATTTTTTTGCGATTAATCCGATTTCATGGCTTTTTTGTGATTTTTTAGCTGGAGGAATACAGAGAGGTGTAAATTTAGCTTCTGGACTGGCTCATTTAGGTGAAAGGGTTAATTTTATTAGAGATTTACAAAATCAATTAGGAGGACGCGTAAATCACTTAGGTGAGGATGTAGGGTTTCTAGAACAATTTCGAGAAAAAGCAGATAATCTTCTAACAGAGCATAATCAAAAACTTATTGCTCAGGGAAAAGGTATTGTCCACCACACCTCTAACATTGATCATATATTTGAAATATTAGGTAAAGTTGACACCGTAGATTGATAGCAAATTCATTAGCTTGAAAACTATAAATGATATTTTGAAGTTAAAGAAAGATTAATAAAAACTCTAGAGGGTGCATTCTAATTCAAGATTTTATATAAATATTTGAGTGCTTTGCATGAAAGAAAAAATGAAAACAAGTAATGATAATATTAAAGATTTAATACAGCTTGGTGAACTTCGAGATGTTGAAAGGCTTATTGATGAGAGACCAGAGTTATTGAATTCAGAATATAACTTAGATGATCAGTATAGTAGCCAACCGTATCTTGGAAAAGGCTCTAATAAATATACTCCTCTTTTGCATGCTGCTTTATTAGGTAAAGCTGATATCGTAGCTTTCTTTTTAAGTAAGCAAACCGATTATAGTAAAACAGTATACATTGGTGCAGATAAATGCAGTGTCTTAGATATATCAATTAAAGAAAAACACTGGAGCTTATCAGAGTTACTAATACGACAAGGAATAATTGAGCGTTATGTTTATAAGATTGATGTCATTGCATCAAATAATAGAGAAGTTGCGCAGTTATTATTTACAGAACTTGCAATTTCAAGAGCTTCAATGCTAACTCCCGATGGTATTCCGAATAGATTAATTGACGTTTTAAATCAAGGATTAAATATCAACTTAAGTTTTAATGAAATATCTACTAGATCTGGAGATACAATTTTAACTTATGCAGCCAGAAATAATCTTCGAGGAAGTGTTGAACAACTTATTACAAGATTTAGAAATCATGTTGACATTCAAAAATTAGTTAATGGAGAAAAAGCATGGAAAATTGCGAAAGAAGCAGGACATTTTTCAATCGTTAAAATCTTGTTTTTTTCTGAGGATAATGAACTGTTTTTAAAACAAAATTTGTATAATTCAGCTTATTTACGAGAACTTCAAGAGTTTTTAAAATATATATCTGTAGAAGCAAAAGATAATGATTCCATTAATCAGTTCTGGGAATTAATAATCACCTCTTTCTCAGAAGATTCAGTTATAGAAGTTGGTAATAGAAAATTATTATTATTTATGCAGCTTGTTTCTAATGCTCTTAACGAAAGGCAATCTTTAGAAGAACTTCAAACAATAGAATGTATAAGACCAATGCTGGGTTTAACAGAAAAATTTCTTGTATTTCATGGCATTGCTGGAAGAAATAAATCTGCCATTGAACAAGGAGTTGAATTTTTAAATCATCAACCTTGGTCAGATATTTTAATTGCACAAGCTAAAACATATTTAAGTTCACCTAATCATCAAGCTCTTGCTCAAATGGTGATATGTCATAACCTGATAATTAAAATTAGTGAACAGCATATTTTAATCAATAAACAGCCAGTTGAGATCCCAGGTAGTGACTTAGAATCGAAACTAAGCTTTGTAGATAAGCTAATGAGAGAAATTTCGATACAATATATAACGCAAGGAAAATTCCCAACAGCTTTTGAACATTATACAATTCTTAGCAATATTGCTAAATGGCAATTAGAAATTATAAGAATAGATGAAGAACGTAATCCTAACTCTAGCAAATATTTTTTAGTTTTAAAAAAAGAAAATATTTTCCGGATTGGAGAAACTAGAATCTATAAAATTGCTCCTAATTTAGAAACAACAACTAGTGAGTTCACTTTCCCAAAAGATACGAATCCAATTAATAACCATTTCAGAAAAGTTTTAGAAATTACAATCGAACAACAAGAATTTTTACTAATTGCACTATGTAATCATCAAACTTTAAATTTAGAGACAATTGCTGAAATATTAATAATTTCTGTGGATAATGCATTAGTCGTAGGTCTTAATTTAAGAGAATGGCATCAATCTGAATTCATTAGATATCATGAACTAATGAGAAGAGATGAAACTCCTGAAGAAAAAAGATTTTTAGAAGAATTTGTTCTAAGTAAACAACAAGAACAAGCTATTCAAATTAACGGGTTTAAAATTTCTCTACAAACAATAGCAGTAGAACAATCTATATTATTTGATTTAACTTCTGCTCTGCAAACAGAACTTAGTGAAACAGCAAGCGGTTTAAGCTATAGGGTAACTGATTTAGAAAGATCTCAAAGTAGTTACAAAGCCGAGCTAGAACAATCTTTAAAGCAATACTGTAAAAAACTTATAGAAGGTCTTAAGAAATTTCCACAACAAAATGCTGCAATTTGGGATGCCATTAGAAATCTTGAAGGTTCACAGCAAAAATTACTAGAAAAATTTGCTAAATTACAACCCTTGATTGTTTTTTTAGCAAAAAAAGCCGTTTCTTTGGAAGAAATTATCGCAAATCATGAATTTTCTGAGCAACAAAAACGTGAACTTGAAACTTTATTCAATGGGAGAGATGGGCAATATAACAAAGAGTTTTATCATTATTTTGTGCAATCTATAAATGCTGTATATCTTGCTTCTTCTGTGATAAGTACAGGTATCGTACAAAATGTTAAATCAGGTATTATGCTACTCTAAGCAGTATAATTCAAGCCATTGCACCTCACATACCATTTGCTGGCATTGCAGTTCAAATTTGTGTGGCTGTTTTAGCAAAACTAAATAGCAATCAACAAAAAAAAGCTTTAGAAAACTTTTTTAATATTGTCACTAGCCCGAATGACATAGATGAAATAGCAAGATATGTAGCTCAAAGTTTGCTGAAAGCGCAGTTGGATAATGAAAAATTACATGAACCACAATCTCTGCTAACAAAATTGTTAAATGTTATTAAACTTATTGTAGATAACATAAGTGATTTAGAGCAAATTTTTAAAAATGCTAATAAAGGTGATTACCTAGATACGGCTGGTCTAGCTGTCAGCACAGCTGTTTCTGCTGACATGATTTCCTTAGAATCTAATCAACAAAGTAATAAAGGAAAAAAACATTCTGAAGTTATTGCAACTTTGCTTATCTCCAAAATATATAATGGTGAAGTACAAGATTTGGTTTTAACTTTTAATAATCATCACAAAGCAGAATATATGCTTGGCCTAATACTTACAGAATTTGAACAAATAAGCGAAACCGCCACTGTAAGAGCTACTGAAATAACAATGACTGTTATAGATATTGGAAGAACATTACTTCCAGAAGAAGAATTATCTAAAAAAACATCAGAAACAAAAGAATTTAATGAAGCGAAGTTAAAAGAAAGTTTAATAAAAATTCTTTCATCCAATGCTTATCGTAGTTTAATTGATAAACCTTTAGATGACAGTCAACTGTCTCAACTAATATCAAATTTAGCTTTTGAATTTTATGGCGATCATGTTCAAGTCCAAGATTTAAGTTTTTCACAAAGAATTAGAGAAGTTTTGTCTAGGTTTTCAATTATAGAAGAATCATATAGTAGTTTAGGTAGAGCTATTATTAATATTCAACAGCATGCACCTTTATTTCAAAGAGAAGCTGTTGAATTACTTTCTCATGATGGGTGTACAACTATCAGTACTAGTAGTTCATTGACTTCACCTATTCCTTCGACAACATCTTCTTCTCAAAAGTTAACATTAAAAGAATTTACATTAAAATTGGCTAGTGAAGTTATAAAAGAAGCAAAACAAAAGCTGAAAACAAGTGAAAGTGATGATATTAACTTAGAACATCAATTTATAAAATATTTAAGTGGCCGATTACAAAGTGGAGTTTTTAGAGAATTGTCAAAAAAAGCTAGTATTTCTAGCACTTTAGAAAACGATTTAGTAGAAAAAATTGTTGTTTTATTCACCAGCAAAGAAAATAACAAAATGATTAAACTAGGCCAAAAATTTTGTATATTAAAAGATGAGAAAACGGAATGGAGTGATTTTCTAGATCCAGGACTGCAATATGCAAAAAATTATATTATAGAGCAAAGCCAGGAAGGTTCTTACTACGATGAAGATGATGACCCAATTTTAATTTATTATGTAAATCAAGTTACTTACAACATAGTGATATTTAATCATAAAAATATCGTAGAAATATTAAAAGTAATCCAACAAAAATCTTCTATAATTGGCAAAGAATTAATTAATTTACCAGAGAAAAAAGCTTATAGCCTCTTATCTGTTGAGCTGGCAGAAGAAGTTGTTGATCGGATTATGCAGCAAAACTTTTTCTTATGTCATGAAAGAGGGAAAGAATTTATTCAGTATGTAGCAGATAATTATGATCAGGAAACCTTAGAGAAAATACTTACTCTTGGTAGAGACTTTGATATTGCCCAGCAAATTATTGATGAAGCAGAACCTCAAGGTATAGATAAAGTTGTACATACTCTATTAGGCAAAGAAGTTTTAGAAGTTGGCTATATATATAATCTAGAAAATATAATTAGCACAGATGAGTTTAATCAATTGCAACTTGTTCCTAATGGAATATTGAATTCATGGTCAAATAAACCTTATCTAAAGATTATAGAGTATATTGATAATTTAGCTAAAAATCTTGATAACATGCTTAATGTTGGTAAATCTGGCGATCAGGTAGCTATCATTATTACGTTACTGGAAGAATGGCTAAATTTTGCAGCTAGTGGCCAAAGATTAGCTAGTATTCCATATTTTTATCATGGAGATGATGATGAAGATTATCCATACGCCGGTGAAAGTGGAAGCAGTGGTGAAAAAAATCACAATAATTATGCTGAAAGTTTTGCTTCATATCAAGAATTCTCTGTTACCGCAATAATACCATTTTGTAATGAAACTTTCAATATCACAGATTATCTAATGTAATATTATAAGCTTTGTATGCAATTATTTTGGGACTGTTTTGCCTATTGCAGCAAACATAGCATCTACAGCTCTTGTTACAGACTCTCTAACTGAATCGATATTTAATCCGGCATATATAGCTGTAGCTTGCTGAGTTTTATGGCCAAGCGACTTTACCTATAATATAGCTATAGCGCAAGCAGCCGCTTGCCAACTGCCTAGAGTGCGTCTTAAATCATGTATACGTAAGTCTTTGATTTCCGCTCTTTCTAATAAATTTCTCCATGCTTTTTTGTTCCTAAATATGTCCACTTTTGCCCTACACCTAAATTATGGAGCTTAAATTATGTGGGGTAGTAAGATATCTCTATCTGTATTTTTCACTTATTTACTGTAATAAGAACTATTTGTAATAATTCATTATAATTTATATTTGCAACTGAGCGTAATGAATTTTCTGGAACATAAATTATATCTCCTGTTTTTATTAAATTTGATTCTCCTTTAATAATTACTCCTCCAGATCCTCCGGCAACAATAATAAGTTCTGCATTTTTAGTCTTTGTCGAGATCACTTCATTAGCTCTGATGACAAAAAATTCAATTTTGCATTCCCAATCTTTTTCTTTAACCATTAAGTGCACTAAAGAAGCAAGATCAAAATTCTCTGCAATTATAAAATTATAATTATTTATATTCCTAGCCATTTTTTGTCTTCCTATAAAAATATTTCTATCCCTCATTTGTTTTTGTAGAGGAGTAATATTTGGTGTAATTTAATTGTTTTTCAGAATTATCTATTACTAATGTTACACAGGCATCTCCAGTAACATTAATAACGGTTGTCATCATATCAAGAACGCAATCAAGACTTATTATTATGGCCACAGCTTCTGTAGGTAATCCAAGAGATTTAAATGTTATGCCCAAAAATAATAGTATTCCTCCTGGAATTCCTGCAGCACCAATTGATCCTAGGGTACACATAAAAACCAAAGTACAATAATCTTGAAACTCAAAATGTAGTCCTGTGGCTTGAGCAAAAAACATAGTGCATACAGCTAAATATATTGCACCTCCATCCATATTTATTGAAGAACCAATAGGCAAAACAAAATTGATACTATTTTCGGAAACCCCAAGTTTTTCTCTTAACGTTCTCATTGTGGTACTCAAAGTAGCTTTGCTACTACTTGTTGAGAATGCAACAATTTGAGGTTCAAGCATTTTTTTATAAAATGGTATCGGATTGATTCTTGCAAAAACAATAATAAATATTCCAAAAACAAGATATTGAATGAAGCAAGCTGTAAATAACGTAGATATCAATTGAACTAATGATAATAAAACACCAAATCCTTGAGTTCCTACAGTCCATGAAATATAACCAAATACGCCAAAAGGAGCTATTAAAACAACTATTTCTATCATCTTTAGAAACACAAATGATATCTCTTTAATTATTACTGTTACTTTCTCAGTCTTCTCGCCTAAAAGATTTAAAATTGTGCCTATTAAGCAGGAAAATAAAACTATTTGTAAAATATTGCCCTCTGCAAAACTGTTGAAGATATTATTTGGAACAATATTAATTAAAATATCACTTATTTTGGGCACTTCGCTTGAGGCTGATTCTACTCCAGACTTAAGGAAAGTAAATTTTTTACCTGAGCCTGGCGTTAGAAATAAAGCAGTTATAATTCCAATTGAAACTGCAAATACAGAGCTTAAAAGAAAAGTTAGAACTGATTTTATAGCAATTTTTGAGACACTTTTTGATTCTCTCATATTGGTTATTGCAGTTACCACTGAAAAAAATATAAGGGGAACTATTACCATTTTGATCAAACTAATAAAAATAGTGCCAAGAAATTTAAAATTTGCAGCTTTTTCACCTAAAAAATAAGCTGCTCCTAACCCTGATACTAAACCTATAATAATCTGTTGCCATAAAGCTAATTTTATCCTTTTTTTACTTAAAAAAGGAACCTCTAAAGTAGATGTTTTCATAATTTATACCTCCAAATATTTCCTTAAATTTTCTTTAAATAAACCACTTGTAACCATCTTCTTTCTTCTGTGGATGTGCTTACTTCAAAAGCATCTCTTTTATGTAGTACTCTCTTATTGTTTAAAATCATTGCTTCTCCAGGTCTTAAGCTAACAGCATAACTTGGAACTTTTTCCTTTATATATTGCTGTAGAGACATATATAAATTTTCTCCGAAAGAATTTATTGGAAAGCATCTATTGATATCAGAATTATAATACATGTCGTAATTACCTTTCTTATCCACGGATAGAATTGGTCTAATAAAATTTATCTCCTTTTCATATGTAGGGCCTGTTCTCATAATAAAAGAAGTTCTTAGCAGCTCTTTAAGCATCAATCTAGGTATTATATTAACAATATCTTGCACTAACATAACGCTGGTAAACGCATTTTTATCGCCTCTTAAAGTAGATAAGATAAAATAATCAGCTGGAGAAGCTTCATGTACATTTTCGGTATGCCAATTGAAAGTAACTGATGTACTAGCACCAGATAGCTCGAACTCTTTACCCTTAATAGGAACGATGTTTTGAATAACACTATTACCTTTTTCATCCATGTTAACATAAGGAGAAATTCCAAGAGCTGTGGTTAATGTAAGCAAAACCTTTTCTGTTATTTTTTCTTTGTTTATACAATAACCATCATCTAAAGGAGTACTAATCAAATTACAATCGATTGGAAGATTTTGGATAAAGATAATAGGTACCTTATTTTTTTGAGATGATAACGAAGAAAAAAACTTTTTATGCAAATTATTTTTTTCTAAAATAGCCTTAATATTGTCAAATTCCTTATAAGGATCTAATTTGATTTCATTAATATTTCTATAAAGCTCTTCTTTTAAACTATCTTCTAGAATTATTCTGTGAACTATTGGTGAATTTTGTTGCTCAAGGCAATTTCTTAAGTCTATTTTTAAACTCTTCTTTTCTCCAAGCGCTTTATAATATTGTTCTTTTATTTCAATATAATTTTTTTTCATGATATTTTTATCCTTATATAATTAAAAAATCATAAATTCTTTTTGACAGGAATTTAGTAAATTTAGTTATATAAATTTATAACTCACAAATTTTGATATTATAATTGGGTGTAATGCCTTAATGGAAATATACCTAAGTGAAAAACACGTAGATAAAAAAATGCATTTAGGTTAAAACTAAATCTCAATCTTTTTTTCAAGTAAGTATCGAAAATTTTTAATTGTTGCATTTTCCGGAAAGTTAATAAGATCAATTAGCTTTGATTTACATGTGATATTAGACTTCATTTTAACGCTTGCTATAAAAACTTCTACGGTTCTAGGAGAAATATTTAAAATTAAAGCAATTTCTTTATTTGAATAACCAAAACTAATAAAACTAAAGCACATAGCTTCACGATTAGTTAGATAAATTTTATGGTCTCTTAAATAAAAAGGGATTTTTTTCATATAAAAAGAAGAGAAGTTTTGAGCTTTATCGTAAGGATTAATTAATGAGCTTGAACAATTAAAAAATGCCATATTTTTTTTATCCATATTATAAATGAAGTCATGAGCTTTATCTTTAAAATACCCTACAAAACTATTAACTAACCCTAAATTATTAATACAATAATTTTGCATTTCAGAACTATTAGGACTACTCATAAATACAAAATTTTCTATAAAATCTTTATGTTTGATATATAGATTAAAACCGTTCCAAACACCTATCTGCTTTATAATTCCATGTAAATTATTTTCAACTTTATTGGGCCATAAAAAATAGAAAAATTTATTTTCTTGTATTTTGTTGAGATGTTTTTGAAAAAATAATCCTTTTTCTTGAACATAAAAAAAATAATGCTTTAGGATTTCAGAATTTGTTCCTACACTTATGGCTTCTCCATTGTTATAAATTCTATGATACGCAACTTCCGTAACTCCAAAATTAGTTACAAGAGGTTGGCAGATTGTTTTAATATCTTGATTAATAGCTTTGTTATATTCATAAGCATTTTGATTATCAACCGAATTTCGCATGTTTATTGCTCTTCATGTC
This sequence comes from Rickettsiales bacterium, assembly GCA_049653745.1. GTDB lineage: Bacteria > Pseudomonadota > Alphaproteobacteria > Rickettsiales > CANDYO01 > CANDYO01. Next base: position 46,596 of record JBASGW010000006.1, read on the forward strand.
ATTTAAGTATTAGACCTCTTTTTAAAACTCGCTTGTGTTGGAGAATTTAAAAAAAAGAACTAAGCAGTTAAGATTGCTCTGAATCTCTTCTCCTTATTATAATTGAATAATTCATAATCATTTTAGTATTTAGCAAAAAGAATAAAAGCATAGGAACAATAGTATATAAAAATAAGTTATTTTTATAACTGCTCCAGATAAAAAAAGAAGAAAGAAAACTAAAAATTGCCACCCCAACAGAAACTGAAAAACCTGAAGCTGTATATCGCTTATTTACAGAAAACAATAATGCAACTGATGAATAATAAGCACCAGAATACATAGACAAAGAAATGCAGAGCGCTATTTGAATTAGATTAGAATAAAAAATTGATGGATTCGTATTATTATATAATATAAGAGGGTATGATATAAACATTAATATTATTAATGCCGCGTACATAATTGCTTTTTTATCTATCTTATCTGCAAGAAAACCAAACATAGGCATAAGTATAATAGAAATAACTTGAGTAATAACATTAAAAAATGCTATTTTTGCAATCGGAACATTAAGTGTATTTCTTAAAAAGTCTGCCATGTAGACGTAATTGAGATGGAATGGCACTACGGCTCCAAAACTCATTAAAAATGCACATAACATTTTTTCTTTATTTGTTTTAAATATATCTTTTAAAGGATTTTTTAATAGCATTTTCTTGTCAGCTAAAACTTTAAATTGGTCGGTTTCAGACATTTTGTACCTAAAATAGAAACTCACGAAACCTAATAAAGCCCCTATAATATAACCAAATCGCCAACTAAAAAGATTAATATTAATACAATAAGTTACAATGCTTGCTAAAACTCCACCTAACATAATTGCAGCAGGCAACAAACTTGTTGTCATAGATATAAAACCATTTTTAGAAGCTTCTACTAAAATAGTATTAGTTCCACCAGTTTCACCTCCCATCGAAAAACCTTGAATCATTCTGCAAATAATTAATATAATCGGCGCCATTATATAAATTTGATTATATGTGGGTAAAATACCGATGATAAAAGTTGGAATTATCATAAAGATAATTGATGCGAATAACCCCTTCTTTCTACCATATTTGTCACCTATATATCCGAAATAAATGCCACCTATCGGGCGCATTATAAGCGTAGCTGAAATTACTATAATAGGAATTGCTCGCCAAAAAAACATGCTCTCGTTTACAAAAAAAAGATTAGTTAAAACAGGCAAAAGATGTATATATAACAATAAATCATATGATTCGATTGACGTTCCAATCGCAGAAAATAATATCGCTTTAAGTGTAGAATTATTTGTATAAAATTTCTTATTCATTTTTGAAATAACGCTCCAAATTAATTTCTTCAGGTAAAGTATAAAGTTAATTAGTGTAACTTTTATTCAATTCACCTGGTTCTTTTTAAATAAGCATCAGAACCTCATACGATTCTTAAATTAAGAATATCTTATGCAAGATTAACAAATGCAGACTAATAATCAACAACAAATTAAAATTAAGTAACTAAAGGCGCCAATTTCGAATAAAATTTTATTCATAAAATTAAGATTTTTAAACTGCTTAACCTTAAATACTAACATTCAATACAACTTAAGATCCGTAGTTTTAACTGATGGATTTTTAAGTCATACTGAAGTATAATCAATTGTAAGTTCATAAAAAGCTACAAAGTTGTATTTTTATGAAGGAAATTAGTTTAATTTAATGAAAGAAGTAAGGAAACATATCATGCGGGATAATAAAACGGCACTATTGTTTTCTAATGGATCAACTTCAAGAGTAATAGAAATTTGTAAACCATTACAAAATTATTTTGGAATAACTTTTTTTAGTTATATCAGAATATATAATGATTGTAATTATCTAACTTTAAGAAATGGCTATCAAGAACTTTCTCAAAGGTATTTTGAAATTATCACAAATCCAGATCCAGACTATCTTTCTAGTTTGCGCTCAACTGCTCAAGAAGAACCGAATTCATATTTATGGCCAACTAATTTTTCACAATTACCTTGTGTAGCATCTCTACTCGATGCATATGGCATATGGCATGGAATTACAATCACTTATCGTACAGATAATTTTTGTGAAAATTTTAATTTTGCATTCAATAAAAATACTGGAAGCATGAATCAATTTTATGTTCAGAATTTTTCTCTTCTTAAAAAGTTTTGTGATCATTTCAGATTGCAAGCTAAGGATTTATTAGAAGACTCTAATTCAGAAAAACTGGCAACATACAAAAATAAATTTGATATTTCATATATACCTGCAAATGAAAAGAAATTATTATTTCTAAATGAAATTGACTATATAAAAGAAAATCATTTCATCAACAACAGAGGCACACTTATTAAATTAACAAAAAGAGAGTCAGAGTGTGTCAAATTGATAATGCAATATAAGACTATTAAAGAAATTGGTAGGACTTTAGAAATTTCGCCTCGAACTATAGAAACTCATATATGTCATATAAAACGAAAATTTAACGTTAATTATAAAAATGAGCTGTTTAACATTTTTTCCAGAGAAATACAATCATAAACAAGACAAGCTATTTGTTGAGGTGTTAATGTATAGGTATTCTTTTTAGCATTATATGATTAATTTGTCTGCAAATGAACTTCATTATATAACATATAAAAATTTCTTAGATATACTTACTTTTAAAAATTGCTATCCAAGGGAAAAACACGGATAGTTTTTAATTCAAAATTTTATCATAATGTAGTTTTAGTAACTAATTAGCTCATTTTTAAGTAACTATTATTTTTCTTATAAAAAAACTAAGTTTATATATTTTGAAGGAATTTTATTATGAGCATAACTCAAACAAAACAAAAAAACTTAGAATTTCTACAATTTTATAATACAAGTAATTCACTATTTTACTTCAATGACATTTGTTCTCCTATTAAAAATTTTATACCTGGTGAATATGATATCGTTTATGCAAGAGTTTATAATGATAATTCTATTAGTATATTGCGCACTAAAACTAAATGGCTTATCGATTGGATAATTAATTTTGATCAATTTGATGGCACTCTTTTCCAAGAAAGAATTAAGAAAGCTGCAAATTCAATCAATAATGTTTATTGTGCTTGGAATTATATCAAAGAGGATGTATTACTTGATTTCAATCATAAACATAATATTTTACAAGGTTTTGATATATATAAAAGAAAAAAAGATTATGTCGAATTTTGGGGGTTTGTGATAAAAAGTGAAATGCCTTTATTTCATGACTTTTGTATCAATAATATAAAAGTTATTGAAGAATTAACAGATAATTGTTCAAAAAAAATAGATTTGTTAAAAGAAATATTTTTTGCTAAAAGAGCTTTATTAAACTTACAAATTGATCTGAGCTTCAGTAACAACACTTTTACTAATAGAGAAATTGAATGTGCTCGATTAATAATAGATGGTAAAAAAACTAAAGAAATTGCTCAAAATCTTAGTATTTCACCAAAAACAGTAGAAGTATACATAGGTCATTTAAAACAAAAAACTGGTTGCATCTATAAGAACGACCTCATAAGTAAGCTTAAAAGTACTTTTTAGTATGCATAAATTTTGTCTGCTTTTACTCTACTTAAAGCATCATAAGATTGTTTATGAATATTGCATTTGATGAGATGAAAGTTCTTTAATTTATATGCCTTTTCCATTGATTCTCTAACAGGGGTCGTTATGTAAACGAGCATAAATTTGGGTGGCTTGCTGAGACTTATGCCCTAAAGACTTACCAATAACAGCTAAGCTAGCTCCAGCGATTGTTTGGTATGAACCCATAGTGCGCCTGATATCATGAATTCTTAGGTCCGTAATGCCTGCTCGTTTTAGAATACATAGCCATCCTTTTCTAGGTTCCTGTAAATGTCCATTTTTGCCATCACCAGGAAATACATATTCTGAATCTGATAACATACTGAGTTTTCTTTCCTTAAGAATTTCTACAGCTTCTTCGATAAGTGGCACGTTGAGAGAGTCGCCATTTTTAGTTTCAGGAATTTTCCATTCATTTCTGTTAAAGCATATATCTTTCCAGCGCATTGTTAGCAAATTTGATTTTCTCGCTCCAGTTAAAATAGATGTATGAAAATAATCTTTGATAGTTTGATTTAATTCTTGTGCTAAGCTTACAAAAAATTTGGGCAATTCATCTGGTTGAATAAAGCGATCTCGTGATTTTTCTTTAAATTTTTTGATGCCTAAAGTAGGATTAATTCCATCCCAGCCCTATTCAATAGCTTTATTTAATATAGCTCTAACTCGCTCTAGAATACGATTAGCTTGATATAAACCGTTATCTCTGTGTATAGTTTCATGTAAACGTTGTATTTCTGACTTCGATATTTGTGATGCTTTTCTTTTAAACCAATGTTGAAGAAATTCATTCACTTCTCTTTCATCATATTGCCAAGATTTCTTAAAGACCTTACTATATCTTTCCATAAAATGAGTAAACATTTCATGAAAAGTGATTTCTGCGCACACCTTTCTCTTATATTCATTTGAGTCTGCCCATCAGCGATTTGAGATTTAAAATTCAGAGATTGTTTTCTTGCACTTATCTATACTCATTTCTGGAAAGTGGCCTAAAATCACTCGTTCACCTCTGCTGTTAATTCTTTTTCTTATAAAAAATGATACTGTGCCATTAGAAGTAATATAAAGCGACAGCCCTTTTTCTTTTGTATCTTTGTATATTACCTTTCCTTTAGCTTGAATAGGAATTGATTGAATATTAGTTTTTGTGGAATTTAAGTTATTTTTTAAAATTCTGGCGCTGCACTGGTGCCGCAAAATAGGTATAAATCTATATAAATGACATTTAATTCAAATCTGCTGCACACAAGAGAAAATAAGGCGCCAGATAAGGTAGCATAAGTGCATATAAATGGCGTTTACGAGGCTTATACCTGAAGGTCGTCAGTTCAAATCTGGCCCCCGCAACCAATTATATCACCTTAATTCCCAATGCAACTCCTTATCTTAAACAAAACACCCAAATTAATTGATGAAATATATAAGATATAAAACTCTTTAGGCCTAACTAAATAAGTTACCATTTCAAAGAGTTTAAATTATAAAAAATTAAGATAGATCTTTACTTTTTTGGTTATATATATCATAAATTATATAATATATAGCTACACATAACTAATTCATCAACGGATATTATATGCCTAATTATAAAATCGCCCTGACCGCAGGCTTAGCGATGTTTGCCATGTTTTTTGGCTCTGGAAATTTAGTCTTCCCATTAATTATTGGAATGAAAACTACTGATCAATTTCTAACTGCTAGCATAGGGCTGATGATAACTGGGGTTTTAGTACCATTTATGGGCTTATTTAGCATGATTTTGTACAATGGTGACAAGGATAAATATTTTGGCTTACTAGGCAAGAACGCGCCCTTTGTTCTAAGCTTATTAATTTTATCTTTAATTGGCCCCTTTGGAGTTGTTCCAAGATGCTTCGTGGTTGCATATGGCAGCTTACATGTTCTATTTCCTGATATGCCTATAGTTCTTTTTAGCAGCGTTTTTGCTATTTTAATTTATATCATCATTTGCCAAAAAAACCAAGTAGTGCCAATCATAGGAAAGATATTAGGTCCTTTTAAAATTGGTGGAATTCTTCTTATAATCATAGCAGCAATATATCAATCTCCAGAATTAATATCAATGCCACATGATGGATCGCCACTATTCTTAGGTATTTCTCAAGGATATCAAACAATGGATTTAATGGCAGCTTATTTTTTCTCTATTACAATAATAGAATATCTGCGTAGCGTCAGTAGCAATAAAGAAGAAACTATTAAACTAAGCATTGCTTCAGCTATAGTTGGAGCAGTTCTGATATCGTTAGTATATTTTGGTTTTATTTATCTAGGAGCACATTATTCTCTTCACCTAGCAACTATTTTACCAGAACAATATTTAACCACTATTGCACACTTAACCTTAGGTAAATATGCCACTTTTATAGTTGCATTAACCATTTTATTATCTTGCTTAGCAACCGCAGCAAGCTTAGTTCGTTTATTTGCAGAATTTTTAAGAATTGATGTAGCAAAAGAGAAAATAACTTGGAATAATTCTTTAATTATCACATTAGTTATCAGCTTCGCTTTATCATTGACAGGCTTTTCAACAATTTTTAATATTCTAGGTACAGTTTTAGCATATATCTATCCCGCATTAATTGCTTTAACAATTGCGGCTATATTAAAGCAATATTATGACTTCAAATGGACTAAACATTGCTTCTGGACAACATTGATAATAGCAACTGTTTATAATTTATATTAGATTTTTATTGTCTAGATTAAACTAATGAATTATCATCATTAAAATAATTATTTAATCTTATTAAAGGTTCTTCGATGTCTCTTAACCTTCATTTACCAGATAGCGTAATTTTAAAACCTTGTATTACCGTCTTTGGCGTTGGCGGAGCTGGGTGCAATGCTGTAAATAACATGATTAGTTCAAACCTAGAGGGAGCTAAATTTGTTGTAGCTAATACAGACTCTCAATCTCTTCATTTATCAAATGCTTTACATAAAATTCAACTTGGAGCTAACTTAACTAAAGGTCTTGGAGCAGGAGCTTCTCCAGAAACTGGTAAAGAAGCTGCTGAAGAAGCTCTTGAAGAAATTGATAAATTACTCGCTGATAGTAATATGATTTTTATAACAGCTGGAATGGGCGGAGGAACAGGCACAGGTGCCGCTCCAGTAATAGCTAAAATGGCTAGAGAAAAAGGTATCTTAACTGTTGCCGTGGTAACAAAACCTTTCTTCTTTGAAGGCCAGCATAGAATGCGCCTAGCTGAATCAGGCTTACAAGAATTACAACGTTTTGTTGACACCTTAATTGTTATTCCTAATCAAAATTTATTCAAAATAGCTAATGCTAAAACCACATTTGCTGATGCATTTAAAATGGCTGATGATGTTCTTCATGCTGGCGTACGCGGCATTACCGACTTAATGATTATGCCTGGATTAATTAACTTAGATTTTGCAGATATCCGCGCTGTTATGACTGAAATGGGCAAAGCAATGATGGGAACAGGTGAAGCACGTGGAGAAAATCGAGCTATAATGGCAGCCGAATCAGCTATTGCTAATCCGTTGTTAGATAATTGCTCAATGAAAGGAGCAAAAGGTGTATTAATAAATATCTCTGGTGGTTATGACATGACTTTATTTGAAGTTGATGAAGCTGCTAACAGAATTCGAGAAGAAGTTGACGCTGAAGCCAATATTATTTTTGGTTCAGCTTTTAACCAAGATCTTGAAGGAGTAATTAGAGTTTCAGTAGTGGCAACTGGAATTGAAGATCATAGAATTATTGAAATAAGAAAGGAAGCTCAGCTTTCTGAACCAAGACCAAGCGCAATTGAACAAATGCAAAAATTATACAAATCTGATTCCAACGAACAAAATAAAGCTCCTTCAATAGCTGAAGCTTTTGATTTTAAATCACCTAATACAGTAGCCAAACAAACAGATATTTTTGAAAAAACTATGGATTCTGAAGATTATCATGCTTCCATAGATAGAAAAATTCCATCTTCTCAGCCAGAAGAGAAATATCCTGGTGTTTTCTTCTCTCCTAGATCTGTAGAAACCAATTCTGAACAACAGCCTTTGATGAGAAGCCAAATCACTCCCACCAAAAATATGCAGAAAGAAGCTCCTTTAAAATCAACAATGAACTTATTTACAAAAATGGTTAATTCTGTTGGCTTAGGATCTCAAATAAAAAAAGAAGAAGAGGAAGATCATCTTTATCTTCTGGATGAAGATAAGGAAGTGGCTGAAGAAGATCTAATAACCGAAGAAATGCTTAATGTTCCTGCTTATCAAAGACGAAAATAAGTTATAGCTAATGAAACTGGTTAACCAAAAAACCTACTTTATCTTACTAATTATCAGCCAAATACTTTTGTTATCTGGCTGTAAGTCTCGCCCATCTCAATGTTCTAATTCATATGATAAAAATTACAATGGCTCTATAAAAGTTGGTAATTCTTACTCAGTGAAGGGCAAGTCCTACCAACCTCAATTAGATTATCATTATAATGAGATTGGCATTGCCTCATGGTATGGCCATGCTTTTCATTGCAAAAAAACAGCTAATGGCGAGAATTTTAATAAAAACCAACTTTCTGCAGCACATAAAACCCTTCCAATACCTAGCGTTGCCAGAGTTACTAATTTAGAAAATAATCGCTCTGTAGAAGTTGTTATCAATGATAGAGGCCCTTTTTCTAAAAATAGAATAATTGATGTTTCTGAAAAGGCAGCTATTAACTTAGGGATGAAAGCAAGAGGATTAGCTAAAGTACGGGTACAATTTTTACCCGCAGAAACTAATGCACTCATGAAAAAAATCACCTCTAAGAAAAAAATTTACTACAAACCAACAACCAAACATAAATTATCAAAACATGAAATAACTATTGAAGAACATGATAACCAAACTCGAGCCTTAACAACAATGCATAAAGTATCTAAACTTGGTAAAGTCCATTTAATTGCTGGCGCAGATGGAAAATATAAGGTTGTTATGATAGCTTCTAGTAAAGAAAATTCTAAGAATTTATTAAAAAAAATAATAGCCATGGGGTATAAAAATGCAAAAACTAATTATAGTTAGTATATTTTTAATTGTTAGTTCAATTGCAAATGCTTTTGAAACTGAGGCAAAATATGCAATATTAATGGATTATGATAGCAAAGCTATCTTGTTTGAAAAAGAATCTCAAACTCAAATGGCTCCTTCGTCAATGAGCAAAATGTTAACAGCCTATATAGCTTTTGAACATTTAAAATCAGGTCAAGTAAAACTAGAAGACATGTTCCCTATTAGCGAGAAAGCATGGAAAATGGAAGGCACCAGGATGTTTATACCATTAAATGCCAAGGTTTCCTTTGAAGACTTATTAAAGGGATTAATCATTCAATCTGGGAATGATGCTGCCGTTGCTATTTCTGAAATTTTAATGGGTAGCGAAGAGGAATTTGCGAACACAATGAATGAAACTGCAAAAAAATTAGGATTAACTAATTCTCACTTTACTAATGCCACAGGCTTGCCAGATACAAATAACTATTCTTGCGCTCAAGACTTGGCAATTATTGCTTATCACAGTATCAAAGATTTTCCAGAATATTATCATTATTATTCAGAAAAAGAATTTACTTATAATGGCATAAAGCAAGGCAATCGCAATGGGTTACTCTATAAAGATATTGGAGCTGACGGCCTTAAAACTGGCCACGCAGATGATGCCGGATTTGGATTAACTGCATCAGTAAAACGTAAAGACCGTAGATTAATTGCAGTGGTTAATGGATTACCATCTAACAAAGTAAGAACTGCAGAAATGGAAAAGTTAATTAACTATGGAATGATGAATTTTGTTAAAGTACAAATTGCTGAAAAAGGACAAATTATTGAACAAACTCAAGTAGCTAATGGAAACAAATCAGAAGTTTCTTTGATAACTGATAATGAAATTAATTTTATTATTCCTAAAAGCGAAGTAAAAAATATTAAAACCACTATACGTTATAACACTCCCCTAGCTGCTCCAATTGCTTCTGGTGACCAGTTAGGAGAATTAATCATTGAAAGCCCAAGCGTCCATGGAGTAACTTATAAGTTAGTTGCAAAAGAAGATGTAGGTAAAGCAAGTTTTATTCAAAGAATAAAAAATAGTATTAATGATATTTTTTAATATGACTAATTATATGGCACCACCACTTTAATACGAAGCTTGGTAGTTTTTAGATAGCAAAACCCCACATATAAATTCTTATAAGAGGCGGTATTCTAACTTATAATATTTGCTTAACACATTAAATAAGTGCCCAGGAATCATCCATAGAACCTCTCATTCTAAGACATTGCCCTCCATAGCCACACCGGTAAATCCTTTGTTATTTGCATCTGGATCATAAGGGAAAGAATCATTGAAATTCTCCCCAGTATATATCATTATAGGCTCAACAGAGTCATCCTCTGCGCCATTTTTCTCCAAATAATCAATAATTTCTTCATGTTTTCCAGGTAATTGATGGTGGTACCCAGTGGCTGCAAATATTACAGCTGAATCACCTTTAATATTCCTAAGGTTTAGATCAGCGCCATTTTCAACCAAGTATTCTACTATATCTTCATAGCCCTTATATGAGGCTTCCATCAAGGCTGTGTTGCCCTTTTCATCTCTAGCATTAACTTTAGCGCCATTATCAATTAATAGCTTCACTAAAGATATTCTTCCGTCCCCTGCAGCTGCCATTAACATTGTCATGCCTTTTTTACAACCATTATTAATGATGCCATCAATATCACCAATACCACCTTTATTAATTAAATATTCTACTATATCTTTATAACCATTAGATGAAGCCTCCATTAAGGCTGTGTAACCATCATGATTCTGAGTGTACATATCAGCGCCATTTTCAACCAAGCATTCTACTATTGACTTTTGTGCAAAATAAGCGGCAACGATTAAAGCTGTATTACCTCCAGAGTCTTGATCATTAATATAAGCACCTTTATAAATTAAATACTCTACTATATTTTTATGATTAAGTGCTGCAAACATTAATGCTGTTCTACCCTCAATATTTTTAACGTTAATATGGGCGCCTTTATCAACTAACAAACTTACTATACTTAAAGGGCCATACTCAGCTGCTATCATTAAAGCTGTTTTGTTTTTCAAAGCTGCTGCTGCAGCTTCAAGGTTAACATTAGCACCTTCATCAATTAAATATGTTGCTATATCTAATTTTTTCAATATTAGAGAAAAAATTAAAGATGTACATCCTGTCGTCTTATCATAGAAATTGATATCAGCGCCTTGTTCTATCAAATATTTAACTTTATTCTTCTGCCCATTAAAAACCGCAGAAAACAATTCATTGCTCAACTTTTCTACTTTAGCTTTACTATTATTATTTAACATTTCTTCCATAAATCACAACCATTATCTTCTGTTAATAAATTATACAATATTATATAACGTAGCTTAACTTATATTGCAATATTTAAAATAATTTCTAAATACTAGTTGAAGAATAAGGATTTATATTCAATAAAAATTCAAATGAGAACAAAAGAAGGATTGACTCATGCATATACTGCAACTCTACTGTGTATGAATCTGTTAGCACCAGATATTGTTAACTCAATTGAAAAAGTAAATAAACTAGAAATATGCCAATGATTGACTTGTCTTCGTCAAGAAGCGCCATTTTTATAGGAAAAGCAGCGGGAGAAATTCCTGTTTAGCATCAATGAATTAAACGATTCGACTAATGAGGTTTCAGCTTTCGTTATATAATGTCTTTTTGAAATTCTATATTTATTAGAAACATCATAGTGATCACTGCAAGCAATATCAATGTTATAACAAGATTCAAGTCTTTGCGCCATAAGCAAGTAAGCGCTAAAATAGCTTGAGTAGCTATTTCAAAGTCAACAGCTTGACCTCTTACTCTATCAAGAGAAAGCCATACGTGTACGCGGTTAGTTTTTTTTGACAATATGTAAATAAATCATCTAACTCTATGATTTCTATCTTCTTAACTTCTTCTGGTATTTCTGTTTCATTTAAGCGTTTTATTAATATAGATAAAACTTCCTAATCCATTTAATAATGAGAAGGTTAGGCACTTTCTCCATTCTTTCTATAGACATAATTCCAACTCCTTCTAAACACAACTTAATAACTCTGAGCTTAGTTTCTAAGCTACATTCATCTCTTAAGTCTCCTTCTCTGTAATTTTTGCCACAGCGCTAAGGCATTTATATCTTTGTTTACCTTGGACAAAGACTTTCTACGCCTTCGCAATGTTTGCATCTACTGACCATATAATATCCTTTTTCTTAAAAAGATATCATGTTTCATTATCTCCATCTATAGCTCTCTAGGAAAGCCATTCCATAAAAGAAACTAGCCTCACAATCTTTGATCGCTATAATTTCCTGAAATATCAACTCTATTAGACTTCATTACAGCATAAGTTTCAGCAAAAACACACCATTAACTCTATTATGTTTTGCTGACAAGAAATTGTAATTTTGTATTAGACCTCTTTTGATTTCTTTTTAGACCCTTCTTTAAAAGGAACCAAAGCCACTTTTGCTGCTCTTGCACCTATATGTTCTATATTAATCCCTTTAAGCATATGGTCAATTTTTTTAGATGCCTCTCTTCTAATTTCTATATCAATAGTAGAATCAGTTGTTATTTTATGTAATTCATGAACTTTTTCTCCTAGAAGATTATGCTCTTCTTTGCCGGTTTCATTTTTTGTATAAAATAATTTTTTAGGATTCAAATAATGATAGAAAAACGGCCTTATTGCGCCCCATTCAGCCACAGTTTCTGCCATCATAACTGCGCTTGCGGCTGGGGTTTGAGTTAAAGATACAGTTTGAACTAAAGCAGCATTAAGCTTTGCAACTGCTGAGTTAGCCACCCCAAAACTAGCTGCGCCTAAACTAATTGAGGCCGATGCACCACCTATACTAAAAGCAACTGGAGCACCAAAGCCTGAAAAAACAAGAGCTGCCGTTCCCCAAGCAACCAAAGAATCTTTTGCATCTACTAAAATTTTCTTTCTTGTTGCCTTTAGTTCAGCATAACTTGAAATATTACTCTTAACTCCCTTTGCTTCATTATATATTATTCCTGCACCAACTAAACCAGCTCTAATTATATTAGTGGCACAAGAAATTGGCTTGGTAACCATATAAACAGGCTGTTTAGCAACAAATATTGCTGTATTAATTGCAAAATTACGCAACTGCCTAGCTCGCTTTAACGGGCTTCTTTTTTCCGTTGGGTCAGTCCTTAAATACATTCTAGTTGCGTCTAAATAATTATGAATGGAATCCATCATTAAAACTTTATTTTTAATAAAATTACCAATTCTATCTATACCAACTATAATTTTTTCTAAAGTATTAGTAGGCTGCAAAGGATTTAAATATGAGTAAGCTTTTTTTTGTTTTTCATCTCCATCTATCGGAGTTGGAAAGCCAGATTTTTTAAATTCTTTTTGCTCTAAATATAATTTATTCTTATCTTCTTCACTTAAACCTTCTAAGCTTTTTTTAGTAATATGAGCACCAAATTTTACCAATAGTTTTTTTGTTTCAAGATCAGCACAATGATCTATTAAATATGAACCTCCAGGGAATTTAAGATTAGGGTTAGAGCCCTCTCTAATTAACTGCTCAATCTTAGTTAAATTGTCTTTGTTTAATTTTTTATCATAAGCAAAGTGGAATAAGGAATTTTCCTTTGGGTTTTGGCGCTCTTCTTTATTAGAAGAAAATCCAAAATTTATGGTCTCAGAGCTGCCAAGAGATGCTTCAATTTCTCTTAAAAGATACTCAGCATTTCCACCCTCCCATTTCACTGTTCCGGTCATTAAAGCTTCATAGGTGGCATCAAAAGAATGTTTTGGGAAATTATCTGGATATTTTAGCTTAGCTTCAGAATGAACAAAAACTTGACGACTTGGGTTCCTTCCATGAGTTGCCTTAGCTTCATAGGCTGACATCCCTCCTGATCTAGTAACTAAAACATCAGAATTACTTAATAAAGATGCCATATGTTTTCCATCTTGAAATGCAAGAGGTAAAATTTTCACTCTTTTTTTAAGATTTTCTGGAAGTTCTGCCATAATATTGCCAGCATGGTCTTTTACCTTTTCATATAAAGAACCCTTCCCAGATTTTCCTGCAGGAATACAAAGATATATATTGCCATCATCTGGCAAATCTTTAGCTGCTATTATTTGCTCTTTAAAAGCATCCATATATTCTAAAACTGTATTACTTCCTTGGCTACCCATTGTGATAGTAATAAGCTTATCATTTTTTCCTTTCTTTATTTCAATATCAACAGATGCTTGTTTTTCAGCTCTACCTAATTGAGAGTTTAAATATTGAAATTCAGCGTCATTATCAACTTTATTGGCCTTAATTAATATTTTCCCACTATCTTTTGCATCATAATTAAGAATTTCTTGTTTTACAGGAAGTTTATATTCACCCGCTTTCGTTTCTCCCCTATAAATTTCACCATCTAAAATTCCAAGAGGAGCTTTAGGAACAAAAAGTTTATCCGGAACCCCATATCTTTTTAAAAATTCTGCTTCACTTTCTCCAGGATCCATCATTGGAGAGGCAGCTATCTCCATTTGTAAAACTGCTTGATGTTCTGGCTTCAATTTTTGTAATGAAGTCAGAAAATGTTCAGCTCTATGGGTTATTAAATCGGTTACTGTGGTAATAATTGACAGAGGCTTTTTTGGTGTATCTTCTGTTAGCTCTTCATTATGCCTTACAACCGCTTGACAAATTGCTGGGGTAGAAAGCGCCTGAGTATTATATACCGCTTGAACATCATTGCTTTGAAGATATTCATATAAGTTTTTTTCAACTTCACTAGCTTGAAGACCCTCAGCAAAAGGCTGTAACTCAACTAAGTTTTCTAATTTACGGACAGCTTTTTCAGCTCCCTCTCTTTGGGCATTATCCCATTGACTAGTATTCGCCTCTCCAGAAAACATGGGATCAAGGGCAAAAAAGCTATAAGTTGGAATCCATGGTTGACCTTTGTTCTTAGCGCCAATACCTTGATATAACCCCATTAAGTCAATAATATCAATTTGATCTTCAGGAATCTTTAATGCAAGTAACTCATTTCTCCTAGCTTGAGCTGCATTAATATGCCCTCCTCCACCTGAAGAAGTAAGGATTAAATATTTTTTTGGCTTATTATTTTCACTCAAAAGAGGAGCATTTTCATAATTTTCAGCAGATTGAGTCAATTTATAATCCTGATTATATTTATATTGATTTAAGTTTATAATGTATTGACATAAAGTCAAAGAAAGTTTGTAATTTAAAATTGATATTTCTTTTTAAGAATAACTTCAAGGTGTTCATAATTTATGGCAGAAGACAACAAAGATTCAATTACATTTAAATCCACTTTTAATGGGCTAACTAGATTTGCAGCAGGATTCACCCTAGGAATAGTTACTTTGGCTGGCTCCACAACAAGAGCAATTATTGGCTCCGCAGTTAATAGCGCAAAATTTGTTGTTGGCGCAGCTGCAACTGGAGCATTATTAATAGCTCATGGATTAAATTTTTCTGCTACCTTTCCATTTACTGATCCAAAAGAAGCTTCAAATGTAAAATTTACAAAAGGAATATTAGAAAAATGTTCAAGCTATACATCTGAAAGATTCACGGCAATTGGATCAAGTTTTGGTAAAGTGTTTAGCGGCAAAAAGGATGATGAATATAAATCTAAATTGGCAGAAATATTTCAAAAAGATGATGACCTAGCTAATAGAACTAGCTTTCCTGGCATGATCAATCCTACAGAAAAACAACCATTATCACCAAATAATCAACAAACCAGAAGTATTGAGTCAATAATAGAACAATCTCCTAATACTCAAAAAATTTTGATGAACGCCGTACGATTAATGATGGGAATGAATCAGGAACAAAGGAAGCAAGCTAAACAAAATAATAAAACTCAAGAAGAAAAAACCAGATAATATAAATATAATTCACTCAATATTCAGAATATATCTTGTTTTCTACTGATAATTTTTAGCTAAATAATAATGTAAGTAGTGAAATGAGTAATCTTTAAGCAACATTACCATTCACACTCTACCATAGGGTGATGTGGAAATGGAAAATTTGCTGCTAAGTAACCAATAAAATATGTTATACTAACTAAAGCGATAGTGCCAGCAACCCCAGATAAATTATCTTGATAAGATGCTATACTTTGATCGCCCTCATCATGATCAAATATAAAGGTCTCATTCCCAGCGCAATCTGATAAATTTAAAGAAGTTTTTAGCTCTGCGACTTTAGGACTAATATTATTTAGCCAATAAGTTATCATAGATTGTAATGAGTCTTGAGAGTAATTTAATTTTTTAAATCGATAATGCAATTCTACAAATCTTGCTATACATTCAACATCTACTTCATCATTTGTATAATATGCCCAATTCCCGAACCTCTCTAAAGCTATTTCTGCAGTTTTGGATGTGTTTTTAGAGGTTATTTCAGCTTGATACAAAATTTTTATGTATTTTTCTTTAGAATCGCTGCCCATAGAGATATTAAAAAATATTCTAGAGAAAAGATCTAGCATCGTTGGTTCATCCAGCCTGCCTATAGCGCTGTAAAGTACAATATCTCTTTTGCTTAAAAGATCGTTCTTGAATTTCAATGTGGTTATACTAGTGTTTTCTATGTCTGCAGGAGAAAAATCTACTTTCATCAAGGAAGTTATATTGCTAATCATTTGTTTAGCTGCATAATTATATTTTTGCTGTTGTGAGTCGTTAGTAAGGCTATATGGATTAGCGTGATTTTTAAATATATAATAGCTTGATAGATGCGTAAGTTCATGGATGGCTCTACCGATTTCAAGATCGTTAAAATTACTAAACATAAGTAAACAAGCAAGTTTAAGTTCGGTTTGCGTTCCAACATTAAGATATAAATTATGCTTAAAAGAGCTTCTGCCTGATATTGGCGCAACTATGCTTATATTAGGAGAGTTTAATGCCACAATAGCGCACGTATCTAGGACGTCTTTTATAGTAGTAGATCCATTATCATATAAATTTTTGTAAACTTGATAAATTTTTTCGTTATATTCTTTTC
>JBASGW010000007.1:0-33863 GCA_049653745.1 Rickettsiales bacterium
AACTTGTTCTGGTGCCGTTGCAGCTTCAATATGTTCTGGTGAAGTTGTTTTTATATCTAAAGTGCTTTCTTCCTCTAATGATACAGCTGGAGCATTAACTTGTTCTGGTGATGTGGTATCTTCAGTATCTTTAGGTGATATTGTTAATGCAGGATTAAAGTTTCCAAAGGTAATTGGAGTTTCTGGTGATATATTAAATAATTCTTGCGATTCTGATTCTAGCTCTTTAGGTTTGAGAAGGTTAGCTGCAGAAAATGTATCCATTAATACAGTTGAAGTTAATGCGGGCTCAAAATTTCCAAAGGTAAGTGTAATTTCTTGCAGGGGCATTTCATCTAATTCTGCTAAGTTTTCTATTGATGATGCCACTTCTTCTGTTGCGATTTGAGAGGATAGTTCTTCACTTCTAGAAATTTTAAGATTACTAATAATTTTTTGAGAATTATTATCTGGATCAGGGTCATCTCCTGGTGTATTAGAAGAGCTTTCTAAGCTTATTTTAGATGGATCTTTGCCTATATTACTGGTGGCTGTAACTAATTTTTTAGTATTATCAAGTTCTTGAGTAGCTGTATCTATTTTAGTAGATTTGTTAGAAGATTTTTTTTTCTTTTTTGAAGATTTACTATTTGGTTTATTTGAGGCTTCAACTATCTCTGCTGATTTGGATAAAGATTCAATAGCATCTTGACGAATCAATTCTTCTCCTTGAACTTGAGCTAGTAAGTCTAATACCATGGGATTAATAACGAAAGAAGGGGTAAGTGTAACAAAAGCTTTTATTTGCTCGTTTACATATTTAGTTACTCGAGATACCATATCAAAATTATCTTCAATAAAATTTGTTTTAATTGATAAGCTCATAAATTCAGTAACTTTGGCGATTCCAACAAGATGGTAATAAGCATATAGTTCAGTAAAGGAAGGAGAGTCATCTTTTATATTTTCTATTTTATCTGATAAATCTTCAAACATATCTTTTAATATATCGTGGTATTCAACTTTAAGTGCTTTAGTTAATTTTATAGCTTGTTGTTTAGATAAATTCTCTGCTGCAAACACAAAAGAACAAAACTTAACCATTGAATCTGAAATGGAAGTCTCTTTTATTAGATTTAGAATAAGATTATGGTAATTATCTTCACTCATTCTTTGAATAAAAAGATTAATAAACCTTGCTTGATCTGGGAGAAGAAAAATATTCCATAATTGTAAGAAAGTTGAACATAATTCTATGTTATCTCTGGTTATTGCATTAGTAAAACTAACGACTAATTTAAGGTAAAAGTCATTGAAAGGTGAGTTCTCAAGAGCAATATATGGATCTAAGTTATCATAGATGGATTGAATAATATGTAAGGCAACATTATTATAACTATATTTAATTGATTCTTCTAATATTAAAAATATATTATTAGAGGGACCAAATTCTGTGTTAAGAAGCTTTATAATTTTTTCTTCATCAGCCTTAAGTAGTTCTAATTGCAAGCCAGTGGCTCCGCGTTCTTCTAAATCTTTTATTAAGTCTGGATTTTGGGAAATTCCTTGTACCAGTTCTCTTATAGCTAGAGTATCGATATAATATGGAGCAATTGGGTCCATTAATAAAATAATAGGATCTATGTTGTTGTTTACTAGTATACTTAGAGATTCAGATATTATTGCAATCGAATATAATATTTGTTCCTCTGAGCTTAAAGAGCTGTGAGGTTTAAGTTTAATTACCTCATTAATTAACTCATATAATGCAGGAAGGCGGTGTGTATTATATGGAAAAATAGAGTTCATAAGATGCAGATAAAAAGGTTGATGATTGAGCAGGGCAGCAGCCTTAATATCTGTTATCTGTTTTTGGTTTAGACTTAGTATTTTTATAAGAGGATTATCTTTATTTAGCTTTAGTATTTCTTCTCTACCAGTTTTTGTATTTTTAAAAACCTCTGCTTTTAGACTAGACTGAGATACTGATTTATCTAGAGGTAATAAATTTATATAGGCGCCACATAATTTGAATTGCTGGGCTATCTTTTTAACAGTAGCTTGAGTTATAGTTAAGGATATTTTTTCTTCTTCTTTTGTAGTTAAATCAGTTTGGTTGCTTTCCATGATATTACCTTATTAATAGTTGAATATATTAAGGCCTTAATAGCATAAAAATTAATAATTGGCTATATTAATAATGTAAGACTTAATCAGAATATTATTCCAATTGCAATGGTGAATTAGCACCAATTAGACTTCCATCCGCATAATCTACCCCTTCAAAGCAGCCTTCTCTGCCTAAGGTTTCTGGAGAAAATTCAGGAAATTTTTCTGGAATGATAGGAGAAAACTTTGGAGTACTTTTAGATATTGATTTAGATGATTTAAAAGAAGGAGTGCTGCATGTTCTGCATATTGGTGATGATTTTAGGCTGGTCTTATCCCAAAGTTCAAGAAAGGTTGCAGGGCTATCTGTGATAGAATGGATGCCTACGATTTTTTTCAGATTATTTACTGTTGGTATCTGGAGTATAAGTTCATCATCTTTTAGGTTAGATATATTTTCAAGAGTATTTTCGATTACGCTACTAACTAATGTTTTTGCAATATTTTCGACTGAAGTAATTTTTTTAACCGAGGTAACAAGCATCTTGGCTGCTATTTCTGCTGGGGTGCTTTTATAATTGGAAATAGAGTCATGAGAGTTTTTTGTAAAAAATTTATTAAATTTTGTTCCAAAATATGTATAAGCAAGAATACTGCTTGAAGTGATTAAAGCGCTTGCCACTTGAGTTGCAATATATTTAGCTGGTGAATATAACCATTGACCCCAAGTGGTTTCTTCAGATAAATTTTCTGTTTTAGGTATTAATTCTTCTCTAAGATCATGAATTTTTTGATCATGAATTTGTTTGGCAGCTTGAGAGGTGCTATATAATGCTGTTCTAGCTTGGTACCAAATATTGGCTGCTACAAACATTCCTTTAGTGTGAAGATTATTTATGATTGTTGAAAATTCATCATATGCATGCATTGCTGCGTCTATAGCTTCCATCCAGGTTTCGTATTCATTTGCAAATTCTTCATATTCTGGGTCTTGTGCTCTGTCAGTATAGTGATTTTCTCTGAAAGTAAGATAATCCACTGAGTTGCCAATTATTTTAGCGCTGTTTGGTAAAATCTTGATTGAACTTATTACTTCAAGAGGAGCTATGCCAAGAAATTTTATTATTTCGTCTCCAGCATATCTAATATTAGGAGCTAAATAATTTGATATATTAAGTGGGTAAATTATAGGAAACATAATAGTGGCTGCTACTTTAACTGAGGCGTGAATTGCATATTCTTCTATAAAATGTTCAGTAAAGCTTTCATCATGATTATCATTAATAATGTTATGGGGAGAGGTGCATCCTCCATGTGAACATGATATTTGAATTGGAATCGGGGCCGAAGGAGTATGATATTGAATAAGTTTTGTAAGTCCTATTTTTAAAAAACTATCTTGGATTGGATCAATAATTAATTGATGCCAAGATATTTCTCCCATATCTCTATATAAATATTCATAGCCTCTTTGTACTTGTTGGAAATAGTTTAATTCTTGAGATAATGATGTAACGTTTAATGGCGATTGTTGTGCAAATATATTTTGTGCAGAATAATTTATAATTAACTGGCTTCCAGTTATCTTATCTAAATTATTATTTAAATATTCATAATTTGGTACTTGCTGGAAATAGCCAGGTACTTGATATAATTCTATATTGTTTTGCTGAATATTTTTCACAATATTACTCTATTTAATAATTATGATTAAGGCTAAGTTATGTGATATTATAACATAACATTTTAGTCAAGAGTAAATTTTATTTTTATTAATTAAATCATATTTATTCCTTTAGAGTTAAGAGTGATATTTATTATCTAATCTCTAGTGGCAAATTCAAACTTACTTAAGAATTTAAAGATGGGATGTTGAGAATGTGTATAAGTTTTTGTGTAATATACAGCTGGGTCTAAGGTTTGAGCAAGTTTCTTGATTTGTTCTTTCATTTCAGCATCTTGCGTTTTATCATTGTAAAATATAGAGCTTTCAAACCCCATGCTGAATGCAAATTGTTCAGGAATCATAGCTTTGCAGTTAATAAAGGTGCAGCCTGATATATTAGTGTTCTCTAATATTAATCCTTCAATATTGGTGTTATTGAAATTGGTGCCAGCTAAATTGAGATTACTTAAATTTAAATAGATATAAGATTCAATACCTAAGTCTGATCTTCGAGTTAATAGAGGGCCAAGATAAGCTCCTTCAAAATTTAAACCTTGAGCGCTTACTTTTGAAGCTAGCATCAGCTCACGAAAAAAATTAATACCTGCTCGGTCTAATTTAACCGCACTAATATCGCATTCTCTGAAATCAAAAAGAGCAAAATCGCTATAAGGGATTCCTCTGAAATCTGCCCCAGTGAAATTATATTCGGTGATGTCTATTTTGCTATCGTTAGTAAAATTAACTTCATTATCTTTAGTTTGGTCGTGATATTCTTTAATCATGTTCATTAAGAAAGTTCTATCTAAATAAGCAGTTACTTCTTTTTTTGATGTATTATTTTGAGAAATTTCAGCCAATAAATCATCTAGATCAAATGCAGCAAAATTAGATAAATCTTGTTCTTTAGCCATTTTTTAGTTACTCATAAATTTTTTCTTGAGGTACATGACATTCATATATCAATATTATAGTATACAAAATATAGATGATAAGAGTAAATAAATTATTAAAAATTATAACTTAAAATTCTTTACTGATTCAACTTTTCTTCTAATCCTTCAAATATTTAATTGAGAATTATATAATGACCAATAAATTAAAGCAAATTATTGCAAATTGGCAGAGTAAATCATTTTCTCCCAAAAAACATAATATACATAATAAATCTTATGTATATGAAACTAATGCTCCCCAATGGTCTTTACGAGAATATAAAGAATTTGCAGACCAAGCTTATATTAAAAATGTGGTTGCACATAGAGCTATAAATATAATTTCTCAAGCTGCAGCTAGTGTTCCTTGGGCTCTTTATGAGGTTAAGGGGCAAAATAAACATCAAATATTTGAGCATCCATTGCTTAAATTATTGCAACGCCCCAATCCTTTTTATGCTGGTTCAGAGTTCTTCGAAAATATTTATGCTTATAAATTAATAAGTGGTAATGCTTTTATCCAAGCAATAGCTCAAGAGAGAAATGCTCCCCAGGAATTGCATATTTTAAGGCCAGATAGAGTTAGTGTTGTTTCTGATAATCTTGGAAATATTTCTGGTTATATATATAAGGTTAGTGATTTAGAAAAATTTTATCCTTGTAATAAAATAACCGGAGGAGCAAATATTCTGCATATTAAAAACTTCCACCCGCTAGATGATTTTCGTGGCCTTTCTTCAGTTGAGGCTGCAGCATTTAGCATTGATCAGCATAATCAGGCAGCGGCTTGGAATAAGTCTTTGCTTGAGAATGCTGCCCGCCCCAGCGGTGCTTTAATAGTTAAAGAAAATAGCAGTTATGGAGGGAATGTTTCTCAAGAGCAATATGAGAGAATTAAAGAACAAATTGATGAGGTGTTCTCAGGTAATCAGAATGCTGGTCGTCCCTTGTTTATTGAGGGAGGCCTTGAATGGAAGGAAATGAGTATGTCACCTAAAGATATGGATTTTATTGAAGCTAAAAATAGTTCAGCAAGAGATATTGCTCTAGCTTTTGGTGTTCCTCCACAATTATTAGGTATTCCTGGTGATAATACTTATAGCAATATGCAAGAAGCTAGATTAGCTCTTTGGGAAGAAACGGTGATTCCATTATTAGACCATATGACAGATAGTTTAAACCATTGGTTGATTCCAATGTTTGGAACGAATCTTCATTTAAAATATGATATTAATGACATTAGTGGATTATCTACAAGACGAGAAAAAATTTGGGCAAGAATAGAAAATGCATCATTTTTAACTGAAAATGAAAAGAGACAGATGGTTGGATTGTCGCCAGTTCAAGGTAAAGTCTAAATAAATGGTATAAGACATTTTGATAATATAATGTCTTATACTATTATAAAAAAACCTATTAGAGGCCAAAATTCTCTATATCATCATAATCATCGCCAAGGAAGGCTAAATCATATTCATCTAATGAGGGGCACATAGCGCCGCTAGAGGAAGATTGAGAAGATCCTTGTTCTGGCTCTGAAGAAAAGATATCGGTATTTATGTTATCTCTGATATCTAGAGGTGAATGGACAAAGGTTTCAGCAGTATTTGGAGTTTTTAAATTTACAAATACAGGGCTAGAAAGAGAGTCTGGGCTGAACATTAATGAATTATCGTCGTCTTCTATATTATCAAATTTTATTTTTTTTGATGCTGTATCTATGTCTTCATCAGCATCAGATTTACGTTTGTTGTTTGATACTTTAAGTTTTAATACTAAAGATGCATCCTTAGTGGATGGGCTTGTATTCATATTGTTGTTATCAATATTTTCTTTTAATGAACTATCAACTTTTATTTTCTTTGATGTTGTATCTATGTCTTCATCAGCACCAGCTTTACGTTTGTTATTTGATATTTTTAATTTCAATACTAAAGGGCTGGAGATAGAATCATCCATACTTTCTGTTGCAGAATTAGGGCTTAAAAATAAAGAATTAATAGAGGAGTCATCACTCATTTCTAAAGAACTATCATCTTGATTAGGAGATGCTAGAAAACCTAGGGCTTCCATAATTTCTTCATCTGATACATCTTCTGAGCTGGTTGATGAAGTTTCATCAAAAGTACGTTTTCCTAGTGTAGAAAATTTTGAAGTATCAAACATATTGCATGATTCTCTACTAGTATTTTCTTGCATGGTGACATCAGTTTCTGGAGTGGATAAATCTTCTTCGCTTTGATTTAAGAATAAATCTATATCATCATCTTCTTCTTCAAAGTTAAGAATATCCATATTTTCCATAAGGCTTCTAGAGGAAGATGAGCTACCAAAATCCTCTTCCATCATTGAGCTGGTCGGAGCATAATTAATTCCTGGGAATGAAGGTATATAAGGCATTCTAGTTATAGTTTCGGGAATTGATGACGATTCAAGATCGTTATTTACAGAATAGTGAGAAGGCATAAAGTTGTTGAGGCGTGATCTCATTTTAATATCCAAAATTTAAGTTATCTAACGTAAGTAAAAATCTATTTAAAGACTAGATTTTACCAAGAAAAGAATTAATAAAAAGATAATTGATTATAATTATATAAATAAAATTCATTAATATAAATTAATAATCATAACAAAAGACTAAAGCAAGAGAAAAATACACTAATATTAATTTTTTTTAATAGTTTTCGTATTTAAGAAATCAATAGTTGCATTGAATGAGTGTTAAATTCTTAAAAGTGGCAAAAAGGAGGAGTATGGATCAAAAACAATTAAATATCACAACATTAAATAGCAACGAAGAAGGAGTGGTTGTTGGTTATGCAAGTGTTTTTAATATTGTGGACCAGCATAATGATTTAATTAAATTAGGAGCTTTTAAAAAGTTAGATAAAAAGAATATTAAATTTCTTTGGTATCACAAGGCTGAAGAACCCATAGGGGTAATTGAAGAAATTTATGAAGATAATTATGGCTTATATTTTAAGGCAAAATTATTGCTGGATTTGCCGCAAGCTATATCAGTGTATAAATTGGTTAAAGCTAAAGCTATTTCAGGAGTTAGTATAGGCTTTAAAGCTATAAATTATTATTACGAAGGTAAAACAAGAATAATTGAAGACATTGAGCTTTGGGAAATTAGTCTGGTAACATTTCCAGCTAATAAGGAAGCAAATATTTTAGAAGTTAAAAATCAACAAAATAAAGGAGAATATATGAAGCAACAAACTTGGGAAAATTTTAAATCAATTAATGATGAAATAAATAAATCTATTGAAGAAAAAGGAGCAGCTGATCCTCTGCTTAAGCAGCAATTACTAAAAATGAATGATTATTTAGATGAACAAAAATCTAGATTAGATTTAATTGAAACTAGCATTTCAAGGCCATTTGCAGGTGCTTCTGTTAATGAAGGCTATCAAAATAATGAACATAAATTAGCTTTCAAAAATTATTTACGCTCTGGAAATGAACAGAGTTTAAGTAGAATTGAGAAAAAATCATTATCAGGAGTTTCTAATCAAGATGGTGGATATTTAATTACTTCTGAAACTTCAAAGCAAATTAGTAAGATTTTAGATGAAATTTCTCCAATGAGAAAAATTGCTTCAAATGAAAGAATTTCAAGCAATTCTTTGGATATAATAGAAGATTACGATAAAGCTCAATCTGGATGGACTGCGGAAATCTCTCCTAGAGAGGAGACTAACAGTCCTAAAATAAATAAAAGGAATATTCCAGTATTTGAAATTTATGCGCAACCAGCAGCAACCCAAAAATTAATTGATGATTCTTTTATTGATGTTGAAAAATGGTTGGCAGAAAAGTTAATCAGTAGTTTTGCTCAGCTTGAAAATTATGCTTTTATTCATGGTAATGGAACAAGCTGCCCTAGAGGAATTTTAACTTATGAGAATAGTAAAGATTGGGGAGGAATTGAACAAATTAATTCTAGCGTTGAGAATACATTAGATGCTGATTCTTTATTTTATTTATATTTTTCATTGAAAGAACAATATTGTCAGAATGCAAGCTTCTTAATGAATAGGGCCACCATTCATGCTATTAGAACCTTGAAAGATGCAACTACTGGTAGATATTTATGGAACCCAGGCTTAGGTAATGAAATAACAGATAGCTTATTAGGATTGCCAGTTTATGAAGCAACTGACATGCCTACTATAGGAAAAGATAAGTTAGCGATAGCTTTAGCTGATTTTAAATCTGCATATAAAATTGTGGATCGTGCTGGAATTAGAGTGTTACGTGATCCTTATACCTACAAGCCATTTGTAAAATTCTATACTACTAAGAGAGTGGGTGGAGATGTTATTAATTTTGAAGCAATCAAGCTACTTAAAATAAGCTCTTAAAATTGAGGATCATAGTTTCATGTTAAGAAGAGAAGTAGATGAAATTTCAATTATTAAAAATCAAGTTAAAGAACTTGCTCGAGATGTTGAAATGCTAAAGGTGCAAGTAAAATTAAATAATGGAACTAAGATTTTTAGTAAAACATCTGGAGCTGGTTATTCTTCTAATAATTTTTCCAATATATTTGGTAAAATTATGGGAGAGGGGGGAGCAAAAAATAATGTCAATGAATCAATGCATAATAAACAAGTTTTCGGGCAAATTGCCAAAGCTTTTACCTCAGCTATTTCTACTCCTTCTTCTAATCGCAGATCCTTTGATAAAAGATAAAAAATGGAGAGAAATAAATGAATCAACAAGTGGAGTTACTTAATAAAAGTAAAACCCAAGTGATTACTCTGAAATTTGCCAAAGAATATTTGAGAGTGGATCATAATTATGACGACCAATTGATTGAACAAATGATGGATACAGCCTATGACATGGCAGTTAATTATATGGGCATTCAGTTGCATGAATCAAAATGGAAAATGACCATATATGGAAATTTTCCATCCTGGCTAAAATTAATTTATGCTCCAATATCAAAGATAGATCATGTTAAGCTATTTAAACATAATGGAGAAATTGGCTATTTAAGTAATGATAAATATTATTTAGATTCAAAGAATGAAGTTCTTCATATAAAAAATTTCTATTCGGTACAAAAGGCTGAAATTCAGTATTTTACTGGTTTTAATGCAGAGAAATTTCCAGCTGCTATTAAGCAAGGAATCTTAGAGCATTTATCTAAATTATATGATTTTAGAGGCAGTGATCAAGCCATTCCATTGGCTGCTAAAAATCTATATCAGTCTTATAAAAGGATAAAATTCTAATGATTAAAAATCTAGCGGGCAAATTACGTCATTATATTAAAATTCAAAAGCCTATTATAGATAATAATGAAAAAGAAATATGGCAAGATTTTCTAGAACTTCACTCTAGTGTTGAAGCCATGCATAGTAAGTCTGCCAATCAAGCTTTTATTGCAATGCAATTGATGGATAGTTCATTTTATCAGTTTCGCATTAGGTTTATAAAAGGTTTAAAGAATAATATGCGGATTATTTATAACGATCGCTATTTTTATATTAAGAGAATTATTAACCATAATGAAGCTAATATAGTTTTAACAATTATAGCGCAAGAGAGTTTATGATTTTATATTTACAACAATTTATATCAGAGAAGTTTAAAAAAAATCCTCATATTACAGATCAGTTTAAAGCAATATATTACCAAATGCCAGCTGCAGGGAGTTTCCCTTATATTTATGTTGGTGATTTTATAGGTCGCGATGTTTCTACCAGAGTAATTAAAAAAGAAGAAATTTATTTTAAATTAGTCATTTATACTAGAGATAAGAATTTTAAATTTATGCTCTATTTATCTGAACAAATTAAAAAAATTCTGAATGTTACTAATGAAGAGAAAATAATATTAATGAAATATTTTGAAGAGAAATTATGTTTACAAAATGACGGAGTAACTCATCAAATTATCTTAAATTTAAAAGCGATTGTGGTGGAAGATTATGTTTAATGGTTCATTAGTATTTTTATATATAAAAATTACGGATGATTGGGAAATAATCGGTAGTATAAATAATATTAAGTTAGATCTTAGCAACCAATTGATAGCTATAAATAATATTAATAATGATAATTCTTGGAAAGAAAATGCTAATTTATCTGGTGTAAGGCAAGTTAATATAACAAGCTCTGGAGTTTTTTCTAGCTCTAGGGCAGAAAATTATATACAGAAGCTTGCATTCTCTGGTGCTGGGGCTGAATATAAAGTTGAATTTGGTAAAAGAAATAATCTAGTTGGTAATTTTCATATAGAACATTATCAACATATAGCTCAAATGGAAGAAGAAGAAACTTATAATATAAGTTTAGTTAGTAGTGGAGAGGTGTTTTTTCTTGGCCAGTAAATATTCTTTTGTTATGCTATATTTTATATAAATTAATGAGAATAATTATGGGCCAAGCTGAATTAGAATTAACCTCTGAAGACAAAAAATTTGCAGCACAGCTAATTAAAATGGCTAAAGAGCTTGAAGCTGAGGGGTTTCCTCTTTCTATTGAGACAAAATCAGGTAGAAAAATTAACAAGGAGTTAGTTTCTCGTTTAATTAAAGCAAGAAAAGAACTAGGGAATGAGAGAAACCAAAAATTAAAAAATGCTCATAAAACTCAAGATGATATTTTTAAAAAGATGTTAAAAAAATTATTATCATCATCAAAAAAAGAAAAGAAACAGGAAAAAAAAGATAACTCATATGGCATAGGATCAGCAGACTTTCTAGAGAAAGAATTGGCAAGAACCATTATAAGGCTTAGAAGTGATAGTACTATTGATAGTGATGCTAATGATTTAAGATTGCTTGAGGATATGGCTAAAGTTGTAATGCTGTCTTCTGCATTATCTGGTAAGAGCAAGGGAGTTTTTTTTGGGAAACAGGCTGTTAATAATATTTCAACAACCACAGGTGGTGCTCAGCTAACTATAGCTGTAGATAGACAAGCATATGGAACCAATATGGAATCTATGAGTGATTCATTGAGGCAGCGCTTGGATAAACAAACTGGATCAGTGGATATTAGCTCGCTGCCAGTAAATGAACATTCGCAAGAGAGGAAGTTAGAGGACCTAAGAAATAGAAAATTTGTAGCTAGTGCGGAGGCATTAAGAAAGAAAGATGGTAACTTCTAAAAACTCCCATTATTTTTATAGCTTAGATAGTTTGTTAGAAAAAAAAATTAAGTATATTTTGTCAATTGGCAAAAGACAACCAATGCATATTGGTCATAAAAATAGCTTAGATAGAATTTTGGCTATTGATGGCATTAAATTAATTTATGTAATAGGATCAAGTAACCTTAAAGGTGATCCATTATTTGATCCATTAACCAATCCTTTAACAATTGAGCAACAAATTAAGCAATTTCAAATAGCTTTCCCTAAAGATAATCCTATATTTATAGCTATTCCAGATATTCCCCAGATGAATCTTTGGGGAGAAGTTATAATATCAGAGCTACAAAAGTTGAATATTAAACCTTCTGAATGTGCTATTCATTTTATTGGTAAGCAAGAAGATAAATTAAAAGAAGATGTAAGCTTTATTCTAGAAAATGGTAAAAAATATAGCTTAGAAAAAGGAAGATGGTTAATAGAAGCTTTAACCTGTTGGGGATTTTATCTTTGGTTTGATAATATAAAAGAAGTTGATTTAACAATTTCTGCTAGGAATTTTCGTAATCTAGATTTAGAAAATTTAAGTGAAGAGTATCGTAAAATTTTGGCTACTCCTAGCTATTTAAAGGAAATTGCTATTAAAGCAAGAGAAGAAAATTTAGAGAAAGATAAATTAAAAAATAGTCCAATTACTTTATATGATTTAACTTTAAAGAGAGTACAAGAATAATGATATATTTATTAGCAGCTTTTTATGGCGTGATGGTAGGAAACTACACAACCAGTGCTTATTTTAGGATACCTCAAGGAATGCCTGTTAATGGATTGAACAATGTTTTAGGTAAAAAACCACATTGTTCTGTTTGTAAGCATGAGCTGAAATTTTACGAATATTTGCCGGTATTGAGTTGGATTTTTGCTAGGTTTAGCTGCAATTATTGTAATACAGCAATTAATCCTATGTATTTTATTATTGAAGTTGCAACTACCATATCTTCTTTAATAATAGTTGCTTTTTTAGGTATGGCTCCAAGCTTTGCAATGGGGGTGTTAGTGGCTTCAATGATTATATTAAACCTAGCTTTATTTATTTCTCATAAGAAGTTTTATCCAAAGGCAATTCTTGGTTTTGTTGTTGTTGCTCTATCCCAGATTTTAATCCAATAATTATGTTGTAAATAGTTAAGCAAATGAGTATTGGATAGATAAAGTTTAATACCGGCCCTAGAAGCTTCATTAAATGAGTGAATCCTAAAGAAGATACAATAAAAGCTATAGATAGACTTGCTGCTAAAATACCACGATAATTAAGTTTTGGAAAATAATGGTGAATAAAGTCTGACCAAATGGTGATTGCAGCAATTGCAGTGGTAATGCAGGCTAGAAATATAAATATTACAAATATAAAGGATAATATAGGGCCAAAGGCGCCTTTTATTATAGTGGGTAAAATTTGTTCGGGAGATACTTCATGAAGCAAGGCTTTGTGAGATAGACCTAAATATATAAATAATGAATATACAAAAATTAATAATATTGCACTTACAAAGCTAGACTTAATACCATTAGATAATATATCTTTCTTATTGCTGTTTATTGCTGTTAAATAAGCCATTGCAATAGAGGTGAAATAAATTGCACCGGGTAAATCATAGGTTAAGTAACCTTCTAAAAGGCCATCAACAAAAGCCTCACTATTATTAAGCTTTAGATCTATGCCGCTGAAGCCATAATTAGAGAACGAGTAAATAATTATAAATAGTAAGAATAATAGCATTACTGGAGTAACTAAAGTTCCTATAACTTTTACAATTCTATTTTTATCAATTGCTAAGAAAAATACCAATACACAAGAAAGAAAGTAAAATAAATGAGGACTAAAATTAGGCCATAAAGTTTCAACTCCACCAAAAGCAACAATTAAGCTTCTAGGAACAATACCAAAAGGGCCTTCTATAGCAATCAAAATAATTTGAAGAATTAAGCCCCCAATAAGCCCTAAGGGAGCAAAGAATTTTTTAATATCTCCTTGTGCTAAAACAGAAGAAATTAGACCTAGTAATGTTACAAAAACAGCAGTAATGCAGAAGCCTATAAAAGCTGGAAGCCAGTAGTTAGACCATTTTTGCATTAAAAATAAAGGAAGAACCATGTTTCCTGCACCAAAAAACATGGTAAATACGGCGAATCCAACAGTTAAAGTATTTCTATTCATCTAATGCCTCAACGCAACTATTGTGGTGCTAATTACTATTTACAAGAGAATGAAATATCTCAGATGTTTGTTTCTGGAGTACAGAGCTGGATGCTAAGAAATGATTTCCAATTGATTCAGTATAGCCACCAGCTTCAATGATAAGCATTAATCCTGCTTGAGTGAGCAAACTTTCTTGCTGATGAATAATAGCATCTATTCTTCCGCAGGCTAAATAAGCCATTTCAAGAAAATTAGAGCCAAAGCTTCTACCTTGGATAGTACTAAAGGTGAATAAAGAAGAAGAAATAACAGCATTATCAAGATCGGTATTTGAAGAGGTGCGCATTCTAGATTTTGGTATTATTGTTTCGTTATAATTTTCAGACCAAGCCCCAAATGCTTTTCCGGCATAAAAGGTTTCTCTGAGTATTGGATTATGAATGCTAATTGCTATAGGTTGATATTGAAGATCTGCATCTTTTTTAAATAAAGCCACCACCATGCAACAAAAAGGTATTCCATGACGGAAATTAACAATACCTGAAACTGGTTCAATAACATAAAAATATTCTGAATCATTTGGTAAGGTTGGTTCATTAGCCATAATTACTTTGTAATTAGGGCGTTTTATGGCTAAGGCACTAATCAATTTATTTTGTAGACGAACATAACATTTATGAACAAAGTCGCTAACGCCTCTTTTAGAGCCTTGCAGATGAACTAATTCACTAAAATCTCTTTGCATAAAACGAGAAGCTTCATGAATGGAATCGTTAATTGCTTTTAATTGGTTTTCAACAGAAAATGTCACGATTATTTTGCTCTTTCTATATAAGTTGAATCGGTTGTACGGATAATAACTTTATCATCGATATTAATAAATGGTGGCACCATAACCCTTACGCCGTTATCTAAGATAGCTGGTTTGAAAGAAGAAGTTACGGTTTGTCCTTTAATTACTGGTTCAGTTTGAGCTATTACCGCAGTAATTTTTTCTGGCACATATGCGTTGATAACTTCATCATTATGAGTTTCACAAGTGATTTCCATGCCATCTTGAACATAAGGAAGTTGATCACCTAAAATATCTTTAGTTATAAGAATTTGTTCAAAAGTTTCGTTATCCATTAAGGTGAGTTTTTCATCTTCAAAATATAAAAATTGATAACGCTTCTCTTCTAATCTAACTTTTTCAACAGATTCTGATGAGCTAAATCTTTCATTAAGTTTGGTGCCAACTTTAATATCTTTCATTTCAACTTGAACATAAGCTCCGCCTTTTCCTGGCTGGGTATGATCTGGTTGTTTAGTTACTATATATAAGCGTCCATTATGCTCTAGAACGGTACCTTGTCTAATTGAATTTGCGTTAATTTTCATTTTTTACCTAATTATAAATACTTATTACTGCGTTTGAAGATACATAGGATTTATTAATTAGTCTATAAAAATTGTTAGTTATTAGCATCAGATAAGTCACCATCGGTTAATAAAAGTGGAATAAATCTACATTATTTTCAACCAATAACAAAAAATAAAATATTATGAGTTCAACAATTACATCACAAGCTGGGTCTATATTAGGTAATTCTTTGGCAGGACCAATGGGCAGCGCCATTGGTTATGGAGTTGGTGCTGCTTTAGGTCAAGAATATGATCAGCAGCGTTTAGGAAAAAATAAAAGAGTGCCAATTATTGGTAAACTTAGCGATTTGAGTATTCAAACTTCAACTTATGGACGAATGATTCCAATAATTTATGGAAAAGCAAAAATTGCTGGGAATATTATTTGGGCGAGTAATATAAAAGAAGAGAGACGCGATTATTATCAAAGAAGAAGTAAATTTGGTGGTAAATCTTTAGCTTCTACTGAATATAGCTATAGTGTTTCTCTAGCCATTGCGATTGCTGAAGGTGAAATAGATGAAATTTTAAGAGTTTGGTTAAATGATCAATTAATTGATCCAAGAAAAAGCTGTTATAGATTTTATAATGGTAGTGAAGATCAAATGCCAGATCCATTAATTGAGGCTAATTGTGGCCATGGAAAGACTCCTGCTTTTAGAGGTCTTAGTTATATTGTGATTGAAGATTTGCAATTAGGTGAATTTGGCAATCAAATACCAAATTTTCTTTTTGAAGTTAGACGTAAACTAAAGATTCAAGATTTAAGCACTGAGATAGCTTTAGAAGAAAGAATAAAAGCAATGATAATGATCCCTGGATCTGGAGAATTTGTTTATGACACTCAAGTTCAATCAAAAGTTCCTAAAAATTATAATCCCAAATATGGAAATTTTAATTTTCAGAAAACTAAAATAAATCAAAATAATCGAGAAAATAAGGCAGATTGTTTAGTTGCACTAGATCAATTAAAAGATACTTGCCCCAATTTACAGTGGGTGGCTCCTGTTGTTGGATGGTTTGTGACTAATACAAATGCTGGTAATTGCAGAATTTTACCTGGAGTGGAATATAATGAAAGCTCCACCCTTCCAGATGCATGGCAAGTTGCTCATTACAATAGAGAAAATGCACATCTAATATCAAAAAATCAATTTTCTGGTCCTATTTATGGTGGAACCACCAATGATTTATCAATTTTGCGTTATTTGGACTCATTAAAAAATTATGGATATAAGATAATGTTTTATCCCATGATTTTTGTTGATCAACATCATAAACCATGGAGAGGAAGAATTACAGGAACGCCAGAAGAAGTTAAGCAATTTTTTTATGCCCCAGATGGCTATATTAATTTTATTCTACATTATGCAGGATTAGTAAAAAATAAGGTGAATGCTTTTGTTATTGGTTCAGAGCTTATAGGCTTAACCAAAGTGAGAGATGAAAATAATAATTTCCCTGCAGTGGAGGCATTAATTGATTTAGCTAAAAAGGTTAAAGAGATAGTAGGTGATAAGGTTAAGGTAACTTATGCAGCAGATTGGAGCGAATATCACCATGCTGATTATGGATGGTATAATTTAGATCCATTATGGGCATCTGATTATATAGATTTTATAGGAATTGATGCTTACTTTCCTTTAACTAATGCAACTCAACCTTTTTATGAAGAAGAAAAAATTATTGAGGGTTGGTCATCGGGAGAGGGTTATAATTATTATTATGAAGATAGTCAAAAGACAATAAAAAAGCCATTATCGGCTCCTTATGCTTGGAAAAATATTGAATATTGGTGGAGTAATGAACATTATAATCCCAATGGTAATAAATCTCCTTGGGTACCTAAATCTAAAAAAATATGGTTCACTGAGATTGGATTTCCTTCTGTTGAATTAGCATCTAACCAGCCTAATGTTTTTTATAGTCCTGATAGTTGTGAGAGTAATTTCCCAATTCATTCAAGTGGCAGAGTTGATTTTGTTGCCCAGAGGCAAGCGCTTTCAGCTACTGAGAAATTCTGGCGCAATAGTGAGTTTTTAGAACAGATGTTTGTTTGGACTTGGGATGCAAGGCCTTATCCATTTTGGCCAGATTTATCACTGATTTGGAGTGATGGAGGCTGTTGGTCAAGAGGGCATTGGGTTAATGGAAAATTAGGATTAATAACTCTGCAAGCTGTAATTCAAGATTTATGCTTAAAAGCGGGTTTGGAGTTAAATCAAATAAATGCTAAGGAGCTTTGCGATTTAATTGATGGCTTGGTTATTAATTCTAAGGAAGATGTTGCTAGCATCATTAATTTACTTAAAACTTGTTATTTTTTTGAAACTTGTGAAGCTAGTGGAATATTAACTTTTAAGAAAAAAATAAATTCCAATGTTATTGGCATCAAGCAAGAGCAATTAGTTATTAATAATTCTTTAAAGAAAGAACCTTTAACTATTACTAAAACCTGTGAATTGCAAGTTCCAAAAGCTGTGCATATTAATTATTTAAATTATCTCTTCGATTATCAGGTGGCTTTAGAATCTGCTTATAATTTATGTACCAACAGCAGGCAGCAAATGAACCTTCATTTACCAATTATTATTGATCCTTCGAGAGCTAAAACTATTGCGCAAATAACCCTACAAGAAATGTGGAATGAGCAAATTACTTATGAGTTTAATTTAGGGCCGGAATATATCAATATTTGCCCTAATGATGTGATTTTATTAGAAAATAATAATGGTGAAGTTTTGCCAATGAGAGTTCAAAAATCAATTCTATGTCAATCTAGAATTACTAATATTACAGCAGTGCATAGCAATTTAAATATCTATAAATATCAAGAAAAGCAAGAGTTTAAACAAGAAGGTATTTTACTGAATAAAGAAAATTTTGATCCAGGTCAAACAGAGTTAATTATTCTAAATATTCCTCCATTACCATTTGAACTGCCACCTTATGGACTTTATTTAGGAGTGGTGGCTAATGAAGAACATTGGCGAGGTGCAGAAGTTGTGTGTCCAGATAATAGCGCATTATATTTTAAACATCGCGCGATTTTAGGATTGATTGATGAAGATTTAGGAGAATCAATTAGCTTATCTATGATAAATGGTGAATTAGAAAGCAAATTAGAAGAAGAATTAGAGCGTTTTGCTAATTTAGCAATTATTAATGGTGAGATAGTTCAATTTGCTAAAGCTCAGTATCTAGGGGAGCATAAATATATGTTATCTGAATTAAAAAGAAATTTATTTAATACCCAAAGCAAACAACAAGACAATAAATTTATATTATTAGATAAAAATTTACAAAAATTGCCCTTAAGTGATTTTCAAATCGGTAAGAACCAAGAATTTTTAGTAACAAGCATTGGTCATAATTTAGACCAAACTTTGAAATATCAATTTATTTATGAAAAATAGGTAAACCATATGATAAAAACAGCTTTCCAAGAAATAAGTTTTCCGTCGGATATTGCTTATGGGGCAACAGGCGGGCCAGAGTTTTTTACTGATGTTGTTGCAAGTAGTAGTGGATTTGAACATCGAAATATAAATTGGGCTTATCCAAGAAGTCGTTATAATTTGGCATCTGCTATAAAAACAAAAGAACAATTGGATGTTATATTGAGTTTTTTTAGATTGAGCTATGGCAGGGCTATAGGATTTCGCTTTAAAGACTGGAGTGATTATCAAATAAAACGTCAGAAAATTGCCATTGCAGACGGAATTACTAAAGAATTTCAACTTACCAAAACTTATAAATATTTTGAATGTTTTAGTGTTCGTAAAATAACTAAGCCTATTGTTAACACAATAAAAATTTACTTGAATGAAAGCTTAGTAAAGCCAGAGGTTAATTCAGTAAATGGTATTGTTAGATTTGAACAGTCACCTATTGAAGGAAGTATTATATCGGCAGAGGGAGAGTTTGAAGTTCCGGTGAGGTTTGATTCAGATCATTTAAGCACCTCAATAGAAAGTTATAATGTTTACACATATCATGAAATTCCATTAGTGGAGATAAAATTATGATTAGTACAATAGTTACTTGTTGGAATTTGAAATTAAAGAATAAGAAATTATTATGTTTTACTGACTTTGATCAAGATATTGAATTTGAAGATAAGAAATATATTTGTGGTGGATATTTTACACCAAGTAGTATTTTCAGTAGTAATGAACTAGCTCAAGATAATTTTTCCATTTCTGGAATTATTGATGGTGATATTTTTAGTCATGAAGCTTTTATAAGAGGGGATTTTAATCGCTCATTTTTAGAAATATTTACATTGGATCTTAAAAACCTAGATAAGCCAAAGAATATTCTAAAAACAGGTTGGTTAGGAGAAATAAAATATAATCAAAATTCTTTTGAGAGTGAGGTTTCTACTTTAAGTGCTAAAACCAATAATATTATAGGAAAATGCTATTCAAATAGCTGTAGAGCTGAATTTGCTGATCAATTTTGTAAAAAAAATAAAGCTGATTTTTCATTTAGTGGAGCTATAACTGAAATTATAACAAATAATATTTTTATTGATGAAAATAGATCTGAACCAAATGATTATTTTACCAAAGGGGTGATAAAATTCTTATCTGGTGGTGGTAAAGATGCTTCTTATAATATTTTAGCTTTTGAAAATAAAAAAATTATATTGGAGTCTGCTATCAATTTAAGGATAGAAATAGGAGATTTATATTTAATTACTGCTGGATGTGATAAGTCAATAATGGCTTGTATAAACAAGTTCAGCAATGCTTTGAATTTTAGAGGAGAACCTTATATTCCAGGTAAGCATAAATTGCTTGCGTGCAACTAATAGTTCTGTTAGCCTTCTTCAGCTATATTAAGAATAGTAATTTAAATTTATCATTTAGTAAAATATTAGGAGTTATATTATGTTTGATTTTGAAGCGCATTGGGCATTGATTAAAGAGTTTTTTATGAATTCTGAAGTAAGAAAATTATTTTTAAAATTTCTTGAAACCAAGGCAGCAGTGCTTAACAATATCAAAAATAATTTTGAACAAGATAACAACCAAGAAACAAAGGAGACTAACATGACTGAAGAAGATAAAGTAGAAGCGGTAGCACCTGTGGCTGAAGAAGCGGCAGCACCTGCGGTAGTTGAAGAAGCGGCAGCATCTGTGGCTGAAGAAGCGGCAGCACCTGTGGCTGAAGAAGTTGCAGCACCTTTAGGAGAAGATGCAGCGCATTCTACTCATGGTGAATTATAAGCTTTAATAATATCTCCCCTTATAGAGTTCTCTATAGGGGGATCTTTTCCTCACAAACTTACAATCCACTAATAAATAATCAAAATGAAATCCAAAGATATTATTGCGAAGGCGCATGATTGGATTGGTACTAAATTTAAACATCAGGGTAGAATAAAAAAGACTTTAAATGATTCAGGAGGCTGTGATTGCCTAGGATTAATTATGGGTTTAGATATTAAAACTAAAAATAATCTCTCTCTAAATTTATATGATCAAACTAATTATCCTAAGTTTTCCACTTCAAATACGCTACTAGATAAATTAAATTTATTATTAAAATCAGTCACATTAGATGAGATCCAGCCTGGGAATATCATTTTAATAAGAATAAATAACTGGCCACAGCATCTAGCTATTGTTGTGGATACAAATCCAGAAATAACCATTATTCATAGTTATGTACAAGCCCGCAAAGTTGTTAAACAATATCTTCCTAAGGAATGGAAATGCAATATTGTGGCGGTTTATCAAGTTTAAAATATTATTAATACAAGGAGAAAATATGATAACTTTATTAGCTTCATTAGCTGGATTCTTAAGCTCTTTAGTGCCAGAAATTATGAAGTATTTTGTTGATAGAGGGGATAAGAAACATGAGCTGGAAATACTTGAATATCAAGTTAAGCTTCAAAAAATTAAAGCAGATGGTCGCTTAGAAGAGATAATTCCTCAGCTTAATATGTTTGAAACCCAAGCGCTTTATAAAACCTATAAAACTGGAATTAATTGGGTTGATGCTTTTAATGGGTTAGTGAGGCCGGTTTTAGCTTACGCATTCTTTGGTATATATGCTTATGTAAAATTTTTGCAATATCAAATTATTGCAGCTTCTATGCAGTTATTTGAGGTGGTGAATATTTTATGGACTCTTGAAGATCAAGCAATATTTGCTGGGATTATAAGTTTTTATTTTGGTCAAAGAGCTCTTAGTAAAGTTAGGGGTAGATAATATGAAAACTTCAGATAATGCAGTTCAAATGATTAAAAACTTTGAAGGTTTAAGTACCAAAGCATATTTATGCCCTGCAGGACATAAAACTATTGGTTATGGGCATGTCCTATTGCAAGGTGAAAATAGAGATTATATTAATCAGAAGGAAGCTGAAGATTTATTGTTTAATGATCTAAGTAAAATAGAATATATAGTGCAGAGAAATATTCAAGTTGAACTAAATCAAGGTCAATTTGATGCTTTAATATCATTTACTTTTAACTTAGGGGCTGCATCATTGCAGCGATCTACATTAAGGCAAAAAATTAACCGTTATGAGCATGAAGATGTGCCAAAGGAATTTATGCGTTGGATATATACTGGTGGAAAAATTCTTGCAGGCTTGATTGCAAGAAGAAAGGCAGAAGCTGAAATGTATGTGATGGGCTAGTATTAGGTTTAATCTAAGGATAATATTGTATTGTTATTCATTTATTAATTAAATATAATTAATATTATATCTATATTTAATTTAAGAAAATATCTTTGAAGGGATGAGCTATAATGTCAAATAATATAAATACTACTAATACCATTATATCAATCCTAAAAGGAGCTGGTATAATACATATAGCGATATTATGTAATAATGTAAAAGAATTAAAAAATTTTCTAGAAAATGGAGCTGACATTGATCAAAAGAATGATTGTGGAATGACGCCTTTGCTTGTTGCGGCGAGCTGCGCACATTTAGAATCAGGAATCTTTCTTATTAATAATGGTGCAGATTTACACTCTAAATATATTAGTTACGGAGATGATTGTAAAATTGATCAAGCTATAGATTGTATTTCTGTGTGTAATTATATGTTGAGTGATTATTTAACAGGAAATGCATAGATTGCTTTTAAAGGGCAGGGAGTTTTATTAATACTTTCCTATTACTTGGGGCTGTGTATTTTATAATGTGGTTGATTCCTTTTTGCCATGGCATATTCCATAAAGAATTTTTGTAACGCTGGAATATTATTAATAGAGCTAAGGCCTATTTTTCTTAAGAGATTTAAAGGAAAATAATTATTAGAAAATATTTTATTTATAGCATCAGTGATTGCTGCCATGCTTAAGTTATCGCCATTTCTTAATTTCTGATATTCCTTAAGTGATGTTGAGTTCCCAAATTCTAAGCCTAAGTCTTTATATTTAGTGTATAAATCCATCATAGCAGCAATATCTCTTAAAGCTAAGTTAAATCCTTGTCCTGCTATTGGGTGAATTGAGTGGGCAGAATCACCAATTAGCATTATTCTATTATGATAATATTTTTCAGCTAATATCAGCTCTAAAGGAAATGAGGCCACTTCACTAATTAACTCTACTTCACCCAAATAATCAGTAAATTTTTGTTCTAAGAAGTAATTAAACTTATCCTTATCCATTTTGGTTAGAATTTGTGCCAATTCAGGTTTTTCAGTCCATACAATTGATGAATGCTTAGGATCTTTTAGGGGAAGAATTGCAAAAGGACCATTGGGGAGAAACATTTCTTGCGCAATATTTTCATGTGCAAATTGGTGCTTAACTTTGCATACTATAGCACTTTGTTCATAATGATGATGAATATAAGAGATATTGCATAGTTTACGCAAATTAGAAAATTTACCATCAGCGGCAATTAAAAGTTTGCCACGATGAATTTCTTTATTTAATTTTATATCAACAAAATCATAGTTATTTTCAACTAATTCATAATTTGTTTCAGCTAAAATGGTTACGTTGCTATCATTAAGTAATTGCTTATAAATGACATTAATAATTTCATCGCTCTCAAGTAAATAACCTAAAGTTTCATTTTTATTAAAATGAAGAAATAGAGGTGAGAGCTGGTCAGTGACTCTAATCTGTTCAATTTTTCCAGCAGAATTACTAAGCTTATCCCAGATTCCTATAGTTTCTAAAATTTGCTTTGAACCAGCTGAGATGGCAATTGCTCTGCCATCTTTAACTTTGTTATCTAAAGTTAATGCCTTACAATCTGCAATAATGCTTCTTTGATTTAGCTTGCTTAAAGCCAAAGCTGTGCATAGACCAGTAAGATTAGCGCCGATTATTATAATGGGATTATTCATTATTTTGTTTGCAAAGAAATGATTTATTTATACTATACAGTTAGTTAAACTATAAAAAAAGTAAAATTATATGGATATCTCAGAGTTTAGGAATTTAGATTATATAGTCTTAGTAATAATTTTAATATCAGCTTATTTTGGTAGTAAAAAAGGTTTTATTGAGAGCTTTCTTGATTTTTTTGCATGGGTTGGTTCTGCCTTTATAGTTATGGATAATTATAATTTAATTTTTGATTTTATTAATGACTATATTCCAAGTAAATTTATTAGTGCCTGTGTTGCTTCAATTGGAATGTATGTTCTGTTAGTGGTTCTAATTTCAATGCTTGGAACCAGAGTTCTAAAATTTACTTCAACTTTTGTAGGAAGCCCTCTTGATAAATTTATTGGCTTTATTTTTGGAGCGGCTAGAGGAATTTTTGTAGCATTATTGCTTTTTTGGTCTTTATACATGGTGGTATATGCAGTGAATGATCAGAAATTTCCTGAATGGATGATAAAAGCCCAGCTTTATAAGCCTCTAAAAATGGGAGCTGATGGAGTGGTGGATTTAATCTCATCTGAAGATGAAAGAAAAAATTTGATGCAGATGATTGCTAAAAAATCTAATAAGCTAGAAGCTGAAGTGAATAGCGACACTAAAAAGCAAAATGCTGAAATCAAAGATTCAATAGAAGATAGTGAAATAATGGATTAAGATAAAATTTAAGATATCACATAATATAATAAAAATGCTCTCTAACTAAGAATTAGAGAGCATTTTTATTGTAGACTAGAATTTCCAAATAGCTGAATTTTTATAATTAGACTGCTACAAGTTTTTGCCTACGGATATGTTGCGAAATCTGTTTCTTCGCTTGCTCCAGAGTCATCAACAAAATTACTACGACTTTCACGACGATCACCTTTTGTTTTTTTAGAAGATTCTACTTTTGCCGGCATACGCTCTTCTCCAGCTTTTCCTCCAACTTCTTCATTACCGCCATCTTTAGATTCCATCTTATCATCTAAGTGACGAGGTTTTGTACCTGCTCCATTTTCTCCTGGGCGTTTTTTTCCTTGATGATTATCAGCTAATACTAATGAACTGGCTAAAAAAATTGCTGAAGCAAGTAGGGCTGATTTTACTAATTTTGACATAATAATTACTCCTTGAACTAGTTTTAAAATTAATATACGCAATAATATTCAAGTATTTTGTATATCATTAGATGGTATCTATTAGTTGAAAATATTACAAGGAAGAATTTATTTTTTTAAAGAATGTTTTTTTGAATTTAGATAAATAGGATTAATAGTAAGATATCTTTTTAAGATGTGGCTCCCCGGGCCGGACTCGAACCAGCGACCAAGCGGTTAACAGCCGCTTGCTCTACCACTGAGCTACCGGGGAATAATAAAGCAATCTCTTGCCTATGCTCAACAGAGTTATTTTATATAACAGATTATTTTTAATAATGCTAGAAGTTTCTTGCAATAAATTACAATTTTTTATCAATATGTAGTTAAATATCAAGTAAAGCATTGAATTATAGTTTGATGCTTATATAATTAAGTTTTAATTAAATCTAGTTATTTATTAAGGTCAAGTTATGAATCAAGTAATCACTCGTTTTGCTCCATCACCAACTGGATATCTGCATATAGGAAGTGCAAGAACTGCCCTTTTTAACTATCTTTATGCTAAGGCAAATAATGGAAAGTTTCTTCTTAGAATAGAAGATACAGATCAAAAACGCTCAACTTGCGAAGCTGTAGATGCACTTTTAAATGGATTAAAATGGTTAGGATTAAATTGGGATGGACAAGAATTATATCAGTTTTCAAGAAGCCAAAGACATAAAGAAATTGCATTAGAATTGCTAGCTAAAGGCAAAGCTTATAAATGTTTTCTAACCTCTGAAGAATTAGAAGTGATGCGTGAAGAGGCAATGAAAACAGGAAAGGTGATTCGCAGTAAGTGGCGTGATGCAGATCCTTCAACTCATCCAAATATTCCTTATGTGATTAGAATTAAAGCACCACAAGTGGGAACCACAATAATTAAAGATCAGGTTCAAGGTGAAGTGGTCACTGAAAATTCCACATTAGATGATATGGTTTTATTAAGATCAGATGGAACTCCAACTTATATGTTGGCAGTGGTTGTAGATGACTATGATACAGGAATAACGCATATTATTAGAGGCGACGATCATTTAGGAAATGCTGCTAGGCAAATGACAATTTATAATGCAATGGAATGGAAAATTCCAATTTTTGCTCATATTCCTCTTATTCATGGTGAAGATGGTAAAAAGCTTTCAAAACGTCATGGAGCATTGGGGGTTGAAGGCTATAGAGATTTGGGATATTTGCCAGAAACAATTTGTAACTATTTACTAAGGCTTGGTTGGAGCCATGGTAATGATGAGTTTATTAGTAAAGAACAGGCTATAGAGTGGTTTAATTTAGAATCCATAGGAAAATCTCCAGCAAGATTAGATTTTAAAAAGCTAAATAATGTGAATAATCATTATTTGAAATTAGCAGATAACCAAAGATTATTAAAAATTATTGAAACTGATTTGCCTATATTAAGTGAAGCAAGTAAAAATAATATTTTGAAAGGTCTTGATAGTTTAAAGCAAAGATCCGATACTCTTATTCAATTAGCTTCTATGACTAAAATTTATATTGTTGATGAAACCATAGTTATTCCTGAAGATCTAAGAAAATTAGTGATGGATAATTTATCTATTCTTGAAGAATATAAACAGCAAATTCAAGTAATTACAAATTGGGAAAAGGAAAATTTAATGGATTTTACTAAGAAATTTGCTGCTGAGAGAGAAATGAAATTAGGAGATTTTGCTGGTATTTTACGAATATTATTAACAGGCTCTACAACATCGCCGAGTGTGTTTGAAATTATGGAAATTATAGGCTGTGAAACAACAATAAAGAGATTGAACAATGTATATAGTTCATGAGCAATTTAATCCTAAGAATATTAAATATGGTTTTTTTCCTAGGCGAATAACTATATCCAAAGAGCCTAAAACTGAAGAGCTAGAGCTATTAAAAAAAGCTTTTGATGCTGAGATGGTTAATATTGTAACTCAAAAACATACAAATAAAGTGGTTGTTATAGATGAATGTCCTAATAATTGTATTGCTGATGGTCAAATCACTAATAAGAAAAATTTAGCTCTAGCTGTGCTTACAGCGGATTGTGTGCCAATATTATTTGCAGATGAGGAGGCTAAATTAGTGGCAACTATACATGCTGGATGGCGTGGAGCTAAGGCTAATATCATGAAGGAAGCTGTTGTACAAATGCAAAATTTAGGAGCTAAAAACATTACTGCCATTTTGGGACCATGCATTAAGCAAAAAGATTATGAAGTGGACAGTAATTTTTATCATGATTTCTTAAATGATGACCATGAAAATAAGCGGTTTTTTATATTAGGTGCCAGGTATAATCATTATCTATTTAATTTACCAGAATATGTAAAACAAAAATTATCAGAATTAAAAATAAAACAAATATTAGACATTGAGCGCAATACTTATGATGATGAAGAAAATTTCTTTAGTTTTAGAAGAACAACTCATAATCCTCAGAGTCCAATGGGAAGTATAGTTTCTGTTATTATGTTATTGCCATAAATTATGATAAATAAATTATTTTCTCCTAAAAATTTTATTGAGTTTACTGATAAATATCTAAAATTTATCATATTAATAATGCTGCTGGTTTTTGCGGTTGGTTGTTACTATGCTTTTTATTCTTCACCTGCTGATTATCAACAAGGAGAATATGTTCGTATAATGTATGTTCATGTTCCTTCTGCCTGGATAAGTTTAGGCTCTTATAGCTTAATTGCTATATCTAGCTTAATTTATTTGGTTTGGAATAATTCTATGTTTGATATAATTGCCAAAGCTAGCGCCCCCATAGGTGCATTATTTTGTTTTGTTACCTTAGTTACAGGATCTTTTTG
The DNA here is from genome assembly GCA_049653745.1 of Rickettsiales bacterium. Taxonomy (GTDB): domain Bacteria; phylum Pseudomonadota; class Alphaproteobacteria; order Rickettsiales; family CANDYO01; genus CANDYO01. The sequence goes on from JBASGW010000007.1 coordinate 27,732, forward strand.
GGGGAGACCAGTTTGGGGAACCTGGTGGGTTTGGGATGCAAGGTTAACCTCAATGTTAATTCTATTTTTCTTTTTTATAGGATACTTAATTTTAGCCAATTTAGCTGAAGATAACGGTAAAAATAAAGCTCCAGCTTGCCTTGCTATTTTAGGTTTTGTTAATGTGCCAATAGTAAAATTTTCAGTGAATTTATGGAATAGTTTGCATCAGCCAGCTAGTGTATTTAAAATAGGGGGACCTAGTATTCATAGTTCAATGCTAACGCCACTAATAATAATGTTTATAGCTTTTTCATTATATTTTATAGTTAATTTATTGATTAATATAAAAAACAAACTAATTCACTATAAAATTATACATCACAATCTAAGAGATTCATAGAAACTCCCTGCATAGCTATTACAGAAACAATATTTGGATCTTCGTTAAGAAAATTTAAATTTACAATAGGTCTGAGAGCTAAGGGGGCGATAATACGTTCTGGTACTAAAAAAGCCGCCTCAGATTCCCATGAATCTGATTCTTCTATATAACTATCTTCCGTAAGGATAGATGTATCAGTTTTATCTGCATCCGATTCTTCTATATAGCTATTTTTCGCAAGGATAGATGTATCAGTTTTATCTATATCTGATTTTTTTGTAGTACTATGTTTTATAGAAATTTTGCTATCTTCATCTTTATAGTTCAGCTTATTTAGAATTTCGGGCGTGGTTCGTAATATATTTAAGAGCTCGCTTCTTTTTTGCATAAATGTTTTCATCATTTCAAGTAATTGTTCTTTGATTTCAACTTTACTATATCTTTCTGAGTTAAATTGGTTGAAAAGCTTGGCTTGATGTTCTTCTATATCTTTTAGATGTTGATTATATATTTTAGAGAGTGAGTTTTCTTTTTCATAATTATTTTTGCAATAATGTTTGATAAACTCATGAGCTGCTGCTCTAAAAGAATTTTCTATTAATTGGGTTTGAGACTGCATATGCGTTAATTCTCTATAAGAGGCTAAATCTTCTTTAGTTGCTTTTAGAGTTTTGCTATGTGAAGTGCTAACAACTTTTAGATTAGAGTTTGGAATGGGAGTGTCTCTGGAAAGATTTTTTACAGATAATGCTACTATCCTATCTTTGTTTTTTGTCATATTATTGATTAAAATTAATTTCTAAAGGTTGTCTAAACCTATTTATCCTAATGCAATTAATGATACAAGAGAAATTTAATTTTTGCTAAAAATAATTTTAAATAACAGCATTCTTTCTGTAATTAAAAAGATTAGGGCATGAAGTAGCGAAATACTAATACTCACTAGTGTAGATATAGATGAATTAATGGATAGTGAATAAAATCCTAAAAGTTTTCTAACAATTGGTTAGATTATTAGAAAACTTTTATCAAGTGGTTTTAGTAAGTCAATTTAACAAAAATATAGTAGAGTTATACTATATTAACTATAAACTAACTCAACATCGATAACTGGATTTTTGCCCACTTCTTGTTTTAAAATACGGCGAAGAGCAGATCTAATGGTATTTTCTATTAAGTCGTCTCTATGCTTTTTATTTGAAGAGCTGGTAAGCAATCCAGAAAGAGCTTTATTTACTTCTTTAGCCATTTTCATTATAATTACTTTATCTTCTTCGCTATCTAAAGCACCAGGAGCTTTAATAACAGGAGGCATAACCATTCTGTGTTTTTCATCTAAAAATACTACTATAAACACTACGCCAGATTCTTGTAATTTTCTACGCATTTTTAAGATGCTAGAATTAGCAGGAAGTAAGAAATTACCATCAATTCCTAAATATCCAGAATCAACTTTATCAATAACTTCTGCAGGACCAGGGGCCAATCTTATTACATCTCCGTTGCTTACTTGAACTGTTTGAGGAACTCCCCAAGATTTGGCAAGTCTTATATGCTCATGAGTATGCATTAATTCTCCGTGTACTGGAACAGCAATTTGTGGACGAATTAATTCATACATTAGTTTTAGTTCCGCTTTTGAAGGATGTCCAGAAACATGAACGAAATGCTCTTTCTCAGTGAATACTTCAACTTCTAATGAAACTAATAAATTTAATAATCTAAAGATTTTTTTATCATTTCCAGGGATAATTTTTGATGAGAAAATAACGCTATCACCAGGCAGCAATTTAAGATTAGGATGAGTATTAGTTGCCATCTTTACAGTTGCAGCCATTGGCTCTCCTTGGCAACCAGTTGAAATAACCAATAATTTCTCACGTTTGATATTACCCATTTGGTCAGGTCTTAGAACTGGAGGGACATCAAGAAGATAACCACTTGCTTGTGCAGCCTCTAAGATGCGCCACAAGCTTCTTCCTGCCATAACCACTTTACGTCCAGAAGCTTCAGCAGCTTTTAATATTGTTTCAACTCTGGCAACGTTAGAAGCAAAAGTAGTTACTACCACCATTTTCTTGCATTCTTTTACCAATTTGATAATACTTTCTCTTAGGTCTCCTTCAGAGCCAGAAAAAGTTTCATTAAATACATTGGTAGAATCTCCCACCATTGCTAGAACACCTTCATCTCCCAATTTTTTAAGTAAATTTTGATCATTTGGATCGCCTATTCTAGGGTCGTGATCAAATTTCCAGTCACCTGTGTGAAACACATTTCCTAAATCAGTTTTAATCAATAATGACTGCATTTCAGGAGTGGAGTGAGTAAGAGGAATAGATTCCACAGCAAAAGGCCCAATCTGTGTTGTGCTTCTTTCTTCAATTTCAATTATTTGAACTTCTCTGCCAAAGCTGGTTTCTTTTAATTTAATTCTAAGAAAGTTAGCTGTAAATTTAGTTGTGTATATAGGGCAGCGCAATTCTTCCCATAAATATTGAACAGCTCCAAGATGGTCTTCATGAGCATGGGTTAAAACTAAGCCTAATAATTTGTCTTTTTGTTTGCTGATATAGTCTATTTCTGCAACTATTAGATCAACCCCAGGATAATAATCATCGGCAAAACCTGCGCCTAAATCAACCATCAACCATTTGCCTTGATATTGGTATAAGTTTACATTCATCCCAATTTCATTAGCGCCACCAAGCGGAATAAAAATTAACTCATTTTTATGTTTTTTAATATCAAAGCTCATTTAGAATATTTATCTCTATAATAATTAGTTTAAAGTGAGGGTCATTATAGCAAATAAGCAAAATAATACAAGTTTTTAGATTTTTGTCTAAAAAGTTGAATTATCAAGGTTGATGCGCTACTATTGCTTAAATTAGTGCTTAGAGAAAACATTAAGTGAAAATCAAACAGAAATTTAGAGATATTGAGAGACCAAGAGATATCAAAGATGACGCATTATCCAGTTATTTAGCTAATCTTTACAAAAATGCCTCAATAACTAAAAGCAAAAGCGATATTTTAATTGATGAATTAATACGCTTAACTGGAGATAATAAATTTGAGGTTTTAAGATCTAAATTATCTCAATTCGTAGTCCCTGGAGAGACTAAAAGAATCATTTCAGATCTAAAAAAAACAGCTGAAGCAATTTGTTATAAAATTGCCAATAATTTACTTGAAATGCCAGAAAGATTTAAATCAGAAACAAAGAGTGCCAGTATAAGACACTGTGATGCTGGGGCATTAACCAATATGCAAAAGATTCTTCTTAGCATGGATGCTTCACTATATGCTCAAAAATATGATTATATTCATAATCTAGCGAGTGAATATATTAGAGAGAATAATTTAGCTGACGTTGAGGTGCATAAAGCCAATGAACTTATTCATGAAGTAAGCCAAGCTTATAATATTATCCCTCCTAGGGATGTATATGTTACGTATAGAAATCTCTCTGAAGCTCCAACTAAGAAATTTGAAAAAAATGCTCAGTTTAAAGATTATATAGATCAGCATTTTGCAAGCAGAGATGGGATCTATGGTTTTTCAGAGTTCGTTGCAAATACTCATCTTAGCAACTTACCAGATGCTCCTGCAAGTAACCAAAAATTTAAATCTAAAGTAAACGATAATGAGAGTGAGCAGTTAGAGCAAATAGGATTGGTGGTAGAGAATTTAGGAATTACGTTAACTAGCATCATTAACTACTCAGAAGATGGATCTGAATTTGAGTATAAACCAGATTATATGTCAATTATTAAAGCAGCAGTAATGCAAGATTTAATAAAACAAGAAATGATAGAGCATGAACCATTAGTTATTAGGGATATAAAAACTAGCATTAGCTATGCTCCGCCAAGAAGAGAGAAGGATGAATTTGGTAAAACCATAATTATTTATGATAGAGAAGGAACTTCTAGCACTATAGAGATTAATAATCAAATTATTGAATCTTCAGATGGTTGGTATTTAACCGAAACTATCGCTGATAAAGTGGTTCCTAGTAAAAAAATATTAGATACAGCTAAGTTAAAAGGATTAACTATAGGTGGTGTGAAGATAGAAGATTATCTTCATGAGCAACTAAGAAATCCTTTAAAAGCTGGAATGAGTTTTGAAGATAGTTTACGATCGGTGATTGGAACTAATGAAAATAGAGTTGAAGTACTAGATGCAGATATAAACAAAGAATTAATTCTTTTAAGTGATCAAGCATCTACTCTTAAAGGGTTGTTAAGCCGAGAAGAATTATCTTCTATGTCTACTGAAGATAGAAGTAAATGGATTGAGCTTGGTCATTTAATGAAAAATAACTCTCTTGAAATATTACCTTATTTAGCGCGTAATGCTAATAAACATATGTTTGATACATATCTTAGAGTTTCTAAAAAAACAAAAGAGCAGCTTATATCTTGGAGAGATCAAGATAACAATAATCTACTTAATCTTGCTGCTTATAGTGGAAATAATGCTCTAGTTGTAGATCTTATAGAATTAGGGGGGGATACGAAATTAAAGGCCGGAGCTACAAATTCAACAGCTTTGCATTGTGCTGCCTATACTGGTCATGTTGAAGTAATATTAACTTTGATAGCAAAAGGAATAGATATAGATGCTAAGGATAAATATGGATTCACAGCTTTGTGTCATGCCGCTTTCAATGGAGAAACTAAAATAGTAACAAAATTAGTTGAGTTAGGTGCAGACATAAATGCTAAAAGTGATCTTGGACTCACAGCTTTGTATAACGCTGCTTTCAATGGAAAAAATGACACAATATTAAAATTAATTGAGTTGGGTGCAGACATAAATGCTAAAAGTAATCTGGGATTAACAGCTTTGCATGGCGCCGCTTTAAATAGGAAGTATAAAACCATAACACAATTAATTGAGTTGGGAGCTAATTTAAATATACGAAAAACTTTTATGGGTAGTACATTTTTAAACCAAATTATAAAAGATGTTAGCTTGCATGAACCATTTATTGAAGGAATTAAAAATAGTAAAAATACCGCTCCGATTATTATTGATCTTGTGAAAGAAAGTAGTGGATGGTTTTATGATAATAAAAATGCCTGGAATTTAATTGAAAAAGTAGTTAAAGATCCAAATTTTAATGAAGATAAAATCAAAATAGTTACTCAAGTATTAAATAAAACAAATAATGAATCAAGAAGAAATAAGTTATTAAGTTTTTTGGATAAAAATGAAATAGCATCAGTAAAAGCTAATATGAAACCTATAGAAACTCTGTGGCAGAAAATATTAAAGGTGGCAGGATATTCAGCTAAAGAAAATATCCAGCCTGCTATTGTTGTAAAGGAGGCTCTCCCTAGTTTTACGAATGTTTCTTATAAAGAAATCCCAACAGATGTAAAGGAACAAGCAGCTGATGTTGCTAAAGGAGTGCATCGTCATTCTAGCGTTAGTTCTGCTAGCAGAAAAATAAAGACAAAAACACTTCAAAGAAGAGTATCAATTTAATTTTTAATCTTCAGCTAATTCTTGCTTACAGGTGTCTTTATACCTGCTCAATGCAAATAAAGTGATACACACAAACATAAGAATATAAAATATTGGTGACATAACTGAGCCCGTAATTTCAATCATCTTTAAATATACAAAAGGAGCAGTTCCACCAAAAAGGGCTGCACTAAAATTATAAGATAGAGCTAAGCCGGTGAAGCGAATGTTTGTTGGAAATAATTCAACCAAAGTTGCCGGAATTGGTCCCATGAAGCCACCAACTG
>JBASGW010000008.1:0-1556 GCA_049653745.1 Rickettsiales bacterium
CAAGCGGCCGCAAACTTGCCCGCTTCCGAAATAAACGCTTTGTATGAACTTTACAATTCCACGCAGGGATGGAACTGGTTGTGGAAACCGCTTCAACCACGTTGGGAGTTCGGTCCCACTGCTAACCCTTGCACTGGCCACTGGCAAGGCATCACCTGCGTGCTTCCTTCTCCCCATACGTACTACTATGTGAGCGAGATCGGCTTATCCGAGTACCACCTGGTTGGACCTTTGCCTTCATCCATCGGTTCATTTGGGCATCTAACACAACTAGATTTGTCCAAAAACCGCATCAACGGGACTATTCCAAGTACGATTGGCCAGCTGACAAGTTTGGCAGCTTTGCTGCTTCCCGTCACTGCTCTGACTGGTGGTCTGCCTGAGCCCCTGTGTCAGCTACGGAATCTTGGGCAGTTAGCTGCGGACAGCACAATGCTCGGGGGCACCATCCCAAACTGCTTTGGTATGCTCCAATCTATGCAGAACATGACCTTGTCGAACAGTGCATTGATGGGCACAATCCCCGCATCTCTGGGCAACATAACGAATTTGCAACGACTACTGCTGGGATCGAACTACCTGGTCGGTGCGATTCCGTCCTCAATCGGAGAAATTACTTCCCTGCGGCAGTTCGTAGTAACCGACAACTATCTGATGGGTGCGATTCCGCCGAATCTGGTGCAACTGCCGGACCTCTGGTACCTGGATCTCTCTGTCAACGGACTTAACGGGAGTCTTCCGGCGTTCACCAACGAGGCAACCAAAATCGCCGTACTGATTCTTGAACACAACTCGCTTTCTGGCTCGCTTCCACCAAGCATACAGAATCTTCGTTGGGTCGTGAATTTGGCACTCGACAGCAATCTCCTCTCGGGAACACTCCCAGAATCGTTGGGTCAACTAAAGTTGCTGCGGTACCTAGAAGTCGCCCACAATCGGTTCAGCGGCTCGCTTCCTGTGTCTCTAGCCTCCCTTTATCGACCAGTAGCAATAAATGTGGAAGGGAACAGACTTACTGGAACTATTCCCGACGCTTTCGGCAATTTGACCTCTCTAACTGAGTTCATCATCCAAGACAATTTTATATCCGGTACCATCCCTGCTTCATTTGGCCAGCTACGCAGCATGCAACTGCTGGGCTTAAACTACAATTTCCTAACCGGCTCCATCCCAAGCGGCCTGGGTAATTGGGAAGCTGTGATTGATGTCGTATTGACGGAGAATCTGCTGACTGGATCAATACCAGAAGGAATTTCAAAGCTAACTCTGCTCGCAGTATTGGACCTGGGATACAACTATCTAACTGGATCTCTACCTGCGGACATCGGTAACTTGGTCAGTTGCCAATATTTTGTTATCCCTTTCAATCTGCTGGACGGTCCACTGCCGAATTCATTTGGCAAGATGGAGGCGATGATTGAAGTAGAAGCGAATGGAAATCTTCTGACGGGTCAACTGCCGCCGCTCACCAACCTAGCATTCCTCAATTTGATTCTCCTACCTAGCAATCGGTTCACTGGAACGCTTGCCGGTGTGTTTAATGCCTCCACCCAAAG
>JBASGW010000009.1:0-18262 GCA_049653745.1 Rickettsiales bacterium
GCTATAGACCCAACAACATCTAGATTAAAAGAATCTATTTTTTGATTTCCTATAAGTAACATAAAAATTGCACTCATTTGAAAGCCAGTTTTTATTTTAGCTAAGTTGCTTACTGGAACACTTACACGAATTTCAGCTAAGAATTCTCTTAGACCAGAAACAAGAATTTCTCTACATATAATTGCCACTGCTGGTAGAAAATCTGCTTTTCTATAGTAGACTAATAATAAAATTACTGAGCCAACAAGTAATTTATCTGCAATGGGATCAAGAAATTTTCCTATTTTGGATTGAATCGAGAACGAGCGAGCTAAATATCCATCTAAAAAATCAGTTAAGCATGCGAGTAAAAACAAAGAAGCGCTAATTATTTCTCCATGCTGATAATTTGCAGAATAGAAAAATAAAATCAAAGGGATAATAACAATTCTTGAAATAGTTAAAATATTTGGTAATTGTTTGAACATATTTTTAAATAACCTACACTGCAATTATAGTTACTCTACTTTCATATTATTTCAAATTCAAGGATTGAATTATTATTTTAAAGATTTTTTATCTATTAACTAGCATCTTTTTTAAGATATCTTCTATTTAAAATAACTAATGCATTATATTACCATGAATAACGGCATTTGATTGATTAATTTTATTTAGATGCATTGCTTTCTCAATTTCATCTAATAAAGCTTTTTTTCTGTAAGGTTTACGAATTAAACTTAATATGCCTAAATCAAATGCCTTAATCAGTTCGTCTTCATCTGAGCTGCTGGTTTGCAGAATTATGGGAATTGAAGATAATATTGGATCGTTTTTGATTTCAGCCATAAAATTTAATCCATACATATCAGGCATCATTAAATCAATAAATATTATAGAAATGCGGTTACCAAATTCTTTGAGATATTTGAGAGCATTATTAGCCGAATTCATTTTTATTAAGTTATATCTAGTTCCATACAGCATCATTTCTATGCTATTTAGGCATATTTGTTCGTCATCAACTACCAAAATATTAGGTTCAACATCATTTAAGTTTATTGCTCCGGGATTATAGGTGATAAGGGTGTTTGTTTGCTGCAGGGGTATAATAAAATTGAAAGTAGCTCCACCATCTTTATTATTTTCAGCCCAAATTTTTCCGTGATGAGTATTTATTATATCTCTACATATAGTTAATCCCAATCCAGTTCCGCTTGATTTATTTTTTGCGTTGCTTCCTTGGGCAAAAGGAGAAAATATATTAGATAATTCTTCTTCAGGAATTCCCACTCCTTGGTCATGGATAATAACTTGTATGGCTTCTTGTCTGGTTTCATCAATTAAAGTAACTTTAGTAAGAATCATTTTTATTGAGATATGGCCTTCAGAAGGAGTAAATTTTATAGCGTTAACTAGTAAATTACGTAACACTTGTTTAATTCTATTTTTATCTAAGCTAGCATATATTGGTTTGTCATTCATTATATTGATATTTATTTTTTTATTATATAAATAAAGTAATTTACATTCTTCTACCGTTTCCGTTATTAAATTTAGTAAATTTGTACTCTCTAAAGACAAAATAACTTTAGATTCAGAAAATTTTGCAAGCTCTAATAAATTTTCAAATAAAGTTAATAATGCTTGAGAGCTATTTGAAATTTGGTAGGCAAACTCAATTCTTTTTTTGTCGGAAATTTTGCTCCAAAGTGATACTAAGCTTCCAGATATAGTAGAAAGTCCTTGCAAAGGCATTTTTACTTCATGACTAAGATTGTTTAAAAATGAAGTTTTCTCAGTAAGTGCATTTTCAAGCTCTTTAGTCCGTTCTTGAACTTTCTTTTCTAGTCTTATATTAGTTAATGATAGAGTATTTTTAGTTTGCGTGATTTCTTGAACTAAGTTTTTTTCTATCTTTAGGGAGGTCTTGATTTTCTCTAGAGCTTTAGCAACAGCAGACCCTTCTTTGCTATATATTCTTGGTATTTGTGTATTTATGTTGCCTTTAGAAATATCTAAAGCTGCTTTGGATAAAAGTAAAAACGGTTTTAAAATAGAGTTGTAGAATAAATAAATTAAAATTCCTATTATTGATAAAAGGCCTAATAACTCATACTTATAAGGTAATATACTATAGATATAATTATCAATGTTAGCTATTTCTGAGTAACTTCCCATAGCTAGAATGAAAGGAAAGTCAGGAACTCTTGAGATAACAAAATTTTTGCTTTTAGAGATATAAGAAACATTATGTTGAATATTTTTATCAATATAATTTGAAATTTCTCTGAAAATGAAATCTTCATCTTTAAAATTAGATGATTTAATGAGTTCTTTATTGTTTGGAGAAAATATAACAGCATAATATATTTTTTTGTCTGAATTTTCTAAATATTGATTAATTCTGCTGCGTATTTTTTCTAAAGATATTTCGCCAATTAAGCTTCCAACAAAAACATTTTTTTTATTTGTTATGCCCATAACTAAAGGTAATGTTTTGTTATTATTAATGTTTAAAGATATTGAATTTTCTAGGTTAAAAAGTAATTTAAAAGGGTTTCTTGATAAGTCTTTAATAATAGAATTATTATTAGTATTTATGGGTATTTTTTTTAAGATTCCAGAATCGTTATACTGAATTAATTGATTGTTATTAAAAAATCCTATTGAGAGAAATTTGCTATTTTTTTTACTATTTTGCCTGTTTATTGTGGATTTTAATAGAGGAATAATAATGTTATTATCTAAGGAGGTTGTCTTATCAGATTCTTCTGCAATTTGATCGGCGGTTAGTAGTAATTGATCTTCATAGTAACATAAATTATTGCGAAGAATGTTATTTATACTTTTTGTAATAGAAATAAGATTATAATTTACTGCTTGCCTATCCCATTCTTGAATTTTCCAGGAGATGCTGTATGTAAGAATGATAAACACTAAAATTACGATACTAACAAATCTACTAAATAGCGAATATCGATAATCTTTTTTTTCTTTCATAAACACTCCTTCAGTTTTTAAATAAAGGAAATAAAATATTAATAGTTTATTTTATTTCCATTATTAATTAGTAGGACACTTTATTGTCAATGTAAACAATTTTTATCGTTAGAATTGAAAAAATCTAATATTTTTCAAAAAAATACAACCTTGAGGTGTATTTTAAACTCCGAAAGAGTTTCCGCAGCCACATCCACTGGTGGCTTTGGGGTTTCTAATTTGGAAGTATGAACCATTTAAGTCTTCTAGATATTCTAGCTTTGAACCTTTTATAAATTCTAATGAGATATGGTCAATTAAAACTCTTGTACCATTTTGTTCAATATAGAAATCATTACTAGATATAGGGTCGGAAACAAATTCGTAGCGATATTGGAATCCAGCGCAGCCGCCGCCATCAACGGAGATGCGAAGTTTTATGCCAGGATCATTGCGTTTATGAAGTAGGGATGATATGCGCTTTTGAGCGGTTTCTGATAAAGAAAAAAGACTTTCTGTATTTATTTGATTCATTTTTTAATTCCTCTACTTAAGGTTGAGGTGTGTATAATGTTAAAGTAAAAGTTCAATCTTGTAAATAAAATAGTTATAATAGAGGTTTTTACTAATAATTATTAATCATGAAATCAAGCATAATATTGAGTATAATCAATTGAAAATCTAGGATTTATTGCTATAATTTATTTTTAATAATTATTAAAGGAATTTTGGTGCTTTTAAAATATGCTTCCAATCCACTGTCTTCAAAAGGAAGATTAGTTCAAGAAAAATATTGTTCAGGAATTTGCTCTCCCTATGAAATTGATCGCATTCGAGTGATTGAATCTAAGGCTTTTAGAAGATTAGAATATAAAACTCAGGTTTTTTTTACTCACAAAGAAGACCATTTTCGCAATAGATTAACTCATAGTTTAGAAGCTACTGAAATTGCTAGATTAATTAGTAAGTCTCTTGGATTATGTACAGATCTTGCTGAAACAATAACTTTAGCCCATGATTTGGGGCATGCACCATTTGGTCATGCAGGAGAAGATGCTTTGAAAGAAGTGATGAAAGAATATGGTTGTAGTTTTGACCATAATCTTCACACTATCACTATAGTAACTGAATTAGAAAAACAATATCCAGATTTTGATGGCTTAAATTTAAGTTTTGAAGTGATTGATGGTTTAGTAAAACATAATGGTCCTTTTATAAATAAGAAAATAACTCCTTTATTACAAAAATATATAACTAAATATAATTTAAATTTGAATAGTTACCCATCCCTAGAAGCTCAAATATCATCATTATCTGATGACATTGCTTATAATAATCACGATATTGATGACGGATTTAGAGCTGGGATTATAACTTTAGAAGAACTTATAGAATTGGATATTTTAGGTGATATTCTTAAGAAGTTAATAGATGAATATAAGGGGGTTGATAAACATATTATTCTTCAAGAAGTGATTAGAAGAATGAAAGATATGATGATGATCAACCTAATAAATAATACTAAAGAGAATATCAAAAAATTTTCAATCTCTTCGGTTGAAGATATAGCTAACTTAAACCAGCCTCTTGCTATTTTTTCTCAAGAAATTATTGATTATAATCAACAAATAAAACATTTTCTAATGGAAAGATTATATAAAACGCATAAAGTTATAAAAATAGCTTATAAAGCCAAAAGAATTATTAGAGAGTTATTTCATTTATATATGAGTAATCCTGACTGTTTACCAACCTTTCTACAAAAGAAAGTTTTAAATAATACGCCTGAAGATAATGCTATAATGATTGGTAGTTTTATAGCATGCATGAGCGATCGCTATGCGATTGCAGAATATAGATCTTTTTATGAATTATCATCAAGTTATATATAAAATAATAGAGACATAACATGAATATTTTTAATCTTTTAAAAAATCAAATTAATGATGTAGTTTATAATTTATATTCTATAAACTTAAACCAACAACAATTATCAATAGAGCTTCCTAAAAACCCTGAACATGGTGACTTGGCAACTAATGCAGCAATGCTGCTGGCAAAACCTCTAAATAAATCGCCAATGTTAATTGCTTCAGAGCTTCAAGATGCATTAAAAAACAATCAATTTATAACTAATATTGAGATTGCATCTCCAGGATTTATTAATATTTCACTAAATAAGGATGTGTGGCATAAAATTTTAGCTGAAGTAATAAAAGAAGGTATAAATTTTGGCTGTAATGATATTGGTCAAGGCGAAATGATTAATGTTGAGTTTGTTTCCACTAATCCCACTGGTCCTATGCATATTGGACATTGTCGAGGAGCTATATATGGAGATGCTTTGGCTAATCTTATGTCTAAATGTGGATATAAGGTTACTAAAGAATTTTATATAAATGATGCCGGATCTCAAATAACAACATTAGCAAAATCAGTATATTTAAGATATCAAGAAGCTTGTGGGAAAGAGATAGGTGAGATTCCAGAGGGGCTTTATCCAGGAGATTACCTGATACCTGTTGGTCAAAATCTTTTTAAAAAATACGGCCCCAATCTAGAAGATATGGAAATTATCAAAGAATTTTCTGTTGATGCCATGATGGATTTAATAAAAAAAGATCTAGCCTTGCTTAAGGTAGTTCATGATGTCTTCTTTTCTGAAAAAACTCTGCATGATCAAGGTAAAATAGCTGAAGTGGTGGAGTTATTAAAGAAAAAGAATGTGGTTTATCAAGGTGTTTTGCCATGCCCTAAAGGTAAGGTTCCTGAAGATTGGGAAGAAAGAGAGCAGCTATTATTGCGCTCAACAGAGTTTGGTGACGATGTGGATAGATCTCTACAAAAATCTAATGGAGATTGGACTTATGCTGCGGCAGATATTGCTTATATGCAAAATAAAATTGAACGTAATTTTAAAAAAATAACCATGGTATTGGGAGCAGATCACCAAGGATATAAGAAAAGAATGCAGGCAATTGCTAGTGCTCTTGGAGAAAATAAAATAGATTTTGATATAAAATTTTATCAATTAGTAAATTTCATGCAAAATGGCAAACCATTTAAAATGTCAAAACGTAGTGGAACTTTTGTCACTGTAGAAGATGTTTTGGCAGAAGTTGATAAAAATATAGTTCGTTTTGTAATGCTAACTAGAAGGAATGATCAGATTTTAGATTTTGATTTTGAAGAAGTGAAAACTCAATCAAAAGATAACCCAGTATTTTATGTGCAATATGCTATTGCAAGAGTGAACTCTATTATAAAAAATGCTAAAGAGTTAAATAATGAATTTTCCATAAGAATGGAACAAGGAAATTATGATTTAACTAAGTTACAAACCTCAGAAGATTTGCATTTGATTAAGCTATTAGCTAGTTGGAGTAAAATTATTGAGCAAGCATGCGTTCATCAAGAGCCGCATAGAATAGTATTTTTCTTAATAGACTTGGCTTCAGAATTTCATAGTTTTTGGAGTAAAGGTAATGAAAATCCTAAGTTAAGGTTTATAATGAGGGAGGACTTTGAAACAAGTTTAGCTAGACTAATGCTTGCGAAATCTGTTAGTATAGTAATAAAATCGGGCTTAGAAATTCTTAATATTACGCCAGTTGAACAAATGTAATGGAGAAAAGTTATGAGAAAAGATGACGACTTTATAGATCAAGATTTTATGGAAGAATCAAAAACTTACAGTCCTGTTGCAATAGCTATCATCGCATCTATTATAATTATTGCTGTATTGAGTGTTGGCTATCTCTATAAAAATTATAAACATAATAATGTTGAAGAAATTATCATTATTGAAGCTGATATAGATGAAACAAAATCTCAGCCTCTTGATCCAGGAGGAATGGTTGTTAGCAATCTAGATAAAGATGTTTATGACACTATTGATAAAGTTAGTAGCAGAAAAAATCTTGAATCAACAGAAACCTTGCTTCCTCCATCAGAGGAGCCTATCGATAAAAAAGCTTTGTCTGTTGCTCAAGATGCTGCTGTTGAAGAGGTAAAAGCAAAAAAAGACTTCAAAGAAGTGGTTGAAAATACAGAAGAGTATATTAAGCCAATAGTTCAAGATAAAATTAGAAAGAAATCTAAATTTACTGCCAAGACTGAAAAGTTTTACAAGGTGCAAATTGCATCATTTAAATCTAAAAAAGATGCACAAAAAGAATGGTCCACATTATCTAAGCGTTATCCTAAAATGATAGGAAAACATAAGCATTATATTGTTAGCAAGGATATTGAAGGAAAAGGTATTTTTCAAAGATTACAGGTTGGTCCATTTAGCAACGAACAAGCAGCTCGCAAAGCTTGCTCTGAATTCAAGGCTGCTGGAGTGAACTGCTTTATCATTAAACCTTAACTTAAGAATATAGCTATATTAGTGATTTTTTTCTATCTCTTAAATAACCTATTGCCACATTATATATTAATGCTTGGTACAAAATCTTCTTATCTATTTTGTTAGATGTTTTATATTAGTTTTTATGAATTAATTCTTGTTAAGGAATCTTGTTTCATTTGGCTAATTTTCTTTGCAAATGATAATTAATTAGGTATTATATAACAATTTGATATTTCTTTTATTATAAAAATATCAAAGAGAGATACTAAGACACTTATATATTAATCATTTAAATAAAGAGTAAGTCATGAGTTCAATAAAGTTATCCGATATAGACCAGCCAATAATTGAATATGTTACAATAGAAGGAAATCCAAAAATCATTGATGCTCCTGTGCTAATGCCTGCTGAAACCATGAAGGGAGATAGAAAACATTGGGATTATACCTCTAAAGATTATGTTAGATGCAAAATGGTAGAGGTGATCGGACATGATGGTGAAGTTGATTATCAGCAATCTTGCTCTGACGTCTAAACATTTATAAATAAAACTTTTGGGGCTGACACCTAAATTACTTCTTAAGGATCCAAAATCTATCCTTAAAGAATTTTATTAGGTGTCAGCCCCTAGATTTTTATATACTAATTATTTTTTTCATTAGAGAACTTATTATGAGATATAATGCTGAAAGGAATTGAGCATATATAAATTATCCCAAGAGTAGGTAGAACTATCCATGGTTCTATGATAATAATTCCAATTAATAAACCAGCTGCAACTAATATTAAAGAGATATATTCTTTTTTAATTACAATTTTTTTGGTTGCGAAGGTTGGAATTCTGCTGGCCATTAAGATTCCAATAGCAATTAAGTAAAATCCCATAAATACTGAGTTAACGTAAGTTCCTATGTCAATTTTAAAGCTAAGCATAATAGGTATAATAGCTAAGTATGCTCCTGCTGGAGCCGGAATTCCTGTGAAGAATCCATCTTTCCAAGCTGGGCGATTAGGATTAACTAAATCAGAGTTAAATCTGGCTAATCTAATAGCTGAACAAATGCTATAAAATAAAGCAAATGACCATCCTATGCCTTTGAATTCAATTTGATGTAAATCCCATAAATATAAAACTAAAGCTGGTGCAATTCCAAAATTTACGAAATCTGCTAAAGAATCCAGCTGAGCGCCAAAATCACTAGTAGCTTTTAGTAACCTTGCTAATCTACCATCAACCACATCAAGAAAGCCAGCGATAACAATAAATATAACGGTTATATCCCATTGTCCAACCAAGGCATAGCGAATGGAAGTGAATCCAAAGCATATTGCCATAATGGTTATTATATTAGGAAATAAACGGCTAATTGGTAAAGATGGCTTTTGAAACTCGTTCATTTTTATCGAATTTCTCCTGTGCGTCCTTTTGGAAAGTCTAAGTCAGCTATAAGAGTTTCCCCGCCAATAACAGTTTGGCCCACAGAAACTAGGGGAGATATATCTTTTGGTAGGTACACATCCATTCTACTTCCAAATCTTATTATACCAAATCTTTCACCAGCTTTTACTTCTTGTCCTTCTTTTAGGTCGCAAACTATTCTACGAGCAATTAGTCCAGCAATTTGAGAAAAGGCAACTTCTTTTCCATTAGTCATGGTCATAAGAACTTCTTGTCTCTCATTGAATTCGCTGGCTTTATCTAAAGAGGCATTGAAGAATTTTCCTGGATGATAATAGAGTTTCTTAATTGTTCCAGAAGCGGGAACACGATTTACGTGAACATTAAATACATTTAGAAAAATGCTTACTCTGGTGGTTTTTATGTCTGGATTCATTCCAAGATTTGAAGGTGGAGAAACATCTTCAATTTTTTGAACCACTCCATCTGCAGGGCTGATAATAAGATTATCTCCAATTGGAACTATTCTTATAGGATCGCGAAAAAAGTAAACGCACCATATACTAGCAATTAAGCATATAACGCCTAAAGGTTTAGAAAAGTAAGAAACTATTATGGTGATAGCAAGAAAGAGAATTATAAAAATAAAACCTTCTTTATGAATGGGTGGAATGAAATTCCTTATTAAGTCCATTTGATCCTCATTATATTAATATATACGCCCACAAAATTTGAGCTAGGATATAGTTATAAGGCAAAATACAAATAAAGACAATTGCTTTTTAAGCAGCAAACTCTTTTTCTTGAAGCTGATTGTTTAAATAATCAATAGCTTTATCAAAAGACATTTGCTTTACTTCTGCTAATTCACTTGCAAGACGATTTAGTGCTGATTCATAAATAACGCGTTCGCTGTATGAACGATCTGGATCTTCAGAATTCTTGTATAAATCTCTTACAACTTCAGCAAGTGACTTTACATCACCAGAATTAATTTTTGTTTCATATTCTTGAACTCTTTTGCTCCACATTCCTTTTGGAGTTTTTGATTTTCCTTGAAGTATAGAAAATGCATTTTGAAGATTGTCAACAGAGCATAATAGTCTTAAACCAATGGAAGTTGCTCTTTTTATTGGGATTCTGAGAGTCATTTTTTCTTTCAATAAAGAGATAATAAATACCCTTAGTTCGGTTCCAGCAACAATTTGTGCTTCTTCGCCAATAATTTCTCCAACTCCATGAGCTGGATAAACAACTTTATCGCCAATTTTAAAAGACTCATACAACATATTATACCTTAATAATAAAAGAGTTTAATATTGATTTAACTTGAAAATATCTATGAAAGAAAGTTTATTTTATAATATTATTTTACAATTTTTGAATATCATTGATAACTTAAATAGTTTGGTTTTAAAACTACAAGTTCCCTAATTGAGTCTTAGAATTTATTTAATTTTAATTAAAGTAAATTAGGCTCTTTAGAATATGATTATTAACAAAAGCTGGGCAAATAAAACAAAATTTATTCATTTTTATTGATCTTAGTGTAGCAAATATTTCATAAATATGCAAGAAAAAAGCTAAACTTATATAAGCTATATAACTCAAGGTTAAAAAATTGGCTTATTTAGGTGGTGTTAGCCTATTCCAAAAATTATCTTTTTTATAAAATGATGATTCTAATTTTAAATTAATAGATGTTTTTTACTCTAAATCTTTTCAATAAAATCTTTAAGGATTTTTTTTAATCCATTATTTACAAAAGCAATATCTATATTATTACCATTAGTGGCAATAACTTTACCTTTTCCAAATTTTTTATGAGTGACTATATCTCCAATTCTAATATCAGAGTCATCAGTATTTAAAGAATTAGAAGGGAAGCCAAGCGATGAAGATAATGAATAAGAAGAGTTATGAGAAGATATAGGTTTAGAATAATTATTATAACTAAATTTAATATGATCTATTGAATCTAAATGATCTATTTCTGTTATAAACCTAGATGCTTGGTTAGATTGCCATTCGCCAAAAACTTGACGACTGTTAGCGTAAGAAATATATAATTTATTTTTAGCTCTAGTTATAGCCACATAAGCCAATCTTCGCTCTTCTTCTAGTCCTTCTCCTTGTGATTCAAGGCTATGGTGGCTTGGGAATAATCCTTCTTCCCATCCTGGTAAAAATACTAGATTAAATTCTAATCCTTTTGCCGCATGAATGGTCATTATTTTAACAACATTTATATTATTTTTAGAGTCAATTTCATTAACTAAACTTACATGTTCAATAAAATCAGTTATTTCTTTAAATTCTCCAATGTTGCGTAACAACTCGGCTATATTTTCTAATCTAGATTCTGATTCTAATGTATTTTCTAATTTTAAAGATTCAATATATCCTGATTCATTTAGGATATGATTACTTGCTTCTGCAGGTTTCATATGTTGCCATAATTCATTCCAATTTTTAATTTTCTGGAGAAGTTCTTGCAAGGTGCTAAAAATTTTTCCTTTAAAATATTGATTTTCTAGCATAAACTGCAATGCGGAAAAATAGCTGCATTGATGCTGATTAGCATAAGTTTGAATTTGAGCAATAGTTGCAGGACCAAGTCCTCTTTTAGGTGTATTAATTATTCTTTCAAATGCTAGGCTATCATTACAATTATAGGCTAATCTTATATAGGCTAGAGAGTTTTTAATTTCTAAACGATCATAAAATTTTAATCCACCAACAATATTATAAGAAATTTTATGCTGAATGAAGATATCTTCTATTATCCTTGTTTGAAAGCTTGCTCTTACTAGAATTGCAATCTCATTTAATGGAATATTATCTAAAGATTTTATTTTATTGGCGATATGTTCAGCTTCCTGATATGCATTAAGGTGAGATAATATCTTAACTTTTTCTTCAGAAGCTGAATCTGTCCATAAGTTTTTTCCAATTCTTGATGTATTGTTAGCAATTAAATAATTAGCAGTTGATAAGATATGCTTAGTTGAGCGATAATTTTGTTCTAAACGAATAATTGTTGCGCCCAGAAAATCATGAGAAAATTTTAAGATATTTCTAATTTCAGCTCCTCTAAAGCCATATATGGATTGGTCTTCATCTCCAACTGCGCAAAGATTATTATGTTTTTGAGCTAGATATCTCAGCCATAAATATTGTACCACGTTGGTATCTTGATATTCATCAACCATAATGTAGCGAAATTTTTCTTGATAATAACCTAAAATTTCAGGATGCTCTTTAAATAATTTTAAAGAAAATAGTAATAAATCACCAAAGTCTAAAGCATTTAAGATTTTTAAACGCTTTTGATATTCATGATAAATATCTTTGGTTCTAATTTGAAGATGATTTGTTAGGTCACTAGCAGTTAAATTTTCTGGAAATAATCCTGAATCTTTCCATCTTCCTATAATTCCAGCTATAATTTTTGGAGCAAAAACTTTTTCGTCTAAGTTTTTTTCTCGAACTATTCTTTTTATTAAACGCCATTGGTCATCTGTATCTATAATAGTGAAATCTTTTTCTATGCCACATTCTTTTGTGTGATTACGAATTATTCTGGTAGATAGTGAATGAAAGGTTCCAATCCAGATGCCATTACTTTCAATTAAGCTTTCGGTTCTATGGAGCATTTCATTCGCAGCTTTATTAGTAAAAGTAACTGCCATAATTTGGCTAGGATATGCTAAGCCATTGCTAATGATATAAGCAATTCTTTGAGTAATAACTCTAGTTTTTCCAGTGCCTGCTCCAGCTAAAATTAATAAGGGCCCTTCGGTGTTTTCGCAAGCTTCTATTTGTTGTGAGTTAAGTTGATCATACATAAGTAATTTTTAGCCAGTAAAAGAAATGAAATAATTATTATCAATATTATTAGTTAAACTCCAAGAGTTAGATAGTAAATTATAACTTAATCCTTGAATATTGATAACATGCATACCTTGATTTGATGATATTTTATTGATTAACGAGGGTTTTACAAACTTTGAGTAATCATGAGTTCCCACAGGTAACCATTTTAAAATATATTCTGCTCCTATTATTGTTTGTAATAAGGCAGAAAAAGTTTTGTTGATAGTGGAAAAAATAAGTAACCCATTAGGTGCAAGTAGTTTGCAGCAAGTTTCAATAAATAATTCAATGTTATCAACATGTTCTAAAATTTCTAGAGCTATAATCAATTGAAATTTTTCTTTTGTTTTTAGTAGGTCTTCTGCAAGAATTTGTTGATAGTTAATATTAAGATTTGCTAGTTTAGCATGGTTCTTAGCAATGTTGATATTTATTGCACTGGCATCTATGCCTGTTATTTTAGTGCCAAGACGAGACAATCCTTCGGTTACTAATCCACCGCCGCAACCAACATCAAGAGTTTTTATTGAATTTAGTGAATCAACTTTAAAATGAAGTTTAGATAAATTAATTATATATTCTAGGCGCAGGGGGGTTATATCATGCAAAGGTTTAAACTTTCCTGAAGGATTCCACCAATCTTCAGCCATGAGTTCAAATTTACTAAGTTCACTTTGTGATAATGTTGTGGGTCCATTCTTACTGTTCATTTTTTTGGCTAACAAAATTTATTATTTGTTCTAGAATCATGTTTATTTGTTTCATATCTTCATTGGCATCATAACTTTTTCTAACATTAAAAGGAGAGATCCTTATATTTAAGTCATGATTTTTATTGGATATGATGAAAGCTGATTCAGGAAATAAATCTATTGAAATGACATAATCATTAGCAGTGATTGGTCCATTTTCTCCTGAGTAACGCTCCCTTAATTCATGAGAGCTTTTAGCTCTTTTAGTTGTTCCATTAAGAGATTTGATGTCTACGGCATATTTTTCTTTAGGTAGGAAAGTTGCAAAATTTTTAAAAGGAATATTATTAATTTCTAAATTCAGTTGTTCAACAAAAGCTTTAGTGCGTAGATTATTTTTTTGTGAGCAAATTAAAACATGAGTTTTAATTCCAGAGTTTGCAAGTGATTCAAAAAAATATTTGATACTAGGTCTTAGAACAAAAGATTCAGTATCAATGCGTTGATTATAAGTGTTAATTGGTTCTGGATCTTGATTAGTTTTTTTTAAATAAGTTTCTAGAGTTCTGTTCTTATTGCGACTAGTTGATATATTTATAGTTTGAACAATATATCCTCGTTGCTGTAGAACTTCTTTATATTCAGCAAAATCTTTTTCATTAAAAAATGCTATGTTATCAATAATAACATTATCAATATCAACCAGTAGATATAATTGCGGAGGCAATTTCTCCTGAGCAAAACATAAAGATGAAAAAATACTTATAAGTAACCCTAAAAATAATTGCTTCATAATTAAACCTCTATTTCAAGAATTCCACCCCTCCCATGTAAGGGAGTAAAACTTTTGGTATACGAACGCTTCCATCAGCTTGTTGATAATTCTCAAGAATAGCAACAATAGTTCTGCCAACAGCTAAAGCTGATCCATTTAGGGTATGAACAAAGCTTTTTTCTCTGGTTGATGTATTAGAAATATATCTAGCTTTTAATCGTCTAGCTTGGAAATCTCCACAATTAGAGCAGCTAGAAATTTCTCTATATTTATTTTGACTAGGAATCCATACTTCTAAATCATATGTTTTTTGAGCTGAAAATCCCATATCACCGGTGCATAAAAGCATAACTTTATAAGGAAGTTCAAGGGCTTTTAGAATTTCTTCAGCTGCATTAGTAATTCTTTCATGCTCTGCTTTAGAATCTTCTGGAGTGGTTATGCTAACTAATTCTACTTTAGAAAATTGATGCAATCGAATCATGCCTTTGGTATCTCTTCCAGCAGATCCAGCTTCAGAGCGAAAACATGGAGTGTAAGCAACAAAGCGCAATGGCAATTTGTCGTTATCAATTATTTTGTCTGCAACTAAATTAGTTAGTGACACTTCAGAAGTTGGAATAAGCCTGTATCCATTGGTTGTTGCAAAAGAATCGGCAGCTAAGTTTGGTAGTTGCCCAGTGCCATACATAGCACTATCTTTTACTAATAAAGGTGGGCTTATTTCAGTGTAATTATGTTTTGATGTATGGAGATCAAGCATAAAATTAGCTAGAGCTCTTTCTAATTTGGCTAGTCCTGCACTTAAAGTTACAAATCTGCTACCAGAAATTTTAGCAGTTTGAGTGAAGTCTAATAAACCCATGTTTTCGCCTAACTCATCATGAGGTTTAGGTGTAAAATTAAATGATGGTATTGCTCCCCATTTACGAACTTCTATGTTTGAAGTTTCGTCAGCTCCAGTAGGAACATCTTCACTTGCCATATTTGGCATTGAAGATAAAAGTTTTTCTAACTCTACTTCATTATTAAATTTTTCTTCAAGTTCAGATAATTTATCTTTGATATGGCCAGCGTCACGTTTTAGGGTGACTAGCTCAGGATTGCTGATGTTTCCATATTTTGCTATTAAAGCCGCTTTCTCTTTACGAGCATGTTGTAATTTTTGTATCAAGGTGGTTAATTGACGCTTGGATTCATCTAAAATGATAATTTGTTCAGAAATAGGTTCAACACCTCTGTTTTTAAGGGCTAGATCAAATTTATCTGTGTTTTCTCGAATCCATTTTATATCATGCATCTTTCCGATCCTTATTAATTTTTGCGCATATTAAGATTGATAATTCATAAAGTATAATCATTGGTATGGCAAGCCCAATTTGGCTTATAGCATCAGGAGGAGTTAGAATAGCAGCTAATATAAATATCAGCACAATTGCAAAACGCCTCTTGTTTTTTAATCCTTGTGCAGTAATTATATCTATTTTTGCTAACAATGCTAGTATAATTGGCATTTGAAAAGCTAAGCCAAAAGCAATAATCATATTCACTGCTAAACTTAGATATTCACTCACTTTGGCTTCTAACTTCATTGGTAAACTGGTGGGAGCAACGCTTTGTTCAAAACTTAAGAAAAACTTCCAAGCTAATGGAAAAATAAAATAATAAACAAAGAGCATTCCCAAAAAGAATAAAATTGGTGTAGCTATTAAAAAAGGTATCAAAGTTCTCCGCTCATTTTTATAAAGACCAGGAGCAATAAAAATATATATTTGACTAAAGAAAAAAGGAATAGTTAAGCTAAGAGCTGCATAGTAAGCTAATTTTAAATAGCTAAAAAATATCTCAGCTAAATTAGTGTAAATCATGTGTTTGTCTTGATTTAACCATTGCTCATTTAATGGAGTTAAAAGAAATTGATATATTTTTTCAACGTAAAAATAAGATAGAAAAAAGCTAATAAAAAAGAAAATCAAAGTGTAGATAAGTCTAATTTTCAATTCTTTGAAGTGAGAGGCTAATGAATGTAAATTGGGATCAATTGTCATCATTCTTTTTCTGGATTTTTAGATTTTTTTATATCAGGCATTATTTCTTCAATATCGTAAGATATTTGTTCATTGCCTTCTAAGTCTATAATTTTTTTAGTTGTAGTTTCTGCTTCTTTTTCTAAAGAATGAAAAAATAATTTTATGTCTTTAACAAAAGCATTAATTTGATTAGTGATTTGTTTTGATGCTTTAATAATTTTGATTAAGTCTTTTATATCAAGTGTTAAGCAAGAAACAATTACTACTACAATAATTTCAGTCCAGCCAATATCAAACATTTATTCTTTCATTTTTTCTTTTAGACTATCTAAAATTTCTTCCGAAGATGCATTCGAGGTGAATTGACCAATTAACTTGACTTCAGGGTTAACTAAGTAAATGAAGGAGGAGTGGTCTACATAGTAATTTTTATCACCCTGGTTTTTATCATTATTAGGGGAGTAATAAACTTTCATTGAAGAGGTTAATTTATTGATTTCTTCTGCTTCTCCTGTAACTCCAAGAACTTTATGATCAAATTCTGCTGTAAATTTTTTTAAGGTGGATATATCATCTCTTTGAGGATCAATAGATACAAAAATAAATTGAGTTTTTTCTAATAGATTAGGAGTTAGTGATTTTGCAACTTCGCTAAGTTTTTGAACGATTGTTGGGCAAATATCAGGACAATTACTAAAGCCAAAATAGATTAAGGTGAATTTTTCTTTTAGGTTTTGATGAGTAAAATTAGTACCATTTTCAGTAGTTAAAGTAAAATTATCATCAATTATGATATTTGGAATAGGAGTGCTAATTACTTCTGAATTAGCTTTAGGTTTAGCTCCAGGATCTAGGGTATGTATAATATAAAGTGATCCTGCAATTAACGTTAAACTAAATAAAATCATTAATATTAAAGCTCGGTTACTCATAATTTTATTCTCCTGCCAATCATTATTATTTATAACATATACATATGTATATTAGATATCAACTTGAATTTAGTCTGAGATTAATTATAAAAAGATTGCAATTTAAAGTTTAAACATTGCTTGAGATCTATCGTTATGCTAGTTTATAAGCTGTAATTTAATAATCAAATAATAATTAAGGAATACGCATGGTTAGCAAAGGAGTTCCTGCCTCGCAACTATTTAATGAATTGGTGAATAAAGCTAAAGCTAAGAAAGATATTAGTTTTGGTGAAATTAATGAACATCTAAGCGAGCGTGGGTTTGCCATATTGATGATTTTATTTGCTATTCCAGTTATGGTTCCAATACCTGGTTTAAGCACAGTTCTTGGATTGCCTTTAATAGTGTTTGCAATGCAAATGGCTATGGGAATGGAAAAGCCATTCTTGCCAAAATGGTTATCTCAAAAAAAGATTAGCTCTGCTCATTTAATTTATTCTATAGAGAAGTCTAATAAGTATTTTATAAAAATAGAAAAATTTCTTCATCCAAGATTATCCTATTTTAATTCATCCTCTGGTGAAAAAATTATTGGTATTATTTCATTAATATGCTCTATCACAATCTCATTACCAATTTGGGGTGGCAACGCTTTGCCAAGTCTAGGAATCCTTATTATGTCATTTGGTTTGCTGGGTAAAGATGGAGTTGCTGTAATTATAGGAATTATAGTTAGTATAATTGGTTTATTTACGGCTTATTTTATAGTGTTTTTATTTATTTATGGCGCTCAAATGGCGTCTGATAGCGTACTAAAGGATATATATCATTATATTATTGAATATATTGGAATTGATAAATTATTTAAAGATTAGAGAATGTGATTATGTATATTTGGGGTGATAAAACGGTTTCGTTATTTGATGTTTGGTCAATTGAGCATTTTATTTCTGGCATAACAATAGGCAGTTTATTAATTTTAATTTTTAATAAATTTAAGTTACAGAATAGAAGCGATTATAAATTACTATATTATGTGACTATTTTTTTTCTAGCATATTTATGGGAAGTGGTTGAGCATTATTTAGAAGATGGGGTGATGAATGAGGCTGTAACTTATTGGTTTCAAGGAGTTGAATTTTGGGGGAATCGTATATTCACCGACCCTCTTTTAGTTGCTCTAGGTGCTTACGTAGGTTTAAAATATAATTTTCTAAGTCGATATGCTCAATGTTTTTCAGCTATATGGCTTGGTGTGCATGTT
>JBASGW010000010.1:0-11192 GCA_049653745.1 Rickettsiales bacterium
ATGATATTCATCGTAAAATAACTGCTAATGCCGTTGAGCATTGCCAAAAATCATCGGATGATAATCTAGAAAAATGGTTTAAACATAATGAGAAGCATATAAAATTATTTGATAAATTTATCTCTGAAATTATGCTTCAATCCTCAATTGAATACTCAATGATTGATTTAAGTTTAAAGAAATTGAGTATTTTATTAAGTAGATGAATAGCCATTTTCTAGACCTGCAAATACTATAGAGCTTGTGGTACTATCATCGGATCTTGGAGAGGAATCATGTTGCAAGGGTATACCAAACATATTTCTCACTTGATTTGCTATTGATATGCCTGGGTCTAAGATTGGAGAGGAATCTGATTCCAAACTTCCTCTTCTAAAAGAAGGAATTCTCTCTAGATTATCACCAAATGATTGCTCAGAAGAAGATGACTTTTGTGGAAAAAGAATATCAGCCAACGCCCCCTTATATCCTTCATCAGAGGATTTTTTCTCAATCTTACTTTTAGAATGTTTCTTAGGTGCTAAGTCTAGAGCAGATAAACTTGATTCACTTTCAAGAGTTCTATGCTCCACTTCCCTAATCGGCCTTTCAATATTCAAACACGCTAAAACATGTTTAATGCGAGTGGGAGAAGACTCTGCATCATAAAATAAGCTCTCTGAAGAGCTTCTTAGTGCCATTACTGGCTTACCAAAATTATGATTTTCTCCTAATACAAAATTTTCTTTTTCATTTTTTTCTTCCTCTACATTTTTCTTTTGAGTAGATACTAGAGATTGCCCAGCTATTCCAGCAAATGATGATACTAATCCAGTAGCAACTGCCATAGCTTTATTTTCATTCTCATGATGAGGGGGATCTTGCGTAACAGACTTAAAGCTTCCATCTTCAGATGCATTATCAAGAACGTGATCTAGTTTTTCTAACTTCTTGGCTTTATTACTTTCTTTGTTTGTAGGGTTACCATGTTTACTATGATGAGTAGAAGCGGTATGCCTACTATGTTTTACAACTACTATTATTTCATCTCCACTTCCATCTGAAGAATTTTCATGAGTATCTTCTTGACTAGTTTTTTTATTTTTATGATGAGTAGATATAACATGAGTATGTCTTTGATTTTCTATGTCTCCTTGGCTGCTCTCACTTGATGCATCTTCAGAATTTCTTTCAGGTATAGGAAGCCAATATTGCCAACACCGATGGGTTAGATCTTGTATAAAAGGATTAAATCTTGCGTGAAATTCATGAGAATTTGCTTTATACACTATCCCCATAACCCCAAGTCCACAGGTTATAGCTCCACCCACAATTAGACCTGTTATAGGATCAGCCATATATACCTCCTCTAAAAAAATAGATGTTAAATTGTAACATTCGTTTCTTAACAAAAGGTTAACTAAATAAGACAAGAATTATCTATCTTTTAAAGAACTCTGCTTCTTAGCCAAATTTATAGACAATGCTAAAATTGTTAGTAACAAAACTATAACTATAATAATTGTAGCCAACGCATTAATTACTGGGCTTATTCCAAAACGAATCCTTGAATAAATTAGCATTGGTAGGGTGGTAATTCCTGAACCAGAAGTGAAACTAGCAATAATTAAATCGTCTAAAGATATGGTAAAGCATAGTAACCAGCCAGAAATTAAAGCTGGGGCTATAAGAGGCATAGTTATTAAAATAAATACTTTAAAAGGAGTGGCTCCCAAATCTAGCGCCGCTTCTTCAAAGGATGGATCTAACTCAGCTAATTTGGCTTGCACCATTAATGCAACATAAGTTACCCCTATAACCATATGCGCAATCACTACCGTTTCAAATCCGAATTGATGTGGCACTCCAATTAACTTATTAAGAGTTAAAAAAACTAGTGATATAGCAAATCCGGCAACAACTTCAGGAACCACTAAGGGTATTGGAAGCAAAATTGAAAAAATAGACTTTCCTCTAAAAAAACTAATTCTTTGTAGACTAAGCCCAGCTAAAGTTCCTATTATCACTGCACCAGTTGCAGAAAATGAAGCTATCTTAAAACTAGTAAAAAAAGCTGAGATAATCTCCTCATCTTGCCATAACTTCTCATACCAAGTTAAAGAAAAACCCTGCCAAACTGATATCAAGCTAGAGCTATTAAAAGAAAATACTATTAAAATAATTATCGGAAGATAAAGAAATAGAAAGCCTAAAATTGTAGTAAAATTACAAAAATTAAAGCGCATTTTTATTGCTTCTCCACAAAATGATGAAAAATTTTAATAGGAAAAACTATAATTATTACCATTAAAATAGTTATTGCTGCAGCCATTGGCCAATCTCTATTCATAAAGAACTCGGTCCATAATAATTTTCCAACGGTAATAATTTTTGCACCACCTAAAAGATCAGGAATAACAAACTCTCCAACTGCAGGAATAAAAACTAAAATAACACCCACAATAACTCCCGGCAAAGACAATGGAAAAGTTATTCTCCAAAAAGTTGCCAAAGGTTTTGCTCCAAGATCAGCTGAGGCCTCCAAGATATTAGGATTTATTTTAATTAATGAAGAATATATTGGTAAAATCATAAAGGGTAAATAGGTATAAGTAATTCCTATTATCACTGCAAATTTACTATTTAACATTACTATAGGTTGATTAATCACCCCCAACCATAATAGCAATTCGTTAAGCAAGCCATTATTTTTTAAAATAATTATCCAGCCATAAACTCTTATTAATAAGGCCGTCCAAAAAGGAGCAATAATAAGTATTAATAATAGAAATCTGTTCTTAGGTTCGGCCCTTGCAACCGAATAAGCCATAGGATAGCCTAAGATAAAAGTAAAAAGGGTAGCTATAAAAGCAAGCTCTAATGAATTTATTAGAGCTTTAAGGTAAAATGAATCTTTTAGTAGAACTAAATAACCGTTAAAATCTGGAGTTACCTTAAGAGTGCCATTTTGTATTTGTACTATTGATTTATATGGCGTTACTGCAAATTCAGGCTCACTAAAACTAATTATTAGAAGTAAAAATAAAGCCGCAACAATAAATAAGCTTATCCATAAAAATGGGGGGATAACTATTAAATTACGATAGCGATCAAAAATACCAATATTCATGACTTCAACATAACCCCATCTGTTTTATCCCAAGAGATATATGCCTTATTACCATAATCAAGTAACGGATTTTTTGCTCGAGCTGAAGTGGGAACACTCACATGGACAATTTTTCTACTGGGTAATAAGGCTACGTGATAAATTATTTGATTGCCTAAAAATGCAATATCTATAATTTCGCCTTCTCCATGATTATGTGAATCATCATCGGGTTCACTATATATTCCCATCTCTTCAGGACGAACAGCCACCCATACTTCAGTACCAACATTTAGTTGCTCATAAGAATTTACAAACATTGGAGATGATATTTCATCACTCATTATAGTTAAACGATTTTTTTTACTATTATCATTAACATAGCCATGAAAAACATTTATAGAGCCCACAAAATTTGCAACAAATCTTGAATTAGGATATTCATAAATCTCTCTTGGGGCTCCTATTTGCTGTAATTTTCCATCTTTCATCACCGCCATTCTATCCGACATAGACATTGCTTCTTCTTGATCATGCGTTACAACAAGAAAAGAAATCCCTAACATGTTTTGAATATTAGTTAACTCAACTTGTGTTTTTTCACTAGTTTGCCTATCTAATGCTCCAAGGGGTTCATCAAGTAGTAAAACCTTTGGACGTTTAACTAAACTTCTAGCTAAAGCTACTCTTTGTTGTTGCCCTCCAGAGATTTGAGAAGGTTGGCGGTGAGCAAAACTTTGCATGCCTACCATAGATAAAGCTTCATCTACTCTTGCCTCTATTTCATTCTTCGGTAATTTTTCTTGTTGCAAACCAAATGCAACATTCTGCCAAATATTCATATGAGGAAATAAAGCATAAGATTGAAACATCATATTAACCGGCCTTTGATAAGGTGGAGTGTCCGTCATATCCACACCATCAATAAACACTCTTCCTGAATCCGGCTTCTCAAAACCAGCAATTATTCTCATTAAGGTTGTTTTTCCGCATCCAGAAGGACCCAATAATGAAAAAGATTCTCCACGCTGAATATCTAAACTAATATTATCAACAGTTTTATAATCATTTGCTTTAAATTGCTTAGAAATATTTTCAATTCTAATGATTGGATCTAATTTAGGGATTTCATTCATTTAACTACCCACATAATTTTTTGAAATAATATAATATTTTTTGAAATAGAGCCATTTTTTATTTTTTATACTTATAATCTAGCTCTAACACTAGAGTAATTTGCAAAATTGTTACTATTTCTCATCACTTAAGAACTTCATCCAAGCACGATTGCGAAGACGATTAAAAGAAGTGGTTGGAATTTTTAAAGTATAGAAATTATTAATATTATGTTGTAATGGATAAATATTAGGATTATTTTGCAATTCCGGGTTAATTAAAGCATAACTAGCTAAATTAGGGCTAGTAAACCCTATAGAATTAGCAATTTTAGCATTTATTTCGGGACGTAAAATAAAGTCTATAAATTTATAGGCATTTTCTTTATTTGGTGCATTTACAGGAATTGCTAAAAGATCTAGAGTTAGAATAGTCCCCTCTTTTGGCAATATATACATAATGTTCAAATCTTTATTAGAATATTGAGACATTTTTTGAGCATGAACAATATCTCCTGAATATCCTATTACTAAACAATTATCTCCACTTCCTAAGTTATTAAAATATGCAGAACCACTAATATTGGCTATATATGGGCGAATTTTTGCTAGCATCTGGGAAGCCAATTTAAGATCTTCTTCTGATTCACTATTAGGATCCAGTCCTAAATATATTAAAGCTAAAGCAAATATTTCTTCTGAAGAGTCAAGTAACTCCACTCCACAAGAAGCAAAATTTTTCACAATTTCTGGATCAAAAATAAGACTTAAACTATTTAAAGGAGCATTAGGCATAAGTTCAATAATTTTGTTATAATCATATCCAAGGCCCACAGTATCTATCATAAAAGGAACTGCATAATTTTGGCTATCATTACCACGTTTCTCAAAATTTATAACTTTTGGATCAATATAGTGATAATTCTTAAGTAACTCATGTCTCAAAGGCTGAAATAAACCAAACTGAACTTGACGCATAAAAAAAGGAGCTAAGGCTGGAACCGTAACATCGTAATTACTATTTATTGCTATAATTTTTGCTTCTAAAGCATAGTGACTATCAACATAAGTAGCATTAACTTTAATACCGGTTTCATCTTCAAATTCTTTAATTACCTCTGGCTTAATATAATCTGCCCAGGTAAGAAAATTAAGTTGGTCACTTGTTTTTTCAACCGCATTAAGATTAAAAGAAAAAAATAATAAAAGAAAAAATCTTTTTTTCATTGGGGCCGCTTTTTGAGATTATAATTGACCATATAAATAACATATTTGAGTATCTATATCAAGAAATCTACAAATCTCTAATCCGCTAATTCATTTTCTACGACCTAATTTAGGAAGAGGTGCTGGAGATGACGATTCTAACTCAGAAGGCATAGGAACTCTAGCTAATTTTTGTAAAGGAGTTTGCTGTGTTGGAGCTATCATTGATTCTTGAGATCCCTGAGTTGTTGATGAGTTTTCTTGGAAATTACCTGATGAAAATGAAGCTAAAACTTTTGCTGCTTTTAATACAGCATCTTTTTCAAGACTAGAAGAACCAGATAAAATACCATCATCTAGCTTTTGCTTAGATTTTTGTTGGATTGGAGAATCCATTGACTCCTGATCTGTATACATTGTTACTGAAGATATAGATGATGCCAAACTATCAGTTTCTAAAATAGATGATGCAGCGCGTTTTCTAGTATTATTAGTAGCTTGCGTTTCTGCTGCTTCTAACATAGTTTTTATGTCTCTATCATTTTCACTGCTACCCACTGCTAAATCAACAGCTTTTTTACCTTCATTATTAGAATGTTTAACATTAATATCTGGGTGTTTAAGCAAATTTTCAACTATTTCAACATTTTTGTTCATAGCTCCTACCGTTAAAGCGGTATTGCCATCTTCAGCAACAGCATTAACATCTGCTCCAGCTACCATTAGCTTTTTAAGTAAAGAGACATTATTTGCCAGAGCCGCACTCATTAAAGGCGTTATTCCCGTTGATGTAAGAGCATTAATGTTTGCTCCTCTTTTTATTAGTTCTTTAGCAAAAAGATTTTGTTTGTATAAAATAGCTGCATGCAATAAAGTTTCATTATCAAGGCCTACTTCTTGATTAACATCTGTTATTTTATAAATATCCCTAACTGTATTTAATTCGTCATTTTTAAGTTTCTTTCTACAGGCTGTACAAACATTTAAAAATTCAATATCTGTATCACAGTCACCAACTTTTTTAATCATGGGAACCGCGCTTCTTGCCTTCTCTAAATCTTCAACAAATTGCTCTTTTGTCCTTGTTGTTGTTAATAGCTTTGTTAACCGCCTATCTGTTACTGAATTTTTTGATATATCTCTTTCTGATATTTTAAACCATTTTTTTCCATCCTTGTTTAAAACTTTTTCATCCACTCCTTGAGTGATGAGATATAGAGCTAATGGAAGATTTTTATTTCTTACTGCTAAATGAATAAGTGTTTCACCATTTTCATTAGTAATATTGAATATATTTTGACCTACTAAGTATTTTTTTTCTCCTAATGAACCATCTAAAGTTACTGTTTCATCTTTAAATTCACTACAAATAGCATTAGAATAATTAAAATTTAACTCATTTCCTTTAGCTTGTCTAATTACCTCATTCCATTTTTCAAATAATTTTGCTTTACTCATAACCTTCTCCTTAATTAACATAAAACTAATTCTCTAATGCTATAGAAATAAAATTACATATACAAACTTTATTTACCTGTTACCAAGTTTAAGTTATACTAATCCTACTTTTGAAAATTCTTTAAGGGCGCCTCTCATGAATAATAAAGTTAAATTTGGGTTTAAGGAAGTTAGTGATACTGATAAACAAACTTTAGTAAGCCAAGTATTTTCATCTGTAGCTCATAAATATGATATCATGAATGATGTTATGAGTTTAGGAATACATCGTCTATGGAAATCTAGACTAATAGATCAATTACAACCCAATAAATCCTTGCTGGATATGGCATCTGGAACCGGAGATATTGCAAAACTTTATTATAATAAATGTACTAATCCTGATATAACTCTTTGTGATATTAATCAAGATATGCTCCAAGTGGGCAGAGACAAACTTCTTGATAGCAATATCTATCAAGGACTCAAGTTTGCTTGTTGTAATGCAGAAGAGCTTCCATTTGACGATTCTAGTTTTGATTATTACACCATTGCTTTTGGCATACGTAATGTAACTAATATAAGTAAAGCTTTACAAGAATCCTATAGGGTTCTAAAACCAGGTGGGAAAATTATAGTTCTAGAATTTGCTCAAGTAGCTAATAAAAACTTAGCTAAAATTTATGATTTTTATTCCATGAATATTATTCCTCAACTTGGCAACCTAATTGTGGGTGATAAAGAATCTTACCAATATTTAGTTGAAAGCATTAGAACCTTCCCTCGACAAGAAGAATTTTGTAAAATCATGGATAAGTCTGGGTTTAAAATAATTGATTATAAAAACTTAACTGGTGGCGTAGTTTGTATGTATACAGGGTATAGAATATAATAAATATGTTTAGGAATATACGCCATTTCTGGCGATTAATTTATATAGGAAGCGTCTGCTTAATTCATCGTTCAAATTTAGCCAAGGCATTTGAACTATTAGGCCCTGCTTTCATAAAACTAGGTCAATTCTTATCAACCCGTCCTGATCTTATAGGCCAAGAATTCGCTAATAATTTATGCTATTTAAGAGATAAATTACCCTCTTTCCCCTTTAGGGAAGTTCGTAAAATTGTAAAAAGTGAATTTGGTAAAGAAATTGAAGAGCTTTATAGTGAATTTTATGAAATTCCTATTGCTGCAGCTTCTATTGCTCAAGTACATAAAGCTACAACTCTTGATGGCAAAGAAGTTGCCGTTAAAGTGCGCCGACCCAATATTGATAAAGTCTTAAAAAAAGAAATAGCCTTTTTTTATTTTGTTGCCAAAATTGTAGAAGGTTTATTTAGTAAATATAAGAGATTAAAATTAAAAGAAGTAGTAAAAACCATAGAAAGAAGTTTTAATTTTGAATTAGATTTAAGCTTTGAAGCAGCTGCGGCTGATGAATTAGCTCAAAAAAATAAGCTAGATTTTGTTTATATTCCTAAAGTTGACTGGCTTCGTACTAGCCATAAAATATTTACTATGGAATGGATAGATGCCGTATCAATTTATGAGAAAGATAAATTAATTGAAGCTAATATTGATCTTTCAATTTTAGCTACTAATTTTGTAGTTATGTTCTTTTCTCAAGCCTTTGTTGATGGATTTTTTCATGCTGATCTCCACCAAGGGAATATAATGGTTAATAAATCTGGACAAATTATTCTCTTAGACTTTGGCATTATGGGAAGATTAGATTATAACAACAGGGCTTACATAGCTCAAATTCTTCATGGATTCTTAAAAAAAGACTATGATTCAATATCAAAAATCCACCTTAAAGCTGGCTATGTTAGCAAAAAAATTGATCCTCAGGTATTTGCTCAAGCATGCAGAGCTGTTGGAGAACCTATAATGAATTTATCCCCAGAACAAATATCTATTGCTAAACTACTAAGCCATTTATTTAAAATAACTGAAGATTTCCAAATGGAAACTCAACCACAATTGCTATTATTACAAAAAACTATGATAATGGTAGAAGGCATTGGTAAAGTATTATGCAATGATAAAAATTTATGGATTCTAGCAGAGCCATGGATTAATCAATGGGCTCAAGAAAATCTCTCTAAAGAAGCAAAAATTGCAAAATTAATTAGAAAAATGGTTGATCAGATAATAGAAAAAATTAAAGAAGAATTATAATATGCTCTCATATGTTAATCTTGCTCTCCAGTTAGGTAATAAAAATTTATTCTCCGGCGTAAGCTTTACTCTTCTTCCTGGCTCCATCTATCTTTTAAAGGGAGATAATGGCAGTGGCAAAACTAGCTTACTGAAAGCTATGGCAGGTCTTCACCAAGATCTAGATGGAGATATCTTATGGAATAATAAACCCATAGATAATGAATTCTTTTATCATAAAATAATAAGTTATTTAGGTCATGAGAATGCTATTAAAGGTGAACTATCTGTTATTGATAATTTGCTTTTATGGGCAGATTTAAAAAACACCCATTTATTACTTGCTCCAGCAATAGCCCAATTTAGATTAAATGATTATGTCGATACTAAATGTAAACATCTATCAGCTGGGTGGCAAAGGAGAGTTGCACTTGCAAGAATGGTTATTAGTAATAGTAAACTCTGGTTATTAGATGAACCCGAAACCAATTTAGATGAGTTTGGACTAGAAATTTTATTAAAACTACTGCAAGTTAAAATCTCTAATGGTGGAATGGTTTTTATAGCCTCTCCTAGAGCTGAATATTATAAAAAAATTCCGACCATAAACATTCATGATTTTAAATATGCATAATTTATTAAATTTAACTTTATTTGAACTGAAGAAAAACCTAATAGGCAATAAAAGCTGGATTAATAATGGTATGTTTCTTTTAGTAAATATGACTATTTTACCCTTCACTATAAGTCCTTCTCCTGAAATTTTAGGAAAGTTTTTTATATCAAGCATCATGACCAGCATTTTACTTGGAATAGTGCTCATTACTAACCATATATTTGATGAAGATTCTCGTGATGGAACTTTAAATCAATTTCTAACTTTCGGTATTCCTCACCATATAATTTATCTAAGCAAAGTAATTGCAGCTAGCATAGAATTTATTCTAATAATTACTATTATTATGCCGGTTGTAGCTCTGTTTTATATGATATCATTTGAAGTTATCTGGAAAATTTGGCTAGCAATTTTACTATCTATTCCATTACTTTCTAGCATTAGTGTTTTTGGATCAATGCTAACTATAAATTTAGCTAAAAATAGCGTTATTACTATTTTATTAATTTTCCCCTTGCTAATTTCAGCTTTAATTATCTTAAGCTTAGCTTCAGGAGAGATTGTCAATATGCAAGAATTTAGCAGAGGATTTTCCTATTTAAAGATGAATATAGGATTTACTTTGTTATTGCTTCCTCTGCTCTGCTGGTTATCAAAACATCTATGCTAAGCCTTACTCTGCGGCTGAAGATTTTGATGTTTTATTATGAGTATTCACTAATGTTCCACCTGAAACAATTGCGTCCCTAATTTGCTGATGCAAATCTGTTAAACTAGACGGAGAATGAGGAATCATAATACTATTCATATTCCCAGTTTTAGCCATTTCTTTTAGAGTATCAAAATATTGAGCTATAAGAATTAGAGTCATTACATCTCTAGCATCAATATCTTGAACATCTTTTTGGAAATCAGAAATAGAATCTCTAAGACCTTCAATAATTGCTTTTCTTTGCCCAGCAATTCCCTGACCTTGTAATATATGACTTTGAGCATCAGCTTCAGCGGCTTTTATTTTTATAATTTTTTCAGCCTCACCTCTTTCAGCAGCAGCCATTCTTAAACGTTGAGCTTCATTTATTTCATTCATTGCTGTTTTAACTTTCTGATCGGGATTAATATCCGTTACTAAAGCTTTAATAATGTCATAACCAAATTCACTCATCACTTCATGCAATTCTTCTTTAACGGCAACAGCAATTTCGTCTTTTTTAGAAAATACATCATCAAGCTTTATTGTTGGAACACGAGCTCTAACAACATCAAAAATAAAGGATTGAATCTGGCCTTTTGGATCATCAAAGGTGTAATATGCCTCATAAAGCTTTGTAGGCATAACCTTAAACTGAACAGAGGTCATAATATGTATAAACACATTGTCTAAAGTCTTAGTTTCAATAACTATATCCAGCTGCATCACTCTTAAACTTAACTTACCACGTATATTATCAATTAGAGGTATTTTAAAATTTAATCCCGGCTGAGCAATACGAATGAACTTACCAAAACGTTCCACAATATAAGCTGACTGCTGCTCTACCGTAAAAAAAGAACAGACTAAAAGAAAAAA
>JBASGW010000011.1:0-17935 GCA_049653745.1 Rickettsiales bacterium
AGCTACTGCTGATCAAAAACAAGCTGTTGCAGCTGCCTTAAAAGGTAAGATATCGCAAGAAGATTCTGATAAAGCTAAAGACGCTGCAGTGAAAGCTGCTAAAGAATTAGAAGCTGCTGCTACCAAAGCTAACCTTGATAAAGATGCTGCAGTGAAAGCTGCTAAAGAGTTAGAAGCTGCTGCTACCAAAGCTAACCTTGATAAAGAAGCTGCAGTGAAAGCTGCTAAAGATCAAGCTACTGCTGATCAAAAACAAGCTGTTGAAGCTGCCTTAAAAGGTAAAGTATCTCAAGAAGATTCTGATAAAGCTGTTCAGGCTGTTAAAGATCAAGCTACTGCTGATCAAAAACAAGCTGTTGCAGATGCCTTAAAAGGTAAAGTATCGCAAGAAGATTCTGATAAAGCTGTTCAGGCTGCTAAAGATCAAGCTGATAGTGATAAAGCTGCTGCATTAGAAGCTGCTGCTACCAAAGCTAACCTTGATAAAGCTGCTGCAGTGAAAGCTGCTAAAGAGTTAGAAGCTGCTGATACCCAAGCTAACCTTGATAAAGGAGCTGCAGTGAAAGCTGATACTAAGACTCAAGAAACTTCCGCTACAGAATCAGTGGTTGAAATTTCTACTAAGGTACCTGCATTAGAAGCTGATACTAAACAATCCGAAGAAAAACCTGAAGTAGTTCTAAAATATACAGAAGGACAAATTAAAAAAATAACAGATCTAGGGCATGATTGTTACTATCCTTGGAAGGAAAGTAAATGGAATATGGTTTGTTCTGAAGAAGATTATTTAACATTTAAAGATCTAGTTAATCATTGTAGAGAAAATTTCCAAGAAGAAGGTTGTTCTAAAGCTAAGACCTTTATTACTGAGCAGTGTCAAGGAAATAATGATCTCCTTGGGTGTGAATCTTTTTTATCAATAAATAATTAATCTTAAAATAAGAGAAGAATTAAAAAATGACTGAAGAGCAATTAAACAAAGAATTAGAAAGATTAGAACTGAGAATAGAGACGCAACGTCATGGAAGTATGAAATGTAGAGAAGAAGTAGTTACTTGTAATAGTAGCAAATCATCTATATCTAGAGAACTCTTTAAATGCAAAGGAGATCTTGAATTAAATACACAATACTATGAACAAACATTAGAGGCAATAAAGAATGCCCCTCATGCCTGTAAAGGTGAGTGGGGTTGGGCCAGTGATAATATATTTTGCCCTATAGAAAATGAGTGGCAATCTTCCTCTATGGAAGTTAAATATGCTGTTATTGCTGGGGTGAGCGTATTGGCAATTGCTACTCTTGGGCTTGCCGGCTATGGAGTTTATGCATATTTTAATCCTAATGTAATTGAAGTTGCTGCTGCTCCAGAGGCAATGAAATTATATTTTACAGCTTCTAATGAATTAAAAATTCAAATTGCTCTCGGTTTTAAGCATCATAAAGGCTCTATTAACATTGGAGAGCTTAATAATATCAGTGACTATTTAATTAGCGATCCAGCACAAGCTTTAGACTTTTTTCAACAATTATCAAATACTAAGCAAGGATATATAGGGCAAATAGCTCCACATGTGAGCGAATTTTTTCATAATCCAAATTTAGTAGGGGAAGTAAATTTATATTTGAGTGATCTTCTCAATAATCAAGCTTGATTTCTAGAATAGTGAATAAAAAATAATAAATTTGGTTGCAATAATTTATAAATAGCAAAGTTAAGAGGCTAAAAACAATGAGCTTGGAAAATAAAATAGATATGAAAGAAGAAACTGATAATTATTATTATAACCCAAATTGGGAAAATTGGACTCTTTACAAGGCTATTCCCACTACCCTAACTATTGCAGCAGGTCTTGCAGGAGGCTATTTTGTAGGAAGTTATTTTGGAAACAGAAATTTAAAAACTGAAAATCAAGTTTTAAAAACTGAAGTACAATCTTTAAAGGTTCATTTAAAAGAGTTACAAAATATTGGGTTAAGATTAACTGACCTAGAGCAAGTTATAGGTTTGTCTCAAGAAACTAACCAAGAGCTTATAAGTAAGTTACTGGAACCTAAGCCAGTTTTCTTAAGTGATCGTGAAGATTTTTTACCTCGTCATCAGGAATCAAGTAAGGATGATGTTAGTGAAGTTAGTGAAGTTAGCTTGGAGTTTGGAGTGACTGATGTGTATCAAAAAGGAGATGGAGATTCTGATCAAGAACCACAGATAGAAGGCGCAGAAAATCGCATGAATAACGTTCAATATTCAACGAGAACAGTAAGATTTAAATCGGCAGGTTCAGAAGCAGAAGATTTGGGAGTATTAAGGTTGCAATCTGACGTAGCCTCTCCGATGATCTCAGGAGAGAAAGCTTCTGAGCAAGATTCTTCTGATGTTGCTCCTCAAGCTTCATCATTAAGTGCTGCAGGGAGAACTCCTGGTAAAGGATTTAATCCACCTGCTGCAACAAAAGTTATTCTTAGAACCCCTGCTGCAAAAAAGAAAGCAAGTGAAGCAGAAAATTTTCTTCGCACTCCTGCAAACCCTCCTAAAACTCCTAGTAAGCATGAGACAGTAACTAAAACACAAAAGATGCTAAATAATATTAATGAAGCTGAGGGCCCAGATGTTACTCCAGAAAATATATCAGGAGATATAGACAAATTTATATCTACTAAGTTTTCTAAAGAGCATGGATATAACGCTAATCACTTTAGAATTTTAAAAAGTGGTTTATCAGATGTAGAAGGCCTCTTTGTGAAAGGTTGTAAGCCTAATCAAGTCTATGAGTTGCTAGAAGATATATTTCATGGTGGAGCGCTATCTATTCATAGGGACCAAGAAGACACTGCTCAGTTTACAGAAATATTTGATGCACTCAAAAGTGGATCAAAAAAAACTTCTAGTTTTAGCGATAGCGCTTTTAAAAGTGTCGATATAAATAATCCATTTAGTTTAGATGAAGAAATAACTAAAAAAATATTGAAGTATAAAGATGCAAATTCAGCGTATATGTTTTATTTATCAAAAGTTATCATTGCTACAATTGTAGTTGCACAAGCCTTGCCTGGTGCAGAGGGTCAAGAGATAAACCATGATCAAGATGTTTATGCAGATGACTTTGATCATGAAGATTTAAGCAATAGAGAAGATGAAGCTTCAGATAATGAAATCACAGTTCAAGCAGAATCAGAGCAAAACTCTATAGTGATTAAAGTTGAAGAAGTAGCATTTAATGAGAAGTTCATATCTCTTCTGCCTTGGTATGGAAAAATTATTGCTACCAGTGCTGCAAGTTCAGTGGTGAAAACTTCTGCGGCTGGTGCTTGGCAATATTTCACTTATAATACAGCTTCTGAAGCTGTTGAAATAGTTGGTGATGCAGTTGTTTCTGCAGCTTTTGGAGTTAGTCTTCCAAAAGGCTGTGTAGGAGCTTTTGCAACTCCCATTGCTAGTATGGCAGTATTTGAAGCAATTTATGGACAAGCAGAAGCAGCATTTAATTATGTGTGTTCTGCTCCAGAAGCTCTAGAAGCTGCTGGTCAAGAAGGAATTGCTTATTCAGCATAAATTTAACTAGAAGCTGATAAAACTATCAAAAACATAAGTCCCTGGTTAATTATTTAGCCGGGGATTTTTTTTATTTAATGGCTGTTTTTAGGACTTATGCTTATATTATTTGAATTTTTAATATATCTATTGCTACTAATCATTTTAACATATTATTAATCATTTATAATTATACTTTTCATATAAATAACTAATAATGAGAAACCACTATACACAGTGTTTTTTATAAATATTTAATGAGAGAAATATATGGAAAGTGGTGATAATAAAGGTTCTTCAACTGCAGAGACAAATAAACCTATTGTAGATGCAGCTTTTGAATATCTTAAAGATAATAAAATACAAGAATTTTGGGGTCGTGTAGATCCTTCAGGAAAGAAAGCTAACAAAAAAAATCTTAATGAATATAAAGGATCAGATGGTGAAAGTTTGCTTCATGCTGCTATTAAATTAGGAAGGGAAGATGTGGCAAAAGAGCTGATTGCGAGGGGCGTTAATCTTTATGCTGTAGATAAAAATGGTAAAACCCCGCTTCATTACGCTATTGAAAAAGGCGATGATAAACTTGCACAACAATTATTTGAGTTGGCACCAGAGGCTGCAGTAAAGGGGCTTAAGAGTGGTGAGAAGAATCTTCTGCATTATGCAGCTGAGAAGGGGTTGACAGGTATTGCACAAAAGATGGCCGAACACCATCCTTTAATGTTAGGACAAGATGGAAATAACAGAACTCCACTTCATTATGCTGCTGAGAAAGGTCATGCTATACTTGCAAAAGAATTATTTAAACTAAATCCATATGCTGCGGTTTTGAAAGATAAAGATGACAAAACCCCGCTGCATTATGCTGCAGAGGGAGGAAACCTAGAACTTGCACAAGAGTTATTTAACTTAAATCCAGGAGCGGCTGCGTCGAAAGATAGTGCTAATAAAACTCCACTTCATTGGGCAGCAGAGGGAGGAAAAATAAAATTAGCAAATACTTTAATTAATGGATATAAAGCACCAGCGGGACAGAATCAAGAAGAAGCTTTAGCTGATTTTATTACTCAGCCTTCTAGCAGTGGTCCATCAGCGGGTGAGTTATTAATTAATGCTTATGCCAAAAATAATGAGAAAGGTAAAGTAAAGTCAGATTTTAAGGCAATGATTAAATTACTTGAGATGGCACCTGGGCTTACAACAAATCCAGCAGTCCAAAAAGTTTTAAAAGATACTGTTGATGCTGAGGGTAAAAATATTTTACATTATTTAGATAGTGCAAGCCCAATCCTTACAAATATAGTTACAGCCGCGCCAAAACTTGCTACTCAACTAGATACAAAATCTGGTAAAAGTCCGCTTCATTATGCTGCTGAAAAAGGAGATGTAGCGCTTGTAGGTGCTCTGGGTTATAATAATCCTGGAAATGCTGTGGCGCATCAAGATAGAAATGGTAATAATTTATTACATATAGCTGCGGCAAAAGGCAATAAAAAAATGGTGGAAGGGTTTATTAAGGTAGAAGATTTGGCTTCTTTAGTGGCTTTAAATAAAGATGGAAAAACCCCAAGGCAAGCTGCTAAAGGAGAGATGGCTGACCTTCTCCATGCACAAGAACATAAACTAGCTATTGAAGTGGCCAAAGCTG
This sequence comes from Rickettsiales bacterium, assembly GCA_049653745.1. Taxonomy (GTDB): domain Bacteria; phylum Pseudomonadota; class Alphaproteobacteria; order Rickettsiales; family CANDYO01; genus CANDYO01. The sequence goes on from JBASGW010000011.1 coordinate 5,182, forward strand.
GCAATTTTGCAGATTTAAAAGTTTTGCTGGAAAATAATGAAAACTTACTTAATGCGCAAGATATAAATGGGGACACTCTATTACACCATGCGGCGATGGCAGGCAAAAATGAAATTGTTACCTCGTTGCTTGATAGGGGGGCTGATATAACTGCAGTTAATGGGAATAGGCAATCTGCCCGTGCAGTAGTAGTAGGAGGTAGTGAAGAAGCAGAAAAATGTGCTAAGGCTATTAGCGCTAAAGAAAAGCAAGCCATTTTTGCTGCGGTGGAAAATGGAGATAAAGATCTTGTTAAAAAATTATTAGAACAAAATCCTGGTCTTGTAAAAGAGAAAGACGGTCAAAGTAGAACACTTCTTCATATAGCAGCTGAGAAAGGGCATGCAGATATATTGCAGGCTGTAATTAATGCTAAACCTGAAAATGCCAGAAGGGAGTTTGCAGATAGTCAAGATAATAAAGGCAAAACAGCGCTTCATTATGCATCAGAAAACCTTCACCAAGGTGTGATGGATGAGTTAAAAAAGGTAGCTACTCAGAGTATCCAGGATAACGATAATCATAAAGCTGAAGATCTATATAAAAAAGCAGATTTATTCAGAGATGTTAAAGAAGGCAATTTAGAAAAAGTACAAGCTTTTCTTAATAAAGAAGATAACAAAGATCTTGTTAATGGTTATAGAGACAAAGACTCTAAGTCCATTCTTCATATAGCAGCTGAATTCGGTCATAGAGATATCGCTTTAGCCATTATAAAATCAAATCCTGAACTTGCTGAGCAGATAGACAAAAAGGGCAGAACTCCATATCATTATTCAATGAAAGAGGGGCATACTGAAATAGGTAATGCGTTGGTTAATACTAAAGGCAATGGTACTGATCAAACCTCTATAGAAAATAGAAAAAGATATGAAAATATTTCAGATGGAAATGGTAAAACAGCTAATCATTTATTTAAAGAATTTCAAGTTATAAAAGCAGTTAGAGAAGGAAAAACTCAAGAGTTAACTGAAAGGCTTGCTGCAAAACCAGATTTAATAAATGCTAAAGATAAAGATGGAAATAATCTGCTTCATATTGCAATTGCAAGCAATCAAATGGAGATGGTGGGAGAGTTAGTTAAAGATAATCCTCAGCTTATGGAGGAGAAAAATAAAGATGGAAAATACCCCATAGAAACTGCGCTAGAGAAGAGCGATGAGAGTGCATTTCATCAAGTAATGGAGCAAGTAAAGCCAGAAGATAGAAAGCTGCTATTAGATGGCGATTTAGGTAAAAATAATGGTTTATATCATCAAGCTTTAGCTCAAGGCAAGTTAGAGCATGCAGAGATTATGCTTTTCTCCCTAGATAATAAAGAAGATCGTTTAGCTATTGTTGCCATGCCAAACAAGGAAGGAAAGAATTTATTGCATTTGGCTGCAGAAAAAGGCAACGATCAAGTTGTTTCAAATGTGCTAGACTTAGTAAAAGATGTTACTAATGAACAATTAGTAGCTCTACTAACAGCGCAGGATAAAAATGGAGACACTCCTCTGCATAGCGCAGCCAAAGCAGGGAATAGAGAAATTTTTGAAGCATTTGCTGAAAAAGTTGGGGCAGCAAATGGTATAGACCTTGCTGAACTAGAGAAGATACTTGAGGAAGTAGAAAAGAAAAAGATTCGTGAAATAGAAGCGCTAGCAAAAGAAACAGCAGCAGAAAATGCTAAATCAGCTTCAGCCCAAAATATATCTCAACAAGCAGCTTCTTCTCTTAATCAATCTAATGAACAAAAGGGCGCGTCATATAGCAAGGAAGATTTCTTAAAAGGAGCCATTGATTCTGTTAAGTTCACCCCCTGCACAGGTGAAGAAAAGAAGTTTAATAGCAATAATCAACGGGCAATGTCAGACCCAGCCGCAACTCATTTATCGGAGAGACGAAATGAAGATGGAAGCTTTAGTTATAAATTGAATATAGTGGAGCCTAATTCACCCACAAAGCTACATAAAATTGAAGGACAATTTGGTGAGTTAATATTTAATGGCGCTGGTGAAATGATAGGGGCTGAGATCAAAGATCCAAGTAAATTAAATTTATTAGGCAAAGAGCAGCGTGAGCAAGCTTTAAAATTAAATGAAGAGAAAGATCAAGGGATGACAAAAGCTTCAGTTGTGGAGAATTTAGGTCAGCCCCTTGTGGCTCAGCAACAACAAGCTAAAACTCAGGCTACGCCAGCTTCCATTCTGTCTGCTCCTGCTGCCGCTGCTAATGCCTTGCCGCGCCAAGGGAGCGCTAATGTTCCTTCTTCTTATGCTTCCGAACAACAACAGGTTCCGGGGCAGAGACAGGGAGAGCAAAGAGATGGTAGGGGAAGGAGGGAGGAATTTAAAACAGGACCTAATTTTAATGAGAGTGAGCTAGAGGCTGCGAGGGCACTTAGAGAGAGGCTGTCGAATCCTTCTGCGGTAGGGAATGGAGCTACTCCTGGTGTTCCTGGAGGCAGCTCTGTTGCTATGGGAAGGGGGGGGGCATTAAGCGCTAAAAATGATAAAAAATTAATAATAAGGAGAAAATAAATGAGAAAAATAATAGCTGGATTAATTTTAACTAGTGCTAGTTTTAGCTTTGCTGCAAGTATTGATGATATTAGGTGGATTGCTCAAGATATGAGGCCATATTCTTATATTGATAGTAAGGGCAATAATGTGGGCAGTATAGTTGAATTAGTTGGAGAAATCTTAAAAAAAACTGGTTCAGATAAAACCACTAATGACATTGAAATTAGAACTTTTTCTAAGATGTTTGTTTGGAGCAATAATAAAGAAAATGCAGTGTTCTTTCCATTGGCCAAAACTGCTGATAGAGAGGATAAATTTAAGTGGGTTGGGCCCATTTTTATTGGTAGGCCTGTGGTTTTTGCTAAAATCCCTGGATCTAGCGTAATATCCACTGATAAAACTCATAAGGGAAAAAATCTTGCGCCAAAATTTGATTCAATTCAAGACTTAAGTAAATATAGTATTTTAGGGATAGATAAATATATAGGGGTGATGCAGCTGCAAGATGCTGGCATTTCAGTGAAAATAGGAGCATCTGACTTGCAAAATATGATTAAGTTAAAAAATGGAGAAGTGGATTTAGTTGTTTGTGATAAAAATGTTGGTTCTTCTTTAATGCAAGAGTTGGGTATGGAGAATGCTGATTATTCTGTTGCTTATACACTAGAGACAAAAGATATGAGCTTTGCGTTTAATAAAGACACCGATGATGATTTAATTAATCAGGTTCAAGAGGCATTAAAAACCGCAAAGACAAAGATCAATTAATAGGATTAACCTTCATCCTTGAATCAAGTATAAATAAATTCAAGGATGAGGCATAGCTAATTAAGCTATTGTTTCTTTTAAATCTTTTCTTGCTTTCTCAGACATTATTTGAAGAACTTTATTCACAAAGCCTGCTTCATTATTTTCATAGAAGGTTTTAGTAAGCCCCACATATTCATCAATAATAATATTTGTTGGGGTTTCGTTATGAAATAATAATTCAATTCCAGCAAGCTTTAATATGGTTTGAATCACCTGATCAAGACGCTCATAATTCCATTTTGTATTTAAACTATTTCTGATTAGTTTTTCAGCTTCAGATTCTTGTCTATAAGTTAAGTTTAGAAGGCTTTCTAAAAAAATTTCATCCGGAGTGAAAAGTTTTATTTCTTCTAATTGTGCAGGGTTAAGCTCAAGATCAAAAACATCTTTAGTTAAATAAGATGCGGTCATTTTTTGAGAAATTTTTACCAAATTCTTTGGTTGATCATTATTAAGATTGCAAGAATATAATGATAATATGGCAATAAACCTTGCCGCATGCCTGTTGTATATTGTGTTATCAGTGGGGGTGATGTCGTTATCCATTAAAATTTTCCTGAAGTTTAGTAATTATCTTTTGCTTCTGCTCTAAAGTATATTCTTGTTTATTGCAACCAAAAACTGGTTTTGGCCATAATGAATCATCTTTGTAGCGTGCAATAATATGAATATGCAACTGCTCAACTATATTGCCAAGTGCTGCAATATTTAATTTATCTGGTTCTAATACTGTTTTAATGATTTTACTAACTAAAGCTATTTCGTTAGTCAAAGTTATTCTATCTTCTTCATTAAGATCAATTATTTCTGTAACATTGCTTCTTTTAGGAACTAATATAACCCAAGGAAAGAGGCTGTTGTTCATAAGTAATAATTTGCTTAAAGTTAGATCTTTAATTAAATAAGTATCGTTTTTAAGCTGTTCATGAAGCTGAAAATCATTTAGCATAGATATAATTATCATTGATGTTTAAACTTAATGTATAAACCATACCAATACTATTTGACAAATAGAAATTTTTTGTTAGGTTATAAAGATTGATTTTTAACAGTGTAAAGAGGAAAACGTGACTAAGATATTAAAATCTAAATATAAAATCAGCCGACGCCTAGGTGTTAGTGTGTGGGGAGATGGAAAAGATCCTTTCTCACGTAATCGTAATTTTCGCCCAGGGCAACATGGTGCAGCAGGGCATCGTACAGTTTCAGTACATGGTCGCCAATTAAATGCAAAGCAATTATTAAAGGGTTATTATGGAAGAATTGGTGAACGTCAATTCCGTAATATTTTTGATAAAGCATTAAGAATGGTTGGAGATACTGCAGAAAATTTTGTTGGTCTTTTAGAAAGAAGATTAGATGCTGTTATTTATCGTTTAAATGTAGCAAAATCTGTTTTCGCTGCTCGTCAGATAGTTAGCCATAAACATGTTATGGTGAAAAGAAAAAACCGTGATAGATGGGAAGTGGTGAATTGTCCTTCTTATTTAGTATGTGAAGGTGATTTAATTAAATTAACTGATAAAGCAAAAACTATTGTGCCAGTTCTATCTGCTGTTCAAGCAATGGAAAGAGGCGTGCCAGAGTATATTAAATTTGATCCTTCAACATTTGAAGCAGAATTTATTCGCACTCCAAAACTTGCTGATGTTCCTTATGCAGCAAAAATGGAACCACAATTAGTGGTTGAGTTTTACAGTAAAAACTAAATTCTTAAAATGCCTCATTATTTCGATGGGGCATTTTTTACTTATATACCTTATGTGGTATAAAATATGTCTTCCCAAATAGATAAACTAATCTATCTTTTCTCAAAAGTTCCCGGTGTGGGGCCCAGATCTTCAAGAAGGGCAATATTACATCTTCTGAAGTATCGCGAACAATTAATGATTCCATTAGCTGAAGAATTAAGTAAGGCCGCCTTGGTTATTAAAAATTGTCAAATATGTGGCAATATAGATGAGCAATCTCCATGTTCTATATGTTCTGATCATAAAAGAAATCAACAAAGCATTTGTGTGGTGGAAAGCATCAGTGACTTATGGGCTATTGAGCGCGGAGGCATTTTTAATGGCGCTTACCATGTTTTAGGTGGAGCTTTATCTGCCAGCAATGGAATAAAGCCAAATGATTTAAGTTTAAATAATTTAGTTTCTAGGGTTAAAACAGACCAAGTTCAAGAAGTTATTCTTGCCACTAATGCAACGTTAGATGGGCAAACTACCGCATTTTATATTACCGATATTTTAAGTAAAGAAACTAATGTGCATGTCACTCGCTTAGCCTATGGCATACCAGTGGGTGGAGAGCTAGATTATTTAGACGATAGCACTTTGGAAGCTGCATTAATGTCTAGAAGAAAATTCTAAATCAACCATTATCATACCAAGCTTCAATTCTTAAATGCTACTACTACTCTAAGTTAGCTCATGTACTAAATGTACACTTTGCGCCTCGCTCATTTTATGCTTATGTATAAAAATTAATTAACAATTGACTAAATAATTAATACATTATATAATTATTCTTAATAAAAATTTATAAAATGGAAATTATAATGAAAGAAGCAAATCTTAACCAATCTCCTGCAGACCTTTTATTTAAAGCGGCGAAAGATTATGATAATCCTGAATTAATAGCAAGTTTAATATCAGATCAAAATGCTGATTATGATGCAGTGGATGCTTATGATTACACGCCTTTGCATTATGCTATTATCTATCAAAATGTTAAAAATGTAGAGATTCTTTTACGATATGGTGCTAATACAAACGTACTTGATATGTATGGTAGAGATATATTGAGTTTTACTTGTGATATAGGAAATTTAGAAGTTATTAATTTGTTAATTAAAAACGGAGGTGTTGATGTAAATATTGTCAGCATTAGTCAAGAAAGCCCCCTAATGATAGCAGCTAAAGCTGGCCATGCTGAGGCTGTGAAAATACTCATAGCAGCAGGTGCAGATAAAGAAGCTATTGATAGTCAGGGGTGGACAGCTTTAATGATGGCAGCTGATGGTGGACATGCTGAGGCTATGAAAATACTCTTAGAAGCAGGAGCAAATAAAGAAGCTTTTCAGACTGGGGGACATACATCGCTAATGCTTGCAGCTCAAAATGGCCATGCTGAGGCTGTGAAAATACTCTTAGAAGCAGGAGTAAATAAAGATGCTTTTCAGATTGGGGGATATACATCGCTAATGATTGCGGCTGGAAAGGGTCATGTTGAGGCTATGAAAATACTCTTAGAAGCAGGAGCAAATAAAGATGCTTTTCAGACTGGGGGATATACATCGCTAATGCTTGCAGCTCAAAATGGTCATGCTGAGGCTGTGAAAATACTCTTAGAAGCAGGAGCAGATAAAGAATCAATCAATAGCGTAAGATGGACAGCTTTAATGATTGCAGCTCAAAATGGCCATGCTGAGGCTGTGAAAATACTCATAGCAGCAGGTGCAGATAAAGAAGCTATTGATAGTCAGGGGTGGACAGCTTTAATGATTGCAGCTGATGGTGGACATGGTGAGGTTGTGAAAATACTCTTAGAAGCAGGTGCAATTAAAGATACTTTTAGCAGTGATGATGGATATACAGCTTTAATGATTGCAGCTGATGGTGGACATGCTGAGGTTGTGAAAATACTCTTAGAAGCAGGAGCAAATAAAGATGTTGCTAGCACCCTTAAGGGATGGACAGCTTTAATGATTGCAGCTGATGATGGACATGCTGAGGCTATGAAAATACTCTTAGAAGCAGGAGTAGATAAAGAATTAACTAATAGTGCAGGATGGACAGCTTTAATGATTGCAGCTAAGGGCCATGCTGAGGCTATGAAAATACTCTTAGAAGCAGGAGCAAATAAAGATGTTGCTGGCATCTTTAATGGATGGACAGCTTTAATGATTGCAGCTGATGATGGACATGCTGAGTCTGTGAAAATACTTTTAGAAGCAGGAGTAGATAAAGAATTAACTAATAGTGCAGGATGGACAGCTTTAATGATTGCAGCTAAAAAGGGCCATGCTGATGTTCTAAAAATACTCTTAGAAGCAGGAGCAATTAAAGATGTTGCTAGCACCCTTAAGGGATGCACATCCCTAATGCTTGCAGCACAAGAGGGCCATGCTGAGGTTGTAAAAATACTCTTAAAAGCAGGAGCAAATAAAGATGTTGCTAGCACCCTTAAGAGATCTACATCCCTAATGATGGCAGCTGATAATGGACATGCTGATGTTCTAAAAATACTCTTAGAAGCAGGAGCCAATAAAGAGGCTTTTAACATTAATGGATCTACATCTTTAATGATTGCAGCTAAAAAAGGGCATGGTGAGGTTGTGAAAATACTCTTAGAAGCAGGTGCAATTAAAGATGCTTTTAGCAGTGATGATGGATATACAGCTTTAATGATAGCAGCTGAAAATGGTCGTGCTGAGGTTGTAAAAGTGCTTATTAAAAATGGTGCTAATATAAATGCAGTTAATCATGATGGCCAATCAGTGTTGCATTTAAGTCCTCAGCATTTTAATAAACAATTTTTATTGCCAATATTTAAAGAAGCAATAGATGAGGGCGATACTAAAGTGCTGGTGAATTTATGCAAATATGAGCATTATAGAACTCAGCTATCTATAATTGATATAAATGACTCCCCTCAAAATAATTCTATTGTTGAAGAATTTATTAGGTTTTTAGCGAAATATAATTCTATTCCTGAAACAATAACAGATAAAGTACAAGAATTAAATAATATACAAGCTCAGAAACTTAAGGTGATTGGTGCTACAGAATCAAGTAATAGTAAATATATTGGCAAAATATTGAAGTTCTTAACTGGTAGTAAGTCAGCAATATACGAAAAAGTATTTGATACAGATGGTGTAGTTGCAATAATAAGTGGCTATCTAGGTTGGCAAAAGCAATGGAGCCCTACGCTTGAATTAACAATGCAATTGCAAACAGGACAAGCTTATCAATCAATCGATGATGTTGCAATACTTACTAAGGCTTTTGGTGTAGATGTAGCTGTTGTTTCAAATAAAAATTTAGATAATTTACAACAAGCATTTCAATTTTCTAATGAAGTTAAAAAAGCTATATTAATTAAGTTTCCCACCGCTTTAGCTGAAACATTCGAGCATTATCCTCAAGTAGGAGAATTATTTGCTAAAGATTATAATAAGATTATTCAATTTATGTGGTTAAAATTAATTGCTAAAACTTTGTCATATAATATCGCTTATTATTCAGATGCGGATTCTATAATTCATTTTTCTGGCGGAAAAGATGCCAAAGATAGCTATAAAATTTATGAAACTCCAGATGGGCAGCAATTAATAACAAAGCAAGCGCTGGCGACTAAAGTAATAAAATTAATGTCAGTAGATGCAAATGAAGATACTGCAATGGATGATGCTATAGATTATTTAATAGATAATATGCTTTTTCACAAAAGAGCTCGTGAAGATGCAGAGCAAGGTCCTGCAACAAAAATTGCTAGATTAGAAGAGGCTCCAGCTGCTGGAGATGTTTCAACTTCTATGCCTCATGTATTTTTCTCAAATGGAAATTCTTTTGTGCAAGATTATCATTCTTCAAGCCAGTTACCTTCATTTTTAAAACCCTTTGGTGTGATGCTACCTAAAATAACAATTGAATGGCCAGCACAGCCAGTTCAATCAGATGTATTGCAGATTAAGTCAGTTCAAGAACCAAAATCTGAACATAGTAATAAAGCAATTTCTTATTCTTATGGTGATGTTATATTTGGCTTAAAAGCTTTAGATGCTGCGGCAGATGGTTTGAAAGTTATTAATGAGCCAACTATTGTGAATACAGTTATGTTTTTGAAAGATGCTGCTTATCTTGGTGTTGTGCTTACGGCTACTAGCGGCTATTTACCCTTAGTGAGTGGTGCAGACATTGCAGTGCAAGCTTATAATGGTGGATATGCACAAGCTCTTACCCAAGTGGGAGCGGTTGCAGGACATATATTATTATCTATAGTGCCGACTATGTTTGGAATATCATTGGCTCCTGTGAGTGAAGCATTAACTATTTCATATATTGCGGAGCTATCAGAGCAAGTATCCACTAAATTTAGTTCATTATATTCTATATATGGCACTCCTGAATCTCAGTTAAAATCAGATCTAGCCTATGCTGATTTTTATAATAATTTAGGCTGGCAAGATTCAGCTAAAAGATGCCTTCTTGATGCAATGAGAATAGTTAAAGAAGATTCAACTAATAAATCTGAATCATCTGTTCAAGAAATGGCATCTGAATATGATCTTGTGGGTGAACTTTGTAAACTGGATCCAGGCGCTGATTGTTGTGGGGCTTAAGGTATGTAGCTCTTTTAAATCTTTATCTTGATTCAGCTGGCAATTTATGCTAATTTCCAAGAATAATTAACTTAAAAATTAGATGAGTTTATGCAAGTGAAAATGAATGAATATTTAGAAGAGAAAAGAAGATTGGCTAGACTGGGCGGTGGGCTTAAAAGAATAGAAGCGCAGCATGCTAAGGGTAAATTAACCGCTAGAGAAAGAATTGAAATCTTGCTAGACCCAGACTCATTTGAAGAATATGGAATGTTTGTTGACCATCGCTGCACTAACTTTGGTATGGAAAATAATAAATTCCCAGGTGATGGTGTGGTTACGGGAAGTGGAACCATAAATGGACGCTTAGTATATGTATATAGCCAAGATTTTACAGTTTTAGGTGGATCATTAAGTGAAACTAATGCTAAAAAAATATGTCAAATAATGGATATGGCCCTAAAAATGGGTGCGCCAGTAATTGGAATGAATGATTCCGGTGGAGCCAGAATTCAAGAGGGTGTGGATTCTCTTGGTGGCTATGGTGAAATTTTTCAGCGCAATGTTGTTGCCTCCGGAGTTATTCCGCAAATATCATTAATAATGGGGCCCTGTGCTGGTGGAGCAGTTTATTCTCCTGCTTTAACAGATTTTACCTTTATGGTGAAAGGTTCTTCCTACATGTTTGTTACCGGTCCTGATGTGGTTAAAACTGTAACCCATGAAGATGTGACGCAAGAAGTTTTAGGAGGGGCTAGCACTCATACTATTAAAACTGGGGTTGCAGATAAAGCATTTTCTGATGATGTGGAAGCTTTAATCCAAACAAGACGTTTATTTGATTTTCTACCATTGTCAAATAAATCAGCTTTGCCTGAAAGAGTTAGTCAAGACCCTGCCGATAGGTTGGATATGTCTTTAAACACACTTGTGCCTTCTAACCCTAACAAGCCATATGACATGAAGGAATTGGTTAATAGGATTGTTGATGAGGGAGATTTCTTTGAGCTGCAACCAGATTATGCTAAAAATATTATAACTGGATTTGGCTATATGCAAGGAAAACCTGTTGGCTTTGTTGCAAATCAGCCAATGCATTTGGCGGGATGTTTAGACATTAATGCTTCAATAAAAGCAGCTAGATTTATTCGATTCTGTGATGCTTTTGGTATTCCATTGGTAACGTTGGTTGACGTTCCTGGGTTTTTACCAGGTGTTAGTCAAGAGCATAATGGCATAATAAAACATGGAGCAAAATTGCTCTATGCTTATGCAGAAGCTACTGTGCCTAAAATTACAGTTATCACTAGAAAAGCTTATGGTGGAGCTTATATTGTGATGAACTCTAAGCATCTACAGGGTGATATTAATTATGCTTGGGGGAATGCGGAGATTGCAGTGATGGGAGCTAGGGGAGCGGTGGAGATATTATACCGTGATAAGCTAAATGATAAAGAATTTGTTGACGGAAAAATAGCAGAATACCAAGAGAAGTTTACCAATCCTTATGTGGCAGCTTCACGAGGCTTTATTGATGATGTGATTAGGCCGCAAAACACCAGGTGGCGCATTTGCAGAGCTTTATCAATGCTTGTTAATAAGCAAATGACCCGTCCTTGGAAAAAGCACGATAATTTGCCATTATAACTTTTTAAGTTAAGTTTGATTATTAAATTTTGTAGTTCGTTTGTTACTCTTGAATAAGTAAAAGATTATTTGGTAATTCATTTTATTTTTTAATTTATTGAGAGAAATTTATTGGCGCAATTATTTTTTTTCTAGGACTGATGCTATATTTAGTTTTCTTAATATTCAAACTAACAAAGATTATACCAAATCTCATATTTAATTGGAATTTAGCCCAGAGAATTTATGTTCTTTGGGTTTTTTTATTAAATAAGATTATTTTTAGAAATGGTAATAGTTATTTAAAAAACCACTTTTAACGTAGCCTATCCTCAATAACTTGCAGAGTTTGTGCCTCTCTTAAGCTTTTAAGAGAGATTTATACCAAGTCTCATTCTTAAATACTACCACTTCTCTCGTCGCTCATGTACTAAATGCACACTTCGCTCCTCACTCATTGTATTATTTAATTTAAGAAATGCTATTACTCCTGGATAAAGAAAAAAACGAAATTAGTTTTTAATTTTATTGAATTTGAATAGTTCAGTTTCTTTAAAATTATACCAAGTCTCATTCTTAAATACTGCTACTTCATTCGTTGCTCATGTACTAAATGCACACTTCGCTCCTCACTCATTATATTATTTAATTTGAGAAATGATATTACTTAAATCGCCTAAAAATTTTTTATGATTTATTCAGTCTACTTTTATAATTAAAATTTCAAAACATTACATGACTCTTCGGAAAACTTATTTTTGAGAAAATAAATTAGCCATATAATAGTTTTTTCATTAATAACTAGCAAAGATATTACGCCAATAACAAGAAACAGTTAATCAATCTTCTGAAGCTTCAAACAAGTGAGTGAGTTAACTTTTCATTTATGCAAGTTAACATAATATAAACATAAATGTCATGTACCTTTGGTACATTTATTTTGCAGTTGTAGTTTAATGAAGCTTTGCGCCTAGATATGTGGGGTGGCTTGGCGAGGGATAGAGGCGTGGCTTAGAAGGAGATAACAGAGAATGACGGTGGGGAATGTCTTTGTATTACTATCCTTAACAAAGGGCTAGCGCATTGATTGATCCGCGCATCCAAGCCTTTGAGGGGATCACAGTTTGCCTGGAGGTGGCAAGTGGCGCGGAGGATGGCGGGGGGCATGGCTTGGTGAGTGGATAGAGGAGTTGGCTTAGAAAAAGGTGGCAGTGTGTCTGGAGGTGGCAAGTGGCGCGGAGGATGGCAGGGCATGGCTTGGTGAGTGGATAGAGGAGCTGGCTTAGAAAAGGGTGGCGGGGGGTAGTGAGTGTGTGGAGGCGTGGCTTAGAAGGAGATAACAGAGAATGGCGGAAAGGGATGGCAGAGAATAACGGGTTTATGCGGGTCTCTTGAGTTGTTATCCTTAACAAAGGGCTAGCGCATTGATTGATCCGCGCATCCAAGCCTT
>JBASGW010000012.1:0-16075 GCA_049653745.1 Rickettsiales bacterium
GTTCAATTTTAATTTTTTTAGAAGCATAATCATTAGTGTCTGTACTTTTTTTATGATGATCATTATTATCGCCATTTTCATCATCGTCATTATCATCTTTTTCTTTTTTGATGACTGCAGGTTTATCCTCAACAAATTTTCTTTTTTTAGACGTCTCTAGAGCTCTAGTTAGATAGTTGGCTGCATCGGCATGTCCTCTTGATATCGCAACTTGTATAGGAGTTTCTCCATTATTATCTGGTTGATTTATATTAGCGCCATGCGCGACTAACCATTCTAAAGCTGGGATCAGTCCTCGGCCCGCTGCTAGGTGGATAGGAGTCACTCCATAATTAGCTGGTTGATGGATATCAGCACCATGTGCTAAAAGCCAATCTAAAGATGGAATCTGTCCTAGGGCCGCTGCAGCATGTATAGGAGTTAATCCATTAGTTGTTGTTTGATGGATGTTAGCTCCATGTGCTACAAGCCATTCTAAAGCTGGGATATGTCCTAGGGCCGCTGCAGCGTGGATGGGATATCTTCCATCATTAGTTGCTTGATTGATGTCAGCTCCGTGATCCAAGAGCCATTGTGCTGTTTGAAAATTAGATTCTTTTATTGCATCAATTAAAAGTTGTGGAATAGAGGTCATGCTTTAAATTCCTATATGAATAATAACTAAGCATAATATAAACTTTAATTAATTAATTGTAAATAAATATATTTATGTATTAACCATTAAAGTATTGTTTATTAATATTTGATCTTATATTTTTCTTTAATCTAAGAATAAAAACTAAGCTTATCACCAGCTGTATCATCAGTAATTAATAGTAATTTTAGGTAATGGAGAAGTATTGAATTAAATTAATGGAAAACTAAATTTTATAAATATTTTCTATCTTCTATTTTTAATACTTGATGAGTTGAAGAGTTAAGGATTAATGAACTTGTTGTCCAAGAATTAGAGGATTTTTCTACTCCTTTTAGAAGAGAGCCAGAAGTGACTCCTGTTGCACAAAAAATGGCATCTTTAGAAACTAAATCATTTAAATTATATTTCTTATTTAGATCTGTAACTCCAAGTTTATGGGCTTTAGCTTTTTCAGACTCATCTTTAAAGAGCAAACGACCTGTCATTTGTCCGCCTAAAGTTTTAAGAGCTGCTGCAGCTAACACTCCTTCTGGAGCTCCACCAATTCCTAAATATAAATCTGCTTGCTTTAGCGCGACAGCAATTACTGCGGCCACATCTCCATCGCCTATTAACTTTACTCTAGCTCCGGCTTCTCTAGTTTTAGCAATAATTTCTTGATGGCGAGGGCGGTCTAAAATAATAACTTCTAAATCGCTTAAGTTAGATTTTTTATATTTTGCAATATTATTTAAATTTGTTTTTATTGATTCATCAATATCAATTACTTGGCTTTCAAGCGGAATGTAAGACGCTATTTTATCCATATAAACATCGGGGGCATGAAGCATTCCACCAAGTTCAGTAATTGCTAGAACCGATAAAGATCCGGGCATTGCATGTGCGCAAATGGTAGTTCCCTCTAGTGGATCTACAGCAATATCATATTGAGTGGGAGAGGTTTTATTGGCGCCAACTTCTTCGCCAATAAAAAGCATTGGGGCTTGATCTCTTTCACCTTCACCAATCACTATACGAGCACTAAAATTTAATTGATTGAAGCTGTTGCGCATGGCATCAACTGCAGCTTTATCTGCTAATTTTTCATTACCCATGCCGATATAAGAATAGCAAGCTATGGCAGCTGCTTGTGTTGCTTTTAATATATCTAACGGATGAATCATTTGGTTTAGTCCTCAAAAGATTTTAAAATAGATTCCGTAACTTTCTTAGCATCTCCAAATAACATCATAGTGTTATTTTGATAGAATAATTCATTTTCTACCCCAGCATATCCAGGAGCCATTCCTCTTTTTACAAAAAGTACATTTTTTGCTAAGCCAACTTCTAAAATTGGCATTCCATAAATTGGGCTTGCTGTATCTGTTTTTGCAGCTGGATTTGTAATATCATTTGCGCCAATAACAAAGGCAACATCAGCTGATGCAAAATCACGATTTATATCTTCAAGTTCAAAAACATCTTCATAACTTACGCCAGCTTCAGCTAATAAAACATTCATATGTCCTGGCATTCTTCCAGCAACAGGGTGAATGGCATAGCGCACTTTAACGCCATGTTCTTTTAAAAGTTCAGACATTTCTTTCAAAGCATGCTGAGCTTGAGCAACTGCCATGCCATATCCAGGAATGATGATCACATCTTGAGAGTTTTTTAAGATAAAAGCTGCATCTTCTGGAGCCACTGATTTTACGGGTCTTTCTTCCACGCTAACTGCATTAGAAGAAGCGCTGCTTGCGGTTGCAAAGCCACCAAAAATAACATTAAATAATGAACGATTCATGGCCTTGCACATAATATAACTTAGTATTGCTCCACTTGCGCCAACTAGTGCGCCAGTAATAATCAATAAATTATTAGAAAGAGTGAAGCCAATTCCTGCTGCTGCCCAGCCTGAATAAGAATTCAGCATGGATACCACCACTGGCATATCTGCTCCACCAATAGGGATAATTAATAACCATCCTAAAAGCAAAGATGCAATTATTAAAAGAGCAAAAATGATTCCCAATTGATCGCTGCAGAACATAAATAGAGATAATATAATGGTTAAACCAAGCCCTAAATTAAGAAAATGCTGGCCAACAAATAAGGTTGGTTTGCCTTTCATAATGCCTTGTAATTTTAAAAATGCCACAATTGAACCAGTAAAGGTAATGGCACCTATAGCTGCTCCAAGGCCTAATTCTATTAGGTTAGCAATTTTTAATTGGCCACTAACACCAAGATTATATGATTCAGGTTCTAAATATACGGCAATAGCAATAAATACTGCTGATAGACCAACAAGAGAGTGAAATGCCGCCACTAATTGAGGCATTGCAGTCATTTGAATTTTTTTAGCGATGATCACCCCAATTGCAGCGCCAACTAAAAGACCTAAGATGATCATTTTACCACTAGCAATGCTAGGGCTGTAAATAGATGTAAGAATGGCGATAGCCATACCAATTATTCCAATAAAATTTCCGCTTCTAGCACTAACAGGAGATGACAATCCCTTTAATGCTAATATAAAACATACTGAAGAAATTAAATAAAGTAATGCTGCGCTTGTTTCTGTTATAATCATAATTTTTACTTCTTTTTAAACATTGCTAACATTCTGTGGGTAACCACAAATCCACCAAAAATATTTATTGCTGCCAATATAACTGCAATAAATCCACAAAATTGGGCTATGCCGAATTCTTTTGGCCCTAGAGAAATAATAGCTCCAACTATAATGATGCCAGAAATTGCATTAGTAACTGCCATCAATGGAGTATGTAAAGCTGGAGTAACTTTCCAAACCACGTAATAACCCACAAAGCAGGCTAAAACAAAAATGGTGATTGCAAAAATTAATGGATCCACCCCAGAAGAAACTTGAGTAGAACTTACAGCAATATCATTGAGCTTAGTAACTAATCCTTCTGCATGATAAGAGATGGCTTTAGATTGAGTTGCAATTTCATTTGCAGTTTTTATTGCGCTTGAAACATTATTAGACATTATGAATTCTCCTTAAATGATGGATGAACAATTTGCCCTTCATGAGTTAATACACATGATTTTACAATTTCATCTTCAAAATTTATATTAATTTCTTTGAATTCCTTATTAGTGATATATTCAATAAAATTAAAAAGATTGCGAGAGTATAATTTACTTGATTCTGCAGCAGCTTCATTAGCTAAATTACTGTAACCAATTATTTTAACCCCATTTTTATTAACAGTTTCATTGGCAATGCTTCCTTCACAATTGCCTCCAGTTGCTGCGGCTAAATCAATTATCACTGACCCAGGGCGCATGTTTTTAACCATTTGTTCTGTAATTAATCTAGGAGCAGGGCGCCCTGGTATTAAGGCCGTGGTTATAACAATATCGCTTGTTTTTAGAGTGTCTCCAATGAGTTGTTGCTGTTTAGCTTTATATTCTGCGCTCATTTCTTTTGCGTAGCCAGCGTTGGTGGCTCCCTCTTCAGTGATTGGCACTTCAATAAACTTGGCACCTAAGCTTTCTACTTGTTCTTTAGCGGCAGTTCTAACATCAAATGCTGATACAATTGCTCCAAGTCTTTTTGCAGTTGCAATAGCTTGAAGTCCTGCAACTCCAGCTCCCATTATTAAAACTCTAGCGGGAGATATTGTTCCAGCAGCAGTCATCATCATAGGGAAAATTCTTCCATATTCATTAGCTGCTCTAATAACTGATAAATATCCAGCAAGATTACTTTGAGATGATAAAACATCCATTCCTTGTGCCTTGGTTATTCTAGGCATTAATTCCATAGAAACTGAAGTAACTTTCTTACTGCAATATTCCTCAAGTAACTGCTTGTTATTGTGAGGAGATAATAAGCCAACTAAAAGAGCCTTAGGAGATATAAAATCTAATTCAGTTAATTCATTTTCTTTAGTTGATTGAGTATAAGGAGATGGTTGAACTTTAAGCACAATACTAGCATCTGCTATTATTTCTAATAAAACTTCAGATACTGTGGCCCCAGCTTGAGTATATTCATCATCGCTAATAAAAGATTTTTCACCAGCTCCTTTTTCAATATGCACTTTAACACCTTGAGAGGTGAGCTTTTTAACTATTTCTGGAGTGATGGAAACTCTGTTTTCTCTTGGTTCTCTTTCTTTGAGTACAGCTATTTTCATTTCTTTAGCCTTTTTTATTTATGATGTAAATATTTATAACGCATAACAAGCATTATAGGCAAGAATATTATTATAGATATGATTCATTCAGAGTTAACTTTTCTTTAATTGTTTAAATTTACAATATTTATTATGTAAATTTATGGAGGTTAAAATGCCGTATAAAAATGAGAATCTTTTAGATAAAGTTATTGAGATTGCTGAGAAAAGTTCTAAGACATCTAAAAAAGCAAAAAGCTTTAGAAATAAAATTGATGAATGTTTAAGTGAAGATATAGCTTTAGAAAGAGAAAATGGTTGGGAAGTTAGTGAACATAGAGGTGTGGATAAGGCTATAGAATTTATTGAATCTTCAACTTCTATGAAATTTAATGATGAAGAGCATGCTTACATGGTTTCTGATTTAATGAAAAGAAAAATGAATCTTCATAAAGAAGCAGAAATGAAGGTAACTGATAAAATTTCAAACTCTGTTAATAGTATAACCTCTAGAGTTTCTCAATTTGCTGGATCTGTTTTTTATAGTGTTACGGACCCAATATTAAATAATGTTCCTGGCATTGCTACAACTAAAAAAATTATTAATCCTAAAGCTAAATGTTCTGATGAATGGGCGTTAGTTACAGGGCAATATAAAGAAGTAAAAAGCAATTCTATAAAAGATGCTAGAATGGCTGCTATAAGAGCTAAAAAAGTACTTCCATTAGCAGAAGGTAAAAATCTTGAAGAATTGAGCTTTTCAAGTGAAACTACTGAAAGAAGCGCCAACAGAGAGATAGAGCTTCCAAAGAAAATGTCATATGAAGCAATAGAATCAATGATTGTAAAAATAAATAATGCAATAACATGTCATAATTCTAAACCAAGATCTAGTTTAATTGAGAGTGCCAGTAGAGTATCTTCTCCAACTACCAGCTCTTTTATTAGAGGCAATACAAAAGTTGCTCCAGGTATTGGAATAAATACTTAAATATTGCTAAAATATAAAGAAAACACTATATTTTTCTAATTATATTTTTAAATTCTGGGGAATTTATGTTAGAGAATAAAAAATTTGGTGTTTTTGGTTTAGGCATTTCTGGAATAGCTACTTTAAAATATTTAAAGCATAGAAACATTAATTTTATTGCTTTTGATGATAGCCAAGAAACTATAAAAAAAATCCAGAAGAATTATCCTGAATTTTCTAACAATCTTGTAGCTCTTGATCAAGATGGTTGGCAAGAGATTGACTATCTGGTTTTAAGCCCTGGAATACCGCTATATTATCCTAATTCTCACCCAGTGGTTCAATTGGCAAAGAAAGCAAAGCTGATTTCTGATATAGAGCTTTTATACTTAGAGAATAAGAATAGTTATTTTATAGGAATTACGGGCACTAATGGAAAATCTACAACCACCTCATTAATTGGCCATATTCTACAATATAATAATGTTAATGCTATTGTTTGTGGCAATATAGGGAATCCAGTTTTAGAACTTGATGAGCAGCTAGCAGATAAAGTTTTTGTAATTGAAGTATCTTCATTTCAATTAGATTTATTAGAACAAACAAAATTTAACATTGCATTATTACTTAATATAACCCCTGATCATCTAGATCGTCATGGGAGTATGAATAATTATATAGCAACTAAATATAAGATATTTAATAATCAAAATATTGATGATAATGCCATTATTAATTTATCACTTGAGCATAATAAAATATCAAATATAACAACATTTTCAGAATTGAGTAATGATGCTGATATTGTTGTTAATAATAATCAATTATCATATCAAAATAAAAATTACCAACTACCCAAAAATAACTCATTGCTTGGCGGCCATAATCAGCAGAATCTTGCTGCTGCAATAATATGCTGTTTAAAATATGGATTGAGTATTGAAAAAATTATTGAAGCAATACCTAGTTTTGTTGGATTAAAACATAGAATGCAATATTTGGGTGAAATTAATGGAGTTACTTTTGTTAATGATAGTAAAGCAACTAATGCTGATTCCACAGAGAAAGCTCTAGCAAGTTTTGAAAATATTATTTGGATAGCTGGTGGTGTTTCTAAGGAAGGAGGAATTGATTCTTTAAAGCCATATTTCCCCAAAGTAAAAAAGGCTTTATTAATTGGTAAAGCAGCAGAAGAATTTTCTAAAACTTGTGAAAATTTACTTGCCTATAGCATATGCAATAATTTAGCTAATGCTTTTAAACTTGCTTGTGAGCAAGCTAATCCAGGAGATGTGATTTTGCTATCTCCAGCATGTGCCTCTTATGATCAATGGAAAAGTTTTGAAGAAAGAGGAGAGGGATTTATCCAATTATTTAAGCAATTTCAAGAGTTAAAGCTAGTAAAATAATTTTATTAACCTCTTGTAAACTATTAGGCGTTATACTTTCAATCTAATTTTAGATAAATATAAGGAAAGTGTAATGAACATCAAAGATATCTTAAATTGCCCCGCAATGCCAATAGCAAGCCCAAGTTATCCTAAAGGTCCTTATAGATTTATAGATAGGGAATACTTCATTGTGGTTTATGAATCTGATCCACAAGCAATTCGCGATGCTGTGCCTGAGCCTTTAGAACCAGATGGAAGCAATACGGTTATGTATGAGTTTATCTCAATGCCAGATAGTGCGGGCTTTGGAAATTATGCAGAAAGTGGTGTTGTTATACCTTGTATATATAAGGGAGAGAAAGTTAATTTTACTGCTCAAATGTATTTAGATTGTGAACCACCTATTGCTGGGGGGAGAGAAGTGTGGGGTTTCCCTAAAAAGAATGCTAATCCACAACTCAAAATTATTCATGATACTCTTACAGGAACATTAGAATATGCAGGGCAACAAGTGGCAATGGGAACCATGAGCTATAAACATCAAAATTTAATTGATGATAATCAACATACTCATGCCCATAATGTTGCAGAAATGGTTAAAAAAATTTCTAAAACTCAAACTAATCTAAAATTAATACCAGGTGTTGATGGTTCTTTAGAAATTGCCCAATTAATTGCCTATAATATTATTGATATAAAGGTAAAAGGAGCTTGGAAGGGCCCTGCAAGGCTCCATTTAGTTCCGCATGTTAATGCTCCGGTAGCTGATTTCCCTGTGAAGAAAATATTAGAAGGATTGCATTTTATTGCCGATCTTACCTTGCCATATGGCAGAATATTACATAATTATTTAAAATAGGCTAATGTTATGAGTAAAATAACCAAAAATGTACACATGGCTTTGCAAGGAGGGGGCTCTCATGGAGCGTTCACTTGGGGAATTTTAGATAAAATTCTTGAAGATGGTAGGTTAAATATAGATGGCTTATGTGCAACAAGTGCTGGTTCAATGAATGCAGTTCTTTTTTCTTATGGTAGATTAAAGGGTGGTAATGAGGGTGCTCGAGAAATATTACATAATTTTTGGCAAGATGTGAGTAAAGCGGGGCATCATCCAAATGAAATACCAACACCAATGGATAGCTTTATGCTATATTGGAATTTAAGTGTATTTGATGCTATTAGCCATGCTGTTTCGCCATATCAATTTAATCCAACTAATTCTAATATATTAAGAGATATCTTATCAAGCCATGTTGATTTTGAAGAGTTAAGAAAAGGAAAGTCAACTAATTTATTCATTTCAGCTACCACAGTCCGCACAGGTAAAGTGAGAGTTTTTAATACTGCTGAAATATCTTTGGATGTGGTGATGGCATCGGCATGCTTGCCTTATCTTTTTCAAGCAGTGAAAGTTGATGATGAATATTATTGGGATGGTGGCTATACAGGAAATCCAGCAATTTTTCCTTTATTTTACCATGGAGATACTAATGATGTGATAATAGTTCATATTAATCCGATGGTAAGAAGCAAGCTGCCAGTTAATTCAAATGAAATTATGAATCGTATCAACGAAATAACTTTTAATTCATCTTTGTTGAGTGAATTTAGAGCAATAGCCTTTGTAAAGAAAATTATAAAAGAAGGTTGGATTAAAGATGAGTTTAAACATAATTTAAGAAATATTTTTGTTCATTCAATTAGGGCTGACCAGGCTCTTCAAGATTTTAATGCCACCAGTAAGTTTGATACTCATTGGCATTTCTTAACTAATTTAAGAGATTTAGGAAGAATTGAAGCTAAGATTTGGCTAGATGAAAATTTTAGTGCAATAGGTAATAAATCTACTGTTAATTTACGCAAAGATTTTTTAGATGAACATACAGATGGAATAATTTAAAGGAGAAGAAATATGTTAGAAGATAAAACTGCAATTGTTACTGGTTCAACTAGTGGTATAGGTTATGGAATTGCAACCATGCTAGCAAAGTCTGGTTGCAATATTATGCTAAATGGTTTTGTAGATGATGCAACTTTAGCTAATATTAAAAAAGAAATATCCGCTTTTGGAGTTAAGGTTGGATATTCTTCTGCAGATATGAGAAATGCAGGGCAAATTGAAGAGATGGTTAAACAAACTGAAGCCGAACTTGGTTCGGTTGATATTCTGGTAAATAATGCGGGCATTCAAAGGGTGTTTGCAATTGATCAATTTCCTGATGATGCTTGGGATGATGTTATTTCTATAAACTTAAGTTCTAGCTTCCACACAATTAAACATGCGCTGCCTTTAATGCGCAAAAGAAACTGGGGAAGAATTATTAACATAGCTTCAGCTCATGGACTTGTGGCATCAGAACATAAGGCAGCTTATGTGGCGGCAAAACATGGTATTGTGGGCTTAACTAAAGTTGTTGCTCTTGAAACAGCGCAAGAAGACATAACTTGCAACGCAATCTGCCCTGGCTGGGTATTAACACCTCTAGTTGATAAGCAAATTAATGACAATGCTGCGGCTCAGAAAATTTCTTATGAGCAAGCAAAGCATAATTTATTAGCTGAAAAGCAACCATCTTTAAAATTTGTAATGCCTGAGCATATCGGAGAAATGGTGCTGTTTTTATGTTCGGACGCAGCTTCACAAATTAAAGGTGTGGCATTGCCAATTGATGGTGGCTGGGTGGCAAGATAAAAAGATCTGGTATCAAAAGGAGTAAAAATTATGGTGGGACAGTCTGATATTAATTACACGGAAAAGAATTTAAAATATCTAACCAAAAAATTATTTGAAGCTGCCCGTTTGGATATGAAAGCAGATTCTTTAACAAATAACAAACCAGATCAAGAAAATACAGCTTTAAATAATTTTTTAGAAAAATTATTACCAGGAGAATTAAACAGACAACCTAGGGATGATCTAAAAGGTAAATTAGAACCAGAATATAATCAATTAAAAAATGAATTAAAAGAAAGTAGAGTGTTTGGTGTTGGGAAAAATGCCTCTGAAAAAACAAAAACTATTGCTAATAATTGTTTAAAAATTATGTCATCATTTTTGAAGGGCATTTCAAAATTGGCTCTACAAACCGTTGCAGAAGATGCTCCTAAATTAACTGATAATAAAACTGCTATGAGAAATGCTTTAAAAAATAGTAGCCTTAATTTATCAGAAACAAAAATTAGTTTGAAGAGTAATAGTAATAATAGGAAATCTGCTTATCACGGGCTTTAATAATAATTTATTTGCTATCCTACAACAATAAAAATATTGGCTATAAGGTCGTGGATGCCTCTTTTATCTTCTCTAAAAATGATGCTGATAAAAGGGATTAATGCCATTGAGTAAAGCAAAATATTATCACCTATTACTGTTTTATAAAGTATGGAGCTGCCTAATATAATAGCAGCTGCGCTTATAACTCTAACGCAGGACTGAAAGAAAGAAATCTTCCTTTTATTGAGGTTAATAATTGCTGTGTTTAAGGTTATCATTCCTATGGTTCCTTGCCATTTAAGGGTAGGTAACCATGTTAAATAAATAAAAGAAAAAAATATCCAAACACCACATGCAATGCCAATTTCGGTGCCAGATATCATGGTCTCATCAAAAACTTCTATGTCTTTAAGTAATAATTTGGTGATATTAGTGTATTGTAAGAAGGAAAAAGTGGAGATGAATATAATAATTTTTAACAAATATAAGATAATGCAGTCAATTATAAATGCACAGCTTCTTTTCCAGGCGGGAGCGTAATTAAAAGAAAGTGAGTTGTTCAACATAATCTTACTCTCCAGACAATTATTTAAGTCTTAATGTCAAATATTAACATTTTTTTACTTTATATTCAACTCCTGAATTAATAAAATCAAAAACTAAATAATTTTGTTTAACATTAATTTCGCTAATATAATTATTATCAAATGGTAGAAAAATAGTATCTTTTTGATCTAATATTTTCATTTCAATTATATCATCGGCGCCAAAATTATGGATCTCTAATATATGCCCATGAATTTTATTTTCAGGGTCTCTTATTTCTACGCCTATTAAGTCGTTATTATAAAACTCATCATCATCTAAGGCAGGGAGCATATCTTTTTTAATATATAATTCAGTTCCTGCTATACTTTCAACCAGATTGCGGGAAGTGTTTTGGTTAAAGCTAACTATAAACATATTATTATTTTGACTATGCATTTTGAATTGATATTCATTTAAATCTTTATCAAAAAGACAAGGATATTTAAACACATCTTCGGCTATGGCAGCATAAGACATTAGCTTAGCTTGCCCTCTAATACCGTGCGCTTTGGTGATTTTAGCAATATAGATTAGATCTTTATTCATTATTTTTTAATTCTCTTAAGGATTTTGCTTTTCCAGCTAAATTAACTTGTTTGGCTCTGGCAAATACTAAATCTTCTGCTGCCACATTTTTAGTTACCACACTTCCAGCGGCAATAAAAGCTTTGTCATTTATTTGAATTGGAGCAATTAGTGAGCAATTTGAACCTATGGAAACATTATTGCCAATAATGGTTTTAGATTTTTTAGCAATGCCATCATAGTTGCAAGTGATGCTGCCAGCTCCAATATTAGTGTTATTGCCCATTTCACAATCGCCCACATAACTTAAATGACTAACTTTACTGCCTTCACCAATCTTGCTGTTTTTAATTTCAACAAAATTTCCGATGCGAGCATTAGCGGAGATTTTAGTAGAGGGTCGAATTCTAGCAAAAGGACCAATATTGCAATTATTTGCAATATTTACTCCCTCTAGATGGCTAAATGGATGGATATTAACATCATTACCAACAACAACATTCTTGCCAATATATACATTGGGATAAATAGTTACATCAATTCCTGAGTTAAAGTTATAAGCAATATAAGTGGTCTCAGGGTTAATAATGGTTACCCCATTATTCATTAAATTAGATTTAATTTTTTGTTGCATATAATTTTGTAAAATATTTAGTTCTTCTCTGGTATTAAATCCCATAACTTCATTTTCATCGGCTTCATGAATTTTGCAAACCAACTCTTGGTTAACAGCGTCTTTGATAATGTCAGTAAGATAATATTCTTTTTTATTATTATTGTTTTTAACTGAGTTTACTAATTGATGCAGATGATTATTGCTAAGCGCATAAATTCCAGAGTTACATAAATTTATTTGTTTTTCTTCATCATTGGCATCATTAAATTCTACTATTTCAAGAAGATCATCATTATAGGTTATTACCCTGCCGTAATGCTTAGGATTTTCAGTATAAAAGGCAACTAAAACTAGATCTGCTTCTATATTTTGGATGTTTTTTAATGTTGAGGTGTTAACAAGGGGGGCATCACCATAAAGGATGATGGTTTTTCCTTCCTGTTTTATATGAGGCAAAGCATATTTAACTGCATCTGCTGTTCCCAGTGGCTCTTCTTGAATAGCGTGAATTATTGAAGGAATTTGGCTAGATGCAAAATCCCTAACTTTTTCCATATCTGGTGCTGTAACTAAAATTATTTGATCAGGGCTTGCTTTAGCAGCAGATTCTAAGACATAACCTAATGCCTCTCTTTCTGCAATTAAATGCATTACTTTTGGAATGGAAGAATTGATTCTAGTGCTTTTTCCAGCTGCTAAAATAACAATATTTGTAGACATATATTTTTCCCTCTATAATATTCTAGTTATATTAGAATATTAAATTGTAAAAGAATTTATGCAAGTTTATTTATTAGGTGCAGCCGGTTTATTGTTAATGCTATTTATTACGATGAAGTATTATAATAGCAAATTACAGTCTGAAAATTATAAACTAACTTGTAAGTTAGATTTAATATATCAAGAATGCGAAAGATTGTTTGCTCAAAACAGCCAGATACGCCAAGAATCTAACCAAGCAATTGAAGATAAATATTTAGCTCAACAGAAAGAAGCTTTAGCTTTGCAAAAATGCGAAGCAATGAAAGAGCAGATAGAATCTTGGGAAAAACATAAACAACAATCAATTGAAAATGCTAAGGCAGCAATTTTTGATGTGGGGAACAAATTATCAAATCAATTAATATCCGAAGCAAAAAGAGAGAATGATCAACATAAAGAAGAATCTCAAAAACATTTTAAAGCCACCACCGATAAATTATATCAAGATTTTTCTAAACTTACTGAAGTGATTAGCAACCTGAAAGAGCAGGTTAATATCTCACAAAACACAACAGATGTGGTTTATAAAGCATTGCTTGCTCCAAATACTGTTGGTAGTTTGGCTGAGTTAACTTTAGAAAATATTTTAAAATCGTCTAATCTGATTGCTAATGTTGATTATCAAATGCAATATTCAATTTTTGACCAGGATAATAACCGTCTTCGCCCTGATGCAGTTATATTTTTACCTGGAGATAATATCTTAGTTATTGATAGCAAGGCTTCAAAGTTTTTTCTTGAATTGGGCCAAGCAAAAAATGAAGTTGAAGCAGAAGAAATAAAAAAGAAATTAAAAACCACCATGCGTAACCATTTAAAGAGTTTGGCCAGCAAAGATTATCGTCAAGCCATTACTTCCCATTTGCAAAAGAAAAATATCAACCATATTTCAACCATAATGTTCTTGCCAACTGAAACTTCTTTAGAAAAATTGCAAGCAATTGATAGTCAACTAATTGCTGATGCTTGGCAAAATAATATTTTTCCTGCAGGTCCAGTGGGTTTAGTTAATATTCTTTCTCATTCAAAGTTTCAAATTAGCGAAGAAAGCAAAAGCCAAAATTATCATGCTATTATTAATGAGGTGAGCAGTTTGCTATATAATATAGCTAATTTAGCCGGGCATGCCAAAAAGTTAGGAAATAGCATTTATAATTCAATGAATTATTTTGATAAATTTGCTGCCAGCTTTAATAGCAATTTAATCTCTAAATCAAAAAGAATTGAAACTTTGGGAGTGCATGTTAAAACCAATAAATTGATGCCAGAGAGAATTGATCGTTACCAGGTGATTATGGGGCAAAAGCTCACCATGATTGAGGGAGAAAAAGAAGAAAAAGATGAAGAGATAGTAGAATAATTAATTGTTAATTAAGATTTATTGTTTATTATTGAGTAATTATAAAAATTATAAGGAGAAAATAGATGGTTGGAGAAAAAACTGATTTAGAAAAAGCATATGAAAAGCTGGGTGTAGAAAATAATGCTTCTGTAGATGATATAAAAGAAGCCTATCAACAAAAATTAGAAGGGCTTAGGCTAGGAAATGAAAAGCTTAGAGCTGATTCTGAAAAGAAAAGGGCTGTAGCGCCTACTGAAATGATAGCTGCTGCTGCAAAGCAAAAGAAGGATTTAGAAGCTGCTTATAAAGTTATTAGTGAAGCGAGAGGAATAGATCAGAAGAAAGAGGTGAAACCAGTGGCTAGAAGCGCCTCTCCGCAGAGAAGTGCGGTGTCTTCAAATAGAGATACAACAGAAAAAGCTCCTTCTTTTGATAAGAATAAAGATTACTACGCAATGCTAGGCATAGATAAAAGTAATAAAGAAATAAATCAACAAGAGGTTGCCAGTAAACATAGTGTTGCTGCTGCTCAAGGAACATATTCGGTAAAAGAGCTTAATGAGTCTGCGGCAGTATTAATTAATCCTGAAGCAAAAGCAGCTTATGATGCCGCTAGAGCTCCGGCTCAAGAAAAAGCTACGCCTACAGTAGCTGTTAATCCTAGGTTTCCTCGCATTGCAGCTATGAGAAAAGGTCTTGCAGCTATTGGGACGGCAGTGCTGGGCGCAAAAAGCGGGCCTCCCTCCACTCCGTCTAAAGGTCAAAATGCAAATAAAGGTCCGGAGCTTCAATAAAAATAATAATTCACAGCTTTAGGTTTTTAATGTCTATTTGATGCTTCAGCTCTGCCATAAAAAGAGTAGGGGTAGCTGCTAATCTAATTCAAGATAACTATTTGGACTAAAGAGGGGGAGAGTTTTAGAATTAGCCTAACTGCTTAGCTCTTTTTTAACTTATACACTTTCTTCAGTTAGTTTTGCATATATGCACTAATTACCTCTTTGTTATCATGCTTATTGCTTCCGCAAAATAACTTGCTGTCCATAATTTTCTTCTCTAAAAATATTGTTTTTTTATATCTGAGTGGGACGTGAAAAACTCTTAATTTTTAGCATAATATCACAAGGAGCAGTTCTTGGTGACGACTTTGCCACCATATGAATATGATCAACAGGAGATTCTAGCTCTATTATCTCTATGTTATATTCTTATCTTTTGTATTATATCTTTTAGAATTTTCTATATGGTTCTTCAAATACTTTATGCCTATATTTCGATATCTATAATGGTGCATTATTCGAAACACATGATGGCTATTTATTTGTAGCTCTATAATTTATAGCTTTATTGGTTGTCTCAACCAATAAAGCAGCTATCTATGAGGAGAGGAAGCTCTCATGATTTTCGTTACGTGGTTAAAATTCTTGTTATCATTTGCGGGGCGGTGCCAGCATTAACTAATATTTCTTTGTCAGCCCTAACAAAATTGTAGATTAGAGATCAGGGATTTAAGGAACAATTGATTAATCCTCACAAGGTCTACAATAAATCAGCAAAACTTATTTTATCGTATAGCATATTGATGTTTACAACTCATCATACATAAGTATAGACTCAGCTCCACAAATATCATTCAAGTTCTGCGATTCTGTATATTTTTCTAAACATTCTTCTGTTTTTTCAATATCAGAATGTAAATTAGCAAAATCTGCTTGATGCTTAACATTTTTAAGCGCAATAATTGCTGCTTTTGGTTCAGTTTTATGGGTAAGAATATATTTCACTGGATCAGCTTTAAATTTAGTAATTTCATTATGCCTATATACCATTAAATTATTATTAACACTAGCTCCCGCTGCTAATAATTCTTTTATAACTTCCGTCTTATTTTCTTGCA
>JBASGW010000013.1:0-1676 GCA_049653745.1 Rickettsiales bacterium
CCATGGCGCTGTTCTCGTAAGCCTTGCGCTTGTTTTGGATCTCCTCCAGCACCTGGCGCACAAATAGGGGACGGAACGCGGGGTACGGTCAAGCGAATTGTTCTGTACAGCCGCTTCACTGCCAAGAGGCTCGGACCACGCAACTATAACCACTAGACATCTATACAGAGCGCAACTACTCACCTTGACGTTGAACTTCCAGTGGATGAGCAGTTCGACCTCGCCTCTATCCACCCCGTCCACCTCCATGGCTTTATTACGCAGCTTGTACCATCTCTTGATGGGTTTTTTGTCGTTGAACTGGTTCAGCGGGATGGAGATCTTGCCCATGAAGTCAGGCGTCTTGATGTCGTTGTGGTCCTCCACAATCACCACCAGGGACAGAGAGTTGTCCACCACGGCGGGGAACACGTGGCGCGAGTTCCAGACAGGGTTAAGATTCTTCCTCATGAAAGGAGTCTTCTGTTGCTCAAAACCCACGATCTTGAGGCGGACCTGAGGGTCCGAGGAGCCGCCACCAAAGATGGAGTGGTCCTTGACCTCCAGGCGACGGCCCTGTACGACGGTGACGTGGAGCTCGTTGGCGGCGGTGTCGCCGGCGTCCTCATCGTCGGAGTCACCAGCAGCACCGCCGGCCTTGTCACCGGCCTCGCCACCGGCTTCGAGATCGCCCGCGAGATCTTCGCCGGCGGCGATGACAGTGGTGGGCGGTCTATTGAAGTTCAATTTCAGGTGCACCTGTGAACGGAAAGAACGTGATGTTGCGGGTAAATGAAGAATAGTTTATTGTTGAAAGCGGGCAACAGCAACGCACCTCTCCGGTCACGGACTTCATGCGGCCAGAAAGAGCCAGGGGGTACCACAGGTCGGTCTCGACGCCTCCGTGGTCGATGGTGCCCAGATCAATCTGAAGCTCGCCCATCGGAACATCGGACACGGAGTAGCCGGCTTTGTGGCTGACGACCACGTGGAGGGTCGGAAGTTCACCGTCGGTATCGAGGTTGTACTTCTTGCCTGTGGAAAAGACAGCGCAGGAAATGCTGTTAGTATGCAATTCTGCCGGGAAAATGCAAAGAAGCTTTGCAACGAACCGAAAGTGAAGGTTTCTCTCCACTTGGGTGCGAGGGTCTTGACTTGGGGGCGGGTTTTGAATGACTCGGTTTTGATCTCTCGAGCTCCCAAATCCGCCAGGTAGATGCTAAGATTAGGGTCACTATCGCCAGTCTTCGTGCAAGCCACAAGATTCCGGGCTTCGATGACCTCAACAGTTAGGCACCGGAGATCCGCCGGAGCGGCCGTTGATTTGCTCTTAAACATATTCATCTTTGCAAGATAAGCGGCGTGGCCTGTCCAATGGAGACGCTTGGAATGATCGACAAGGCCTTGATGGAGTACAAGCGGATGGGTCGCTGCACGTCAACTCGCAAATGTGTGAGCTCAAGTTGGATGGCAAGCATGCGTATCAGTTGCATACCGTATTATCGCATCTTATAATATAAGATACGCACATTAATGAAACCCTCCGCGAAGCATCCAAATCTTTTGAGCAAGTCACAATTTACGACCAGATGATAGATAGAGAAAACAGCTTTCTGACCAAGGGAAATAGTTGTGTTCATTAAGTAACTATTAACATCGCGCCTGCGCTCGATCTTCCCTCGCAGCAACCTCTGTTC
>JBASGW010000014.1:0-97506 GCA_049653745.1 Rickettsiales bacterium
CTGCTAAATAATGAGTCTACTTTTAAGCCTTTTTCTAGCATCAATTCATAAACTTCTTCAGAAAAATATCCTGGAACCGAATAAACATCACTAAAGTTAGCTTGCTTTTCAAGCAAATATTTTACTAGTTTTTCTTGGAGCTCTATATTTATATTATCTGAAGGGTTATGATCGCAACCTAGAACTAATGTAATAGCCCTGGTTAACGTTAAACCATGATCGAAACATTTTTCTAAATCAGAAATAGATATAGAACTAGGCAGTGAATATGTAGAAAAGAAATCTATTTTTCTAGATAAAGCTAAATCAAGCAATTGATCATGCTTTTCTCCAGGTTCACACTGAATAATACTTTCAAAAAATAATCGCAAATTTAAATTATGATTTTCTAATAAGTATTTGTAGGTATCTACAGAAATATTTAATGGATAGATGCTTAAATTATCTGAAACGTCTCTATTTTTGTTAAATAAGCTTTCTAAATCTTCTTTAAGATCAGAATTAGATAAAACTTCTTCACTTTGTAATAATTTTTTTAAATCTTCTACTTTCATATAAACATCTATCATTAATCTATTAATTATTTTTAACAATCATTAGGCGTGATGTCAATATACATAATTAATATTTAAATAAAGAAGGAGCCTTAATTTAAGGCTCCTTTTTTTAGGATATTATGTTTTAGAGCAAGAATTAGAAATCCATGCCGCCCATACCACCTGGCATACCACCCATACCACCTGGCATTTTACCGCCTTTATCGTCTTCTGGTTTATCAACAATTAAAGCTTGGGTAGTGATTACTAAACCAGCCACAGATGCAGCATCTTGCAATGCGGTGCGCACAACTTTAGTTGGGTCAATAATACCAGCTTTAATCATATCAACATATTCAAGTTTTTGTGCATCAAAGCCAAAGTTACTATCATTGCTTTCAAGAATTTTTCCTGCAACAACCGCACCATCTAAACCTGAGTTAGATACAATTCTACGCAATGGCGCTTGTAATGCTTTACGAACTATATTAACACCTGCTTTTTGATCGTCATTATCAGTTTTAACACTATCTAAAGCCTTAGTTGCGTATAATAAAGTTACTCCGCCACCAGGAACAATACCTTCAGCAACAGCAGCTCTAGTTGCATGAAGAGCATCTTCTACTCTATCTTTACGTTCTTTAACTTCAACATCACTAACACCACCAACTTTAAGTACAGCAACGCCACCAACTAATTTTGCAAGTCTTTCTTGAAGTTTTTCTTTATCATAGTCAGAAGTAGTTTCAGCAATTTGAGCTCTAATTTGATTACTACGAGCAGTTATTGCTTCTTTATCTCCAACTCCATCAATGATAGTGGTATCTTCTTTAGCTATACGAACTTTCTTAGCACGCCCTAGCATATCTAAAGTTACATTCTCAAGGCTAATACCTAGATCTTCACTAACTAATTGACCACCAGTTAAAATAGCAATATCTTCAAGCATTGCTTTACGACGATCACCAAATCCAGGAGCTTTTACAGCTGCAACTTGAAGACCTACACGCAATTTATTTACTACTAAAGCAGCCAAAGCTTCGCCTTCAATATCTTCAGCAATAATTAATAACGGCTTACGCGCTTGAACAATTGCTTCAAGTAATGGAATCATTTGTTGCAAGTTAGATAATTTTTTCTCACAAAGAAGAATGTAAGGGTTTTCAAGTTCAGCAATCATTTTTTCTGAGTTAGTTACAAAATATGGTGATAAATAACCACGATCAAATTTCATACCTTCAACTACATCTAATTCAAAACCAAAAGATTTTCCTTCTTCAATAGTGATAACACCTTCTTGGCCAACTCTTTCCATAGCTTCCGCTAATTTCTCACCAATTTCAGAATCTCCATTAGCAGAAATAGTACCAACTTGAGCAATTTCTTGTTGAGAGCTAATTTTCTTACTTTTCTTCTTTATTTCTTCACAAACAACGTTAACTGCTTTGTCAATACCACGCTTTAAATCCATTGGGTTCATACCAGCGACTACATATTTATGACCTTCACTAGCTAATGCATAAGCAAGAATTGTTGAAGTTGTTGTTCCATCGCCAGCAATATCAGCAGTTTTACTTGCAACTGACTTCATTAACTTAGCACCTAAATCTTGGTATGGATCAGAAAGTTCAATTTCTTTAGCAACAGAAACACCGTCTTTAGTAATTTTAGGATCGCCATAGCTTTTTCCAATAATTACATTATTTCCTCTTGGGCCTAAAGTGCTACCAACTGTTTCAGCTAAAATAGCCATGCCTTCTAATATTAATTTTTGGCTTTCATAACCGTTTTTAATTTGCTTCGCCATAATTATAATACTCCCATTACATCAGATTCTTTCATAATTAATAATTCTTTACCATTAATCTTAACTTCAGTACCAGCCCATTTACCAAATACTATCTTATCACCAGCCTTTAATTCCATAGGAATAGGATTACCTTGATTATCTCTTGCACCTTTACCTACAGATATTACAGTACCTTCCATTGGCTTTTCTTTAGCACTATCTGGCAAAACAATTCCACCAGCAGTTTTTTCTTCACGCTTTGTTGCTTCAATAACCACACGGTCACCAAGAGGCCTAAATGTTGTAGACATAACTTCTCCATTTTACTTAAGTTAATAATAAATTATTTTTTATTGCTAATGAGATATAGTAACTATTTCTAGTCTTTCAAGATCATTGAAGATTTTTTCTACAAATAATGTGAAATTTTTAGGAGCGTTAATGATTATTTAAACATTTTTTATTTATAATTTTAATATAGCCAATTATAAGGTATTATCATGAGCAAATCTTCTACACCTGATTACAAAAATAAAAACTCTACTAAAAACACTAATGCAGAAAATTTAACTCCCGACCAAGCACGCCACATAATCTATAGCTACGTACCTGAATTAGATCTTAATCAAGCTCTAGCAGGAGAAACACTAAGACCTCATCTGGAGGATAGCTCAAGTTAATATCATTAACAAAATACGATTATCTAATAATATTTCCTTTTTTAGCAGCTTGATGCTTAGGACTTACAGAAATATTGCTTCTGTTTGATATATAATAATTTTCATCTGTAAGAGCTACTTCTGTTTTTTCTTTTGCTATACTATTTTGCACCTCTTGCCAAGCTGCAGATAATTTTTGATCTTTAATTTCTTTAGCAAATTTTACTAATTCTTCTACACGCTTCTTAACAGTTATTTTTCTAACTTTAGATAAAGCAATCATCTTTTTACCAAACATATTATCAAAAGTCATCAAAACAGCTTCAGCCCCTTTCGTTCCTGCTTTTTGATACCAATAATCAATATATTGCATTGCTTCTGCAGCAGCACCCATTTCATCTCTTTTTTCGAGATGTTGATTCTTGATAAAATTATTTCGAGAAGCAATATCACTATTTACATTATATTTAATAACTAACGTTATAGGATTTATATCGCTTAAATTCATTATATTTCTAAATGCTACTCCAGCACTAATCTTTCTCATTTCTTCTGACGAAGAATTATAAGCTTGTCCAACATATTGAAGGGGTTTTTCTTTAAGAACAAAACATTTAGAATTTCTAACTAAATCAGGATCCAGCTCATAATCTAATACTGCACATACTTGATCTAAATTATTAAATTCTTTTACTTTTTGTAGATCCTCTAAAGCTCTTTTTGTGTTTTCTGGGGTAACTTGATTATCTTTATAAAGATCACTAATATGATGGAAAATTTTCTCAGTTGTATCCATATTCTGAAAACAAGGTAAATTTTGATTTATCATAGGCTCATCATATAAATCATACTTTGCAATTAATTCAATTTGTCTTCTATTACATAAACCATATCTTAACGCTATATCTCTCTGTTTTTGATCTAATGAACTAGATGCCTCCTCCCAAACAAGAGCTCCAGATCTGTTGGCAATTATAGCATCCATCTTTTTTTCTTGATGACCATCTTGCGGAATGCTATCCAAAACATCTAAAGCATATTCTAAATACTGTTTAGATTTAAAAATACTAGCATAGTTTTTTTCTTTTTTTATTCCGTCAGAAATTTCGGCAGTAATTTGATAATCCTGCAAATACGCTTGCAGGTTCTTTGCTCTACTAACAATCGCTTGAGGATTAAACCTAGTAATTAATGATACAGATTGTGAATTTTTTATAAACCTAGCATCTAAATTATTAGATTCTTTACCTTCCATCCTAGGATCATTACTTAAAGAATTTTCTAATTCATCTTTAGGTAATTTGGACATAGTATTTAAGTCCTTTAAGCTAAAAATAGCACAACTAAATTTGTCTCTTTGTGATCCAACCGATACGTCTTGATAGGCTTTAACTCCCAAAGCATCTTCTATTCTTTTCTTCATATCATAGTTGCTTCTACTACCTACAGCATCAATATAAAAAATTTTGATTTCATTCTCTCTAGAATCTATTAATAAAGGAGTGCAATGAACTCCTTTATCTTCTTTTAAAATTATATTAAAACGAAAAATTTGTCCCTTCATACCTGAAAGTAAAGAAATAAATTTTTCCTTTGCCTCAGGATTATCCAATAAAATCGGTTGATAATCTTCATTTTTTGCTTCCCTACGCACCGACTTTGCTTCTAACATCAAACAAATTTCTTCTGTACTATAAGGATTCTGATCTTCTTCTAATTGCTGTATTTCTTCTTGAGTTGCTGTTCTTTGTAAATCTTGAATTTCTTTAACTAATTGTACTTTTTGATTAAGAATTTCTATTCTTTCTTGAATTTTAGCACGTATTTCAGCATATTTCATATTATCTATACTCTTAAATTAATTCATAAATTTATAGAGCTTGAAAGCACCCTATAATCAATACTTCTAAACAACCTTGAGACCTCTCATCCCATTCTCTCAGGCATTTTTGGTTAAAATGCTCATTGAAGGCTTTCATCACCTCTAAAGTTTGCTCATCTTTTATTCCAGTTATTTCTATTTTATAACCATATTGAGATAGCATCTTTTGAATAACCCTAATTTCCGGAACTTTAACTTCGTCTACATTACTAGGCATAATTCCTATATTATTATCAGCCAATAATTGCCAATTAAATAAGTTTCCTGGGTCATCTTTTCTTCCAGGAGCAATATCTGAATGCCCAATAATATTGAATTGATCTATAGGATGTTTTTTTATTAAATAATGACATAGCTCTATTAATGCTTGCATTAATTCATTTGAGAATTCTTCTTCTCCATTATTATCTAATTCAATTCCTATTGAAAAATTATTTATCTTTTCTCTTCCCCGCCAATAACTTACTCCAGCGTGCCAGGCTCTTAAATGATCTTCCACAAGTGAAAAAATTTCTCCCTGCTTACTAAGCAAATAATGCGCACTCAACTTGAGCTCTTTATCTAAATAACTATCTAAAGCCTCTTTAATGTTGGAAATTTTAGTATGATGAATTATTATTGTATCAATTATTGCATCTTCAGGTCTTAAATCAAAACTTGGGGAAGCAAAATTATTATTTATCTTAAGCATAAGCTCTCTTATCTACCAATTAAAGTTAAGCTAATAATCAATTATCTTAAAAATAGAAACTACCCTCTTTATAAAAGAATTTTCTTTCTCTTCCATTTAAAATTAATTTGAGTTATTGCCACACCTAGGATTAACACTCCACCGCCAATAAAAATATGCCATGAAGGAAAAGCTTTTTCAAAAATAATAGTAAAAGTAAAACCAAAAAATGGTACTAATAAATTAAAAGGAACAACTTTATAAACTGGATATTTTCTAAGTAAATATATTCTTAAAGCAATCCCAATAATACATGAAATCAAAGCACTATATAATATATATAACCAGAATGGCACTGACATTTTATACCAAAAATCAATAGGGTTTCCTTCAAGGAAATATGATATTAAAAATAAATGAGGAGTTGCTATAAGATGAGTCCAAAAAATTAAGTCTATTGGGGGAACCGTAATTAAATTTTTACTTTGAATAGAAAAAACTGCACAAAAAACTGCTGCCATAAAAACAACAAACACTGCAAAATAATTACCAACCGCGCTTGGAGCGCCAACAACTATAGTCATTCCAATAAAAGCTATCATTATTCCAATAGTAGCTACTAAACTTATTTCTTCTTTAAGAAAAATTCTAGCAAGTATAACGGTAAAAGGTGCATTAAGCTGCATTAGAATAATACCTAAACAAGTATTAATTCCCATATGCATTCCATAATATATCAAACCTATATAGAGACCTGAAACTATCGAAATAGGATATAATTTTTGTAAAGAGATATTTAGTTTTGATATAAAAGGCAAAAGAATTAAAGCAGTAATAAGAAATCTATTAGCCGTTGCAAAAAAACCTGGAACATCAGTTATTGAACTTTTCATGGCAACATAGTTTGCCCCCCAAAGAAAGGCTACTAAGATTGCTAAAAGAGTATCTTTAACTGTCATAGGCGCTTATTAACCATAAAAGGTAAAATTCTTATTTGACTGATTGCTACACCAGCTATTGTAATAATTCCACCTAATAGAATATGCCAAGAAGGTATATCACCTAGCATAATAATTGAAAGTGAAATTCCAAAAAATGGTATAAGCAAATTAAAAGGCAATACTTTATGAATTGGATAAGTCTGCAGTAAATAGATCCATAAACCCCATCCTATAAAACCTGCCACTCCTATTGTATAAGCCATAGCAATCCATAAATTATTAGAAACCCCTTCTAATAAATAAAATGGATTACCTTCTAGAAAATATGACATTATAAATAAATGTGGGGCCGCAATTAAATTAGTCCAACAAACTAAAGATAACGCTGGAATTGATTGAAGTTTTCTACTTTGAATATTAAATACTGCACAGAAAAATGCTGAAAATAATATCATTGTAAATGCTAAATCATGGCCTTTTAAATGTGGAGAGCCAACTACTATAAACATACCAATAAATGCTATAATAATACCCATTACAGAGCTCAAATTAAAATGCTCTTTTAAAACAAACCTAGCAATAATAATTGAAATTGGTATGTTTAATTGCATAGTAATAATAACTAAGCTAGGATTTAAACCAAGATATAAGCCGTAATAAAGCAATCCTAAATTAAATATTCCAACTATTAATGAAGTTGTATATAAATCTTTAAAATTGGCTCTACTTGGCCTTGAAACAAATGGTAAAAGTAATAAAGCTGTTATTAAAAATCTTATAGCAATTGATAGTAAACCTGGAATCTCAATGATAGTATATTTAACCGCTATGTAATTACTACCCCAGGCAAAAGCTACTAAAATTGCTAAAAATATATCACTCCTTTTCATTTAGAAACTCACATTTAATCATAAATAATTCATTTTCTGTTAAGGTCATATCTTTCTTGGTTTCAAAAACTATATTTTTTGTTTTGGTTACATTAGACAAATCATCAGAAATACTTGAAATATCTAAATTTTCTTTCATATATTTAATAGCCAAGGTCTCAATTGGAAAACTTACCGATAACTGCTTAGTCGCTTTAATTTTACGAATAGATTCTAAAATATTTACTAAATAATCTCCTAATTGCTCAGCATTTGCATCATGGATAAATTCATTTACCTTTGGCCAAGTTCCTCGCTGATTAACTAAGCTATTTTCATTTGCAAATAAATGGGAATAAATTTCTTCTGTCAAATGAGGCATAAAAGGAGAAAATAATTTGAGGATAGTTTTTAAAGAATGATGCATTGTTAACAACGCACTTGTTTGACCCAATAAATCAGATCCATTTTCATTATAAGCTCTTGTCTTAGCAATCTCTATATAATTATCACAGTAAATATTCCAGAAAAACTCTTCTATAGCCACTCTAGCATTACAATATTCAAATTTCTCAAATTCTTGAGTTGCTTTAGCAACAACTGACTTTAACTTACTTAACATCCATAAATCTATAGGTTTATATATATTATTAGCCTTAATATCTTCTTCAAGAGTTGTAGGCTTAAGTTTTAAACTCTGTAACTGCAACTCTATAAACTTAGATGCATTCCATAGCTTATTCATTAGTTTAGAACCAATCTTAAAAACCTCTTCTGAATAAGATATATCAGCTCCTAATTTAGAATTAGAAGCCCAATAACGCACAACGTCAGCTCCTTTTTCTTCAATTAAATCTACAGGAGTTACAACATTTCCCTTAGATTTTGACATTTTGGTTTTATCAGCTGCCAAGCACCAACCACTAATCATTAGATTTTTCCATGGAATCTCTTGTTCATGTAAATATGATTTCACAATAGTGTAGAAAGCCCAGGTGCGAATAATTTCATGTGCTTGCGGGCGCATATCCGCTGGAAATAATTTTTGATGACGATCATAATCTACAGCATATTTCTTATTTATTGCTAAACTATTAAGCTGAGGAGAAATGGAACTAGTGGCCCAAGTATCCATAACATCATAATCGGCCTCCACTTCTTCTTTGCTATAACCCCTTGGCAAATCAACTAAAGGATTAGCTGGCAAATCGTCTGGATGAGCAAATAAAACTTTGCCTTCTTCTCCCTCACGCTTAGAATACCAAACAGGAAATGGCACACCAAAGAAGCGCTGCCTGCTAACACACCAATCCCATTTCAATCCTTCAATCCAGTGTTCTAATCTAACTTTCATATAACCTGGATTCCAGTTAGCCTTATTGACTTGGGCTAATAATTCACTTTTTAAATCTAATAATTTAATAAACCATTGAGAAGTAACAATAATTTCTAAAGGAGCGCTAGATCTTTCTCCGCACTTCACCATATGCGTTATTGGCTGCTGGCTTAGTAATTTATCTCCCAGCAACTCTAATATCTTAACCCTAGCATCTTTAGCTTTCAAATTTTGAATCTGCTCAACATTGAAAGCAGCAATATCCAGCCAATTAGCCTGGCTCAAGTCAATTTTACCATATTTATTTAAAATCACTCTTAGAGGTAAGTTATAATTTTTCCACCAATCCACGTCCGTTGTATCGCCAAAAGTGCAACACATTACTAAACCAGTGCCTTTTTCTATATCAACTTTTTCATCTCCAATAATTGGTACTTTAACTGCAAATAAAGGAGTAATTGCAGTTTTCCCAATTAAATGCTGATAACGCTTATCATTGGGGTGGCAAAATACAGCCACGCAAGCTGGCAATAATTCTGGTCTAGAAGTGCTAATAATGATGCTCTCACCACTTTCTGTTTGAAAGGCAATTTCATTCATCAAGCTTTGCATTTCAATATCAACAACTTCAGCTTGGGCTAAGGCAGTGGCATCCACTGGATCCCATAAAGTTGGCTGCAATTTTCTATAGGCTCTATCTTTATCAATTAAATCTAAGAAAGACATTTGCGCTAATTTAATTGAATTATCACTAATGGTTTGATATTCCTGCCTCCAATCAACACTTAGAGCCACCGACTTAAATAATCTACGAAACTCCTCTTCAGCCTCAACCACAACTTCTCTGCATAAAGCTACAAATTCTTCTCTCGGCATATTGGCCGCTCTAACCTTTTTAACTTTTTCAACTAAACGTTCAGTTGGAAGGCCGTTATCATCAAAACCAATTGGATAAAACACAGTTTTACCATTCATTCTTTGAAAGCGAGCCACAAAATCTGCCTGAGTATAGCTAAAAATATGCCCCATATGGAGCAGTCCAGAAACAGTTGGTGGAGGAGTGTCTATAACAAAAGTATTTTCTCTTGAAAAACTTTCTTCCCAATTATAAATGCCACTTTCATGCCATTTTTTTTGCCATTTATGTTCTGTTTCTTGATGATTATATTTTGGAGGTAAGGCAGCCATTTTCTTTTTTTAACTTAGTTAATACCTAAGAAATACTATATTATTACAGCATTTTTGCAAGGGTTTGTTACATAAATCAAAATTTGGGCATAATCCTCTATTTTTACAAAAACTAGGCATTTTTTAGAATGCAGAGCCATAAAAAATATTTTAATAAATTTCCAATTTCAAAACTCACTCGACTAATAATTAAAATTATTAGTCGACCTTTTTTTAATTTAATATACGATAATAGTATAATAACTGTTTTAATTAGCTCAAATACAGGCAGTACACAATGAAAGATCATTACAAAACATTAGAAATAAACTTTAATGCAACTGCTGCAGAAATTAAAAAAGCTTATCAAAAATTAGCACTAAAATTTCATCCTGATAAAAATATAGGCAACGAAGATGCTGCTGCTGCTAATTTTAAAGATATTGGTGAGGCTTATGAAATTTTAAGTGATCCTCAAAAAAAATCACAATATGATAGCACTAGGCAAAGTTCCAGCTCTCACACTCAAGCTAATAGCACATCTAGAACAAGCTCCACAGAGAGGCAAGAAACTAAAGAAACAGTTGCTAAAAGATTTTACACTTACGTATACAATAATTATATGCATTGCTGCAAAAAAGAAGAGCATGGGATGAAGCCAGAAGTTTTACGATCCTTAAAAAAATTTATTGCAGATGGCCTTGATATAAATATCAAATATACTAATCATAATTTCCAACTAGATCCTGCTCATGGCTATAGTTTATTATATATGGCTATTGTTAATAATGACCCTGAATTTATTCAGTTTCTAGTTGCTAAAGGAGCAAATATTAATGAAGTAATTACAATAAGCAATTTTCAAGCACCAGCAACTAAATCGTCTCCTTTTTCTTTGGCTTTATATAACTGCAAAGATAATCAATTTTTATCTTTACTAATTAACAAGAAAACTAGTCTTACAAAAGAGGTGCTAGATTATGCTACAGTAAATAAAAAGCCTCTTTTTATGGCAGCAATAATTCAAGCAGCTAAAGATAGAAAAACGCTTGGGTCTTTGTTAATGCCTATAGATGGCACCACCCTACTGCATCGCGCCGCCCAATACAATAACCTAGAGGGCGTAAGATTATTGATCAATGCTGGAATTAATATCAATGCCGTTAGCGTTTTAGGAAA
Source organism: Rickettsiales bacterium (assembly GCA_049653745.1). Taxonomy (GTDB): domain Bacteria; phylum Pseudomonadota; class Alphaproteobacteria; order Rickettsiales; family CANDYO01; genus CANDYO01. The sequence goes on from JBASGW010000014.1 coordinate 11,029, forward strand.
TACTCCACTTCATGTTGCTATTCGTGAAAGAAAAAATGAAATAGCACAAGAATTAGTTGATCAAAATGCAAGCCTTAAAATTTTTAATAATAAAGGTGAAACAGTATTAAAGTTAGCAACCGAGAAGAAAGATATACAAAATGTTAATATAATAATTTCAGCAGCTCAACGACAAGGCATTTTAGACGATGTGGTGGAATATTATTTAGGAAATCCAATAAAAAACTCTACCCACGCTGCAATCGCGGAAAGAATAATGCCTAATCCTGAAATTTTAGTGCAATTGGCAGAATATCAAAAATTTACAGTATTGAGTGATCTAATGACAAGCCCTAATGATTTGCTTCCAGTAATAGATAATTTAAAGCAAAGAAAAGCTACCAACATACAAACAAGAAGCTCTTCAAGTGAAGATCTAGATATTGATGCTTTAGAGAGGTTTTGTAATTCTCCAGAAGGAAAAAGGAAATTAACAGAACATGAAAGCACCAATGCTAGACTTTCTCCCACTAGTTCTTCTTCACAAGAAAGAGGAAAAATAGCAAAACTTTCACACGAAAAATAATATCTGACCAAAAAGCAATAACAAAATAATTTTTTAAGCACCCTCTCCGCTAGCACGTATGCTATAAACAAAGGTGACAGCATTTTTGCAAGGCAATTAATGGACTAAAAACTTGCTTGACGGGAGGACGTAAATATGTTAACTATTTTTAAATAAAAAGCTTAAGTAATTTTTAATTTTATACAGGAAGAAATCATGACTAAATATAATAATGAGACAATGTGCCCAGCTTCTTCTACAGCTCGCATTATAGATGATACTGATTTAAACCTCCTAAAACAAATGGCAGAGGTTTTACTTAAAGAACACAAAGAATATGTAGCTGAAGCAGACTGGCAATTCCAAAAACAAAACGCAGAAGCTCTGCTTAGAAAGTTAAAAGATTTTATAGATTTAGAACCTATAGAATATACTGACAAATTTACAGGTGACAATTCTCCTCATCAAGGATTAACATCTTTACTCGAAACAACCACAACCGATTCAGATTTTAAGCGGACAGACATAGATAATTTTATAGGTATTAATACACCTAACATTGATTTAGTTGATCCTAATTTCGATCTAAATAATATTAAAATAGAATTTGATATATACCGTGGACAAAATACCGAAACATTTCATAGCGATTGCTTAGCAACAGGAAAAGTTATTATTTGCGCTTATGGCTACATGAAAGATCAGGATACTCTTAGAGATCTTTATTCTTATGATGACTATAATATCTAATAGCCGCCGCCAAACTGCTCTTTAAGAATTCTTTCTTCAAGACTATGATTTAAATCAAATAATAAACGAATCGGCTTGTTTCTTTGCTCTTTAATGATTACTGAAGCAACCGATTCAACCTCAAAAAAATCTGCTACCGCATTTACTGGTCGATGCTCTGGATCCAATACTTGCAACTCAACTTCTGCAGTATGCGGCAGTATAGCTCCTCTCCATTTTTTAGGACTAAACGGGCTTATTGGCGTTAACGCTAAAATATTAGATCCAATTGGCAATATTGGCCCATTGACTGAACTATTATATGCGCTGCTTCCTGCAGGTGTTGCCAGCAACAGGCCATCGCTCACCAACTCTTCCATACGAACTTCGCCATCTATAATTATTTTAATTTTCGTTGCTTGGCTTGTTTTTCTAAATAACGAAACTTCATTTATTGCAGAATATGTTTTAATAGAACCATCTTTTGATTTTGCGCTCATCTCTAATGGATAAGTAACGCTTTCAAGAGCACTTTCAAAATTCTCTAATAAATTATCAATATCAAAATGATTAAGTAAAAAACCAACCGTTCCACAATTTATGCCATATAATGGAATATTTAGATGCATATATCTATGCAAACTGTGCAACATAAATCCATCCCCACCAAGCACTAAAATTAAATCAATTTCAGCAATATTGGCATTGGGCACCAATTCAAGCAAAATAAATTTATAAAGATTATTTATTTCCTTAAGTCTTTGCTGTGCCAGAGGGGTGTTACTAGCTATAATAGCTATTTTTTTATATTTCATTTTTAATCATCAGTTTACTTTAATTTAAGTTATTATATACGCTAGGTATATAAGCATCAAGCTATTATCATTGAATCCTATTTGCCTTTGTTATATACTCTATAAAAACTTCTTGGAGTTAATAACTCAACATGACAACCTATCAACTATACTCACTAGGTCAAATTAGCAAAGCTAATATAGCTAAATCTTTTTCTAGCTTTAGTAAAATTCTTCAAGAAGAAAATTCTTACTCCCCATTATTTGCTTATTCTATGGTAGTTTATGCTAAGCTTCTAGATGATTGGCATTATAATACAATAAACACTTACAAACTGGGAAATATAAATAGCACAGAATTTACAGCTAGAATTTCATCTCAACTTGGTATCAAAAATACTCCTAAAGTTATTGACGCGTGGAATTCCATGTGCGCCATGGATAATAATACCAAGGCAAATATTATAAAATTATTTAAAACCTTAGAACAAGCTGATTTTAAAATTGCCATTTTTCCTATAAGCAATCCTCTACAATATAATAATGTGACTTCTGAAATGAATCTTCTTCTAGAAGCTAATAATTTACCCCTCTTAGAAAATAATCCTAAGGTAGCCATCTACAAATCTTTTGAAGAAAATACTCTAGATATAGTTACTTTAGCGAAGAAATTTATCACTGAAAATATATTGGATACTCAAGAAAGTATAATTTGTACCACACTTGATCCAATAACTTATAAAAATCTAGATTTGCACCAAGCACAATTTTATAAAGAAGATTATATTGGCAAAATAGCTGCAGAACATGACGAAGTTTAAAAATCTCTACTTATAGAAAAATTTAATATTTCTATAAGAGCAGCTTTTATATAATTATCAGGAGCAGTCTCTATGCATTTCTTGGCAGCCTGAGTATATTTAAACGCCGTTTCAAGACACTCCTCTATTATATTATACTTATTTAATATTTCTAGAGCTTTAGAAAAATCTTCACTTGTGGAAGAATGCACAAAAGCTTTTTGCCAAAATTCTTTCTCTTGCTGGTTACTTCTACTATACGCAACAATAATTGGCAAAGTTACCTTACCTTCCATAAAATCATCACCAATATTCTTTCCTAAAGCACTTTCATTAGATGTATAGTCTAAAACATCATCCATAATTTGAAAGGCTATACCTAAATTATAACCAAAGTTATACATGGCCAGCTGTGTTTCATGATTATTAATAGCAATACAAGCCCCCACCTGGCAAGATGCTGCAAATAGCTCTGCTGTTTTAGCAGAAATTATTTTAAAATAGGCTTCTACACTTTGATCTAAGTTTGCAATTGAAGATAACTGCTTAACTTCACCTTCCGCAATTATTGAAGAAGCTTTAGATAAAATTTTTAGGATATCTAAATTGCCATCTTCAGACATTAATAAAAATGCTTGGCTAAATAAAAAATCTCCCACCAAGATACTAGATTTATTATCCCAGTTTTTATTTGCTGTTGGCAGACCACGCCTTAATTTACTATGATCCACAACATCATCATGAAGCAAAGTGGCAGTGTGAATAAATTCAACAGCAGCGGCCAAATTAATATGCCTAACTCCTTGGCTATATCCAAATAACTTAGCTGATAAAATGGTAAGAACTGGGCGTAATCTTTTTCCACCAGAATTAATGATATGGTAAGTTACATCCTTAACTAATTGCTCTTTTAACTGCAATCGCTCACTTATTATAGCATCCATTTTTTGTAGATCTTCTTGAGCTAATTTTTTTATTTTTACTAAAGATAGTTTTTGGTTACCCAGCATAAATCACTCCATATTCAAAAGAATTATAACAATTATGCCTCAACCATCAACACCTCTTTTACTTTTAGCACCAATTCTTTTAAACTAAAAGGCTTAGCTAAAAATTGGATTTTTGGGTTATTTTCAATATCATTGGCTAAAGCATGCTCAGAATACCCAGACATAAAAATAACCTTGATATTTGGGTAAATCTTATGAACTTCTTTTATTAGATCTGGGCCATTAACATGAGGCATAATAACATCCACAATGATAAGGTCCATCATTCCCTTTTTTTCTTTAATTATATCAAAAGCTTCACTGCCATTAGCAGCCTCTATAATTTGATATCCCTTACCCTTTAAAGCATAACTACTTACCGTTCTAACAGACTCTTCATCTTCGACTATCAGTATAACTCCACTTCCACTTAAATCACTCACTATAATATTAGCCTCTTCAGAATTTTGCGGCAAAGATAATGTCTCTGAAGAATCTTCACTTAAAGCTTTAAATAATATATAAAATTTAGTTCCAACATTTTCTTTTGTTTCTAAAAATAAACAGCCACCAGTATGTTTAATAATACCATATACTGTCGCTAGGCCCAGTCCAATTCCAGCACCAGCTTCTTTAGTTGAAAAAAATGGTTCAAATATTTTACCAATATGCTTCTTATCAATACCAGTGCCAGTATCAGCAACAGTAATAAGAACATATTCTCCATCTTCAACATATTCATGGCCACAAGGAGTAATAAGGCCTTTATAAAAATTATTATTAGCATCAATAATTATATTTTTACTTTCTATTTTTAGCGTTCCACCATTGGGCATAGAATCTCTAGCATTAACTGCTAAATTAATTAAAACTTGTTCAAATTGCCCCTGATCAATTTTAATGTTTTTTAGATTTTCATCATATTTCATTTCTAAATTAATATTACTATCTACTAACCTAGAAATTAAATTAGCTATTTCTGCTAATATTACATTAGCATTAATTTGCTGAGCGTTAATCACCTGTTTTCTTGAGAATGATAATAACTGCCTCACTAAAGTTATAGCCCTGTTAATATTTTGCTTAATTTGCACTGCCTCAGCAAATGAAGGATCCCCAGGAAGATGACGCAATAATAATAAATCACAAAAACCTAACATCGCTGTTAATAAATTATTAAAATCATGTGCTATGCCCCCAGCTAGCTGACCTAGAGCTTGTATTTTTTGAGAATGAGCAAAATTCACTTCAAGATTTCTATGATCAGTTACATCAATTAAATGAACCAAGATATTACTTTGTCCATTAGTGGCTAAAAGAGCTGTAAAAAAAACTATACAAATTTTTTCAGCATTATTAACAATTTTTATTTCTAAATCATATGTATTGTGCAATTTATTATTTAGATCATTGATAATTTCTTCTAACTTTCCATGCTGCGATTTATCTACTAATTGATTAAAATTCCATCCTATAGAAGCATATTTTTTATTATCAACAAACTTTATAAAAGCTTCATTGCATCTTATAACTTTTCCTTTTGGATCTAACAAAACTTCTGCTATAGGGACCGAATCAAAAACGGCAACAAAATTATTTAATCCTTGATCGCAAGCTACATAATTAATTATATATCCGCTAAAATTATTATCCGAATATATATTTATAATTTTATCTGGATAAGATTCTTTTTGAATTAAATCATAATCAATTTGCTCAGATAAACATTTATTTTGACAATATTCTTGAAATAAAACGTTGCTCTTTAAAACCAAACCAGATGACTTGGAAACTATAAATGCAGGCTGAGAGAAATTATCAAGCTCAAGTGGCGGAACACTTTGATTGGCATTTTTCTTGATTGAAAAAATACTTTTCCAAATAGATTTAAAATTCTTTGAATTATTTAGTAATCTTCGCATAATTATAAAAGTAAATAAAATTAACTGAATTTTTAATTAAGACTAGTATAGAAGGAGAATCAATGCAATCTTTAATTAAATACTTAATCATCCTAGTTTTAAAGCAGATCTTAAGGTATTATTAAGCAAACAAGCTACTGTCATAGGACCCACTCCTCCAGGAACCGGAGAAATAGCTCTCACTTTTTCAAGGGCTCCACTAAACTCTACATCTCCGAGAATTTTCCCTTCATTATTATAATTAATACCCACATCAATTACCACAGAGCCTTCTTTTACCCAATCGCCTTTAATAATTTCTGGACTGCCAACTGCAGCGATTAAAATATCAGCTCTTTTACATAAGTCTTTTAAATTAGAAGTATATGAATGAGCAATTGTAACTGTACAGTTTTCTTGCAATAACACATGCAGCATAGGCTTACCCACTATATTAGAACGACCAATAATTAAGGCATTTAATCCTCTCAAGTCCTCAACAGCATGTTTTATTAAAATTAAACAACCCTGCGGGGTGCATGGCACAAAGCAATCCTGGGCCGTCACTAATTTCCCAAAATTGATTGCAGTAAAGCCATCCACATCCTTCTTTGGATCAATAGCATTAATAATATTGATAGGATTAATATGTTTTGGCAAAGGCAGTTGAACTAAAATACCATGAACTTTAGAATTAGAATTTAACGAAGCAATTAAACATAATAATTCTTTTTCTGAAATATCTACACTAGGATAAAATTCAAAGGAATCAATACCAGCTTTTTTACAAGCGCTTATTTTATTCCTTACATAAAGCTTGCTTGCAGGATTTTCTCCAACTAAAATAACAGCTAAACCTGGAGTTATATTTGAACTATTTTTAAGCAACAACACTTGACTAGCTATATCTTCACGAATTTTAGCTGCAATTGCTTTGCCATCAATTACTTTAGCTAAATTCACTTAAGCTCCAATTCCTTTGGTTGTAGAATATTCAAAATGTAGTAGCTCTCCTGGAAAAACAATTTTATGTATTGCATGACATGCCACAGCGCATTCACTAAATCCTGTAAGTATTAATTTAAGCTTTCCTGGATAAGAACAAATATCACCTACGGCGAATACCCCCGCTATATTTGTTTCCATAGTTACAGGATCAACGGACAAATGCTTTTTATGAATATCAAGTCCCCAATTTTCTATAGGACCAATGTCCATAGCTAAACCATAAAAAGATAATAATATGTCAGCTGGTACGCTTAAAAGATTACCATCAAAATCTTTGAGCTTTACTTCTTCTAACACACCATTTTCACCAACTAACTGGTCTAACTGATAAGGAGCTACAATTTTTATTTTGCCTTGAGCAGCTAATTCTAATATTTTATCATGGCTATTAGGAGCACAGCGAAATTTATCTCTGCGATGAACTAAGGTAACGTCAGCAATATCTGCTAATGAAATAGCCCAATCAACTGCTGAATCACCACCACCGGCAATAACCACTCTTTTGCCACGCATATCTTCTCTGCGCTTCACTAAGTAAAAAACACTCTTATTTTCAAATTCCTCAAGCCTTTCCAAAGGTGGACGATTAGGACCAAATGCTCCAGCTCCAGCAGCAATAATAACAGCCTTAGCATTAATAATTGCACCACTACTAGTTTCTAGAACAAAGTGATCTCCATCCCTACTTAAATGTTCAACTCTTTGATTTAAATGAAACTCCGGAGCAAAAGGAGAAATTTGATCAACTAACACATCAACTAACTCTTTAGCAGAAATTTGAGGATATGCTGGAATGTCATAAATTGGCTTTTCAGGATATAAACTAATACATTGTCCACCAACAGCATCTAAGGTATCAATTACATGACATTTCATTTTTAACATTCCTGCTTGAAAAACAGTGAATAATCCAACTGGACCAGCGCCAATAATAGCGATATCTGTATTTATTTGACTCATAAAAACTTCCTAGTTTTTTCTATAATATTTATTTTTGTTAGCATACATTAAACTCTAAAATTTAACAATAGTTTTACTATTAAAGAAAAAGCTACTAATTATCGCGATCAATAGCCTTGAACTTATTTATATATATCATCATTTTAATTTTAAATAATTATTATATAGCTAAAGAAAAAAAACCTTATCCCTGACTAAATCAATGCATAATATGTCGCACATGCATTACTGACAGCAATAAATAATATGCACTGCTAGTAATTTAGCTGATGTTAATTAGAGAGAAAAACAAATTGAATATCGAATAAGCTTCTAGTGGCTGCAATGAGCACCATGAATATGCGGAGGATGATGTTTTATAAATTTTTGCATTTTCTTTAGCAGAAGATCGCGCTTTAATTTTGATAAATAATCTAAGTATACTTTACCACAAAGATAATCCATTTCATGCTGTATTACTCTAGCAAAAAAACCATCAACCTCTAAAACTCTAGCTTCTCCTTCTAAATCTAGGTATTTAACTTTGATATTTTTAGGACGCTGAATAACAGCTGATATTCCTGGGAAACTTATAGAAGCCTCTTCATATTCAACTAACTCTTGAGAAGACTCAATAATTTCAGGGTTTAACATAACATACGGGTTATTTGTAGAATTCTCTCTTAAATCAACAACAATAATCTGCCTATCAATACCAACCATATTAGAACCCAATCCAACAGCCTTCTCAAAATACATTGTTTCCAACATATCTTTAGCTAATTGTTTTATCTCATCATCAATTCTGTCTATTGGCTTAGCTTCCTGTTTAAAAACAGAATTAGGAGCATAAATTATTGGTAATACCGCCATAAAACTACTATTTCAACTCTTCTTTATTGCCAACAACTGAACTTGCAGCCGCAGGAGCGGAATCATCTTTCTTTTCTTCTCCACCTGCTTTAGCGGAATCCGCTTTAGAAAAAATCATTTTTCCAATTAAGGTTTCTAAATTTAAAGAAGACTGGGTATATTGTATTTCTCCACCAGCAGCTAGCATCTGATCATCAGCACCTGGAGTTATTGCAAAATATTTACCACCTACAAGCCCCTCACTAGAGATTTTTGCAATTGAATCTGCAGGAACTTTAATATTTTTCTTTATAGATATTTTAACTATTGCAAAATATGTTTTAGGATCCAACTCTTCTCCGGTTACCACCCCCACTTTTACTCCGCCTATTCTAACTGGCGTGCCCACTGCAATTCCATCTGCTTGTTCAAATTTTGCAATTAGATTATAGTTGTCATCGGAAACACTAACACCCGTATTATGTTCCATAAAAAATAATAAAAACCAGCCAGCTACTATTAAAACAAAAGCTCCGGTTAAAGTTTCAATCATATTTTTATTCATATCTATTACCTATTTTACTAATCTTAAATTTAATTTATTGGTTCCCAAGCTTGATAATCACCGGTTGCCTTATCTCTTTTTCCACTTCTTAAAGAATCCTTATGACCTGAAGGAACATAAGCACATTCTGTGCCTGTTAAATTAGGTATGTGTGGCTTCTTGCCTTTATAATCTACTTGATTTACTGGTAATTCGTCAATGGCATAATGCAACCAAGAGTGCCATAATGCTGGAACCTTGGATGCATCATCCATTCCTTTATAAATTACCATTCTCTTTTTTCTTTCTGATTGTTTAGACTTCTTTGCTTGGTAATAAGTATTTCCATAACTGTCTTGACCAACAGCCTCACAGAATAAACTCACAAATAACCTTACCCCTAACGTTGCCATAAACACCAGCTTAATGTATTATAAAATATATATATTAACTAAACACTTTCTAAAGATAAGCATATTTTATTAAACTTAGCTAGTATAAAATATAATAGAATGTTTTTATGCACTTAAGAATATTATTATTGACAAATATAGTTGAGTTAGCATATTTTGTATTTTTCCTATATGTATGTAATATTTTTAAAGGCGATTGTAAGAAATGAAAACTTACTCAATGAAAAAGTCAGAAATTGAAAAAAAATGGTTAGTTATCGATGCTACTAATGTAGTACTTGGAAGACTAGCTGCAAAAGTAGTTATGATTTTATCAGGCAAAGAAAAGCCTGCATATACTCCAAGCCAAGATTGTGGCGATTATGTGATCATTATAAATGCAGATAAAATCCATTTAAGCGGAAATAAAGCAGCAACAAAAGATGGTAAAATCTATTACCGCCATACTGGATATTTTGGTGGAATAAAAGAAACCACAGCTGGGAAAATTTTAGCTGGCAAACACCCACAAAGAGTTGTTGAAAAAGCCATAGAAAGAATGTTAGATCGTGGCCCAATGGGCAGACAACGCTTATCTAATCTTCATGTTTATGCTGGAAACTCACATCCACATGAAGCTCAAAAGCCAGAAATTTTAGATTTCGCTAGCATGAATCCTAAGAACAAAAAAGGTTAATAATTATGTCATTAAACGCATTAGTACAACTCACTGAAACACAGGAAGTTAGGTTACCAAAAATTGACCCACAAGGTCGCTCTAATGGCACAGGCAGAAGAAAAGATGCTGTTGCTAGAGTTTGGATTAAGCCAGGAAAAGGCCAAATCTCAATAAATGGTAGAACTTTTGAAAACTATTTTCCACGTCCAGCTCACAGAATTTTGCTATTGCAAGCACTAGCAGAAACAAAAACAATCAATCAGTTTGATATATTTTGCACAGTAAAGGGTGGCGGCTCAACCGGACAAGCTGGAGCTATTCGCCATGGTATCAGCAGAGCGCTAGATCAATATTCTCCAGAACTTCACGTATCTTTAAGCAGAGGTGGGTTTTTAACAAGAGACTCAAGAACTGTTGAACGTAAAAAATATGGTCAGAAGAAAGCTCGTAAACGTTTCCAATTCTCAAAACGTTAATATTTCAAAATCAGGCGCAGAAATGCGCCTTTTTAATTTCAATATCTAGCATCCATAAGCAACATGACAAATAAATCATGGATATTTCTAAAACCAGGAGACATAGTTGATATAATAGCTCCCTCCTCTTCTGTTCCCACTGACAATTTACTAGAATATTATAAATCAGCAGAAAAAATATTAGCTAAATTTGATTTGATTGCCAGAATACCTTCAGATTTAATTAATTTAGATAAAGATTTATTTAGCGCTAACTCCTTAGAATATCGAAGCAAACATCTAATTTCAGCATTAAATGATCCAAACTCTAAGGCAATATGGGCAATTAGGGGAGGATATGGTGCAGCAAAAATAATTCCACATCTAGAAAAAATCACTCCGCCAACTCAGCCTAAATTATTATTAGGATTTAGCGATATAACCGCACTTCATTTGTTTTTACAAAATAATTGGCATTGGAACTCCATACATAGCCCTGTAATTAATCAAATAATTACTAACGAAAGCTTATTTACAAAATTAGAACCTATTATTTTTGGCAAAGAAATTAAAGTTATCTATAATAATCTTCAGCCATTAAACGAAGCTGCAAAAAAAAATCAAGAAATAATAGCAGAAATTACTGGAGGAAACTTATCTATAGTGCAAACCAGCTTAGCAACTTCATGGCAAATCAACGGAGATAATAAAATTATTTTTCTTGAAGATATTGGCGAAAAAGGCTATCAAATTGACCGTATGCTAAATCATCTTTTACAAGCTGGAGTTTTTGCTAAAGCTAAGGCTATTATATTTGGAGAAATAACTCCAGGATTTGAAACAGATGGAAGAGATCTTTGCTTTAAAGCGATTGAAAATTTCGCATCTAGCTTAGAGATTCCTGCTCTATCTTTGCCTATTATAGGACATAACGCTAAAAATAATTCTCCACTTCCGCTTGGAAGCACTTGCATCTTAAATATAAATGACAACATCTCACTTTCATGTAATAGTGGGGGAGCTTTTAAAGAGGAATACACATGTTAACAGCCAATCAGATAAAAGAACGCTTGAGCTTTCTTAATCCATCATTCTTTCAAATAACAGACGACAGTCATAAACATGCCGAACATATAGAAAATCCTACAGGTGGATTAACTCACGCCACAATAACTATAGTATCTGAAGAATTTAGCGACATGCCAACCATTCAAAGACATAAAATAATTCATAAAGCTCTAAAAGATGCTTTGGCCAGCTCTCTTCACGCCCTTTGTATTAATACCTACACATCAACAGAATATTCTAAAATAAATACTAAATAACGCAGCAGCGGTATTAAATAATAAGACTTGGGGGCACTTACAACCCCTCAAGCATCCACTTCATAAAACCCAGCATTTCCACATAAATTAACATTACCATGCTCATCTATAGCTCCGCTAATAAAATTGCTAAATAAATGCCCATCTATTAATTGATTAATTATCTTATTCTTAGAAAAATTCTCGCTAAACTTATTTTCATTTAAACAGATTTTAACAACCTCTCCAATTTGCTTATCAAATATATTAACTAAATTAGGCTTTGCTGAATTATAAGACTTAAAACTTGCTTGAATTTCTTTTACTTGTTTAACATCTTGATTAGCAAAGTTTTTTAAAATTAAATTATAACTGCCAGGATTTTCAAAAGTTATATCTTTTAACTTATTAGGATATTTACTAGCTAAAGAATAGGTAACTAAATCAGCTAAAATTCCTCCTAAGGAATATCCGGTTATAATAATTTTATAATCAGCAGGTAGATGCTCAAGTGAGTATTTAGTAAATTTTAAAGCATAATCATATTGTTTTGGTAATTTGCCTTGCATAATATAACTATTAGATTCCATATCTTCCATCAAATCTAATAGGTTATTTGAATTAAACCCAGTTCCAGCGCTACAAATAACTATTTGCTTCATTTTATTATTTATTACAGCAACCCCATAATATCCTTTTTTACTTAGGTGGAGCTGATCACTAGTATAAGCAACTCGGTATCCCTCTGGCAAATGTTCAGAATTTTTATTATGAACCACCATATTAATACGTAATAGTTGATATAAATTAGAATCTCTCATTTTATTTTCTCTTAATTTAATTAATCACAATAAAATTAGACTATTATTTTAGGCTAATTTATCCACAGCTCTCAATATATCTTCTTACTTATTGTAGAACAACGAGCGCCATTATACTTAATAATAAGCGATGAATGTTAACCACAATATCTATAGTTGCTCAATAATAGTAAAAAAAACCTCAACTTAAGTTATATTGACACTTGACACTAATCAATAGTTAGTATAATTTTCTCTCCAGTCTAAAAAGTTAGACTTAAAACTTTGGCTCCTTCGTCTAGCGGTTAGGACACCACCCTTTCACGGTGGGAACACGGGTTCGATTCCCGTAGGAGTCACCATTAAGCAAGAACTAAATCCCCCCCCCTACCATCAACTCAACAAAGAGTCTTTCTGACATTTTACATATTCAACTTTGCGCCTAAGTCACATTTATGCAACATTCATCACAAAATTCTATCAGTTTTGATGCTAATTCAGCCAGATGAATTGATTATACATAAAATATTGATTATGAATATTGAATCGGAGAATTTTATTAATCTGTAATTAGTTTGCGATTAAATAAGTTCTAGAAGCAAGATATTAAAAGTGTAATAACTTTGATTTGCTTTGAATAGTAACTAATTAAACACAAACAAAATTTTTATAAACATAAGGTAAAAATATATGAAAAAAATTTTATTATGCACCACAGTATTAGCTGGTTTTGCATCTTCAGCTTTCGCAGCTGAAATAGCACCTCAAAGCGAAGCTATGCAAGTATCTATTGCTGGAAACAGCAAGTTTGAAGGCGGCTACATTAAGCGTGATAGAGATCACAAAAACCGTTTCTCTTTCAGCCCTAACCAATCAACTTCAGCTTTCTTAACTTCAAATAAAGTTGCAATTAAAGCTCAAGGCACATCTGATGATGTAACATATGGTGCTGTTGTTCGTTTACAAACAGTTGCAAATTCTTCTAACGGCATGTCAGACACTGGCATGGATCGTTCACATCTTTTCGTTAATACTGACGCTGGTTCTATGCAAGCTGGTACTAACTTTGCTGCAAGTAAATTATTAGCTGTTGATGCTGGTTCTATTGCTGCTGCAACAGGCGGTGCTGTTGATGGTGATGCATGGTCATTCATTGATATTAGCGACAGAACAATTCTTGGTAGCTTAGTTACTATGAACGCTGATACTTTATCAAACAGATTAGACAGCCTAGGCGAAAGCTCTAGAAAACTTACTTACTTATCACCTGTAATTTCAGGAGTACAAGTTGGTTTATCTTACGCTCATGACGCTGAAAACAATGGAGCTCAAAACTTCACTACAGAAAATTCTGCTAGATATTTAGGTCGCCCTGTATCTGTTAAGAATCTTTTCTCAGCAGGTTTAAAATTCTCTCATAGCCTAGAAAACGATGTTAAGATTCAATTAAGCTTAACTGGCGATATGGGTAAAACAAGCAAGAGAGCTTACGATCCTCAAGGTAGACAAGCAACTCTAACAGACGCAAGCGGCGTAAAATCTAACGTTGAAATTGCTGAATATACTGCAAGCTTTAATAATTCAGAAAGAAATGATCTTAAATCATATTCAGTTGGTTCTGTAGTAGAATATCAAGGTTTCTCAGCTGCATTATCATATTCTGATGATGGTAAGAGCTTAGCTCCAAAAACTTCTAACTTCACATCTAACTGGTGGACTGCTGGTTTAGGTTACAAAAATGGTGCTCTTGCAACCAGCGTAACTTATTTAAACGGCAGAAAAGGAAACAAGAGTTATGCTGATAATGAAACCATTAACACATATCCAACAGTTAGCACAAAAGCTGTGTCTTTAGGCGCTGATTATGCTGTTCTTCCTGGTTTAACACCATTTGCTGAAGTAACTTTTGTTCAAGTTAAACCAAAGAGAGTTATCAATGGTGAAACTAAACAAAAAGCTACAGTATTCATTCTTGGTACCAGAGCAAAATTCTAATATTATAGCAATATAATTTAGATATCTAAAAAATTAAGCCTCTTAAAAAGAAATTTTTGAGAGGCTTTTTTTTTATTTCTTCATTTTTTTTATAGGCAAGAGAAGAATTTCTATTATTTCTGAAAAGCTTGACAAATTCTACCCCTAGCTTTAATTTATATTTTTTAAATAAAGCTTAAATATAAATCATGCAAAAAGAATTAAATATTATTGGTGGTGGCTTAGCCGGATGTGAAGCAGCTTGGCAAGCAGCGCAATTAGGCATTAAAGTTAATATCTATGAAATGCGCGATGAAAACATAACCACACCGGCACATCAAACCTCCAATTTAGCTGAATTGGTATGCTCTAATTCTTTTCGCAGCGATGATATAAATAGCGCCATCGGCTTACTTCACCAAGAAATGCGCTTACTTAATTCTTTAATTCTAACGGCAGCAGATCAAAGCAAAGTACCAGCTGGCAGCGCCTTGGCCATGGATCGCGAACAATTCTCTATTTTAGTAGAACAAAACTTAAGCAACCATCCTAATATTACTATTCATCGCAAGCTTATAAGCGAACTACCAAAAGATGGAAAATGGATTATTGCCACCGGCCCCTTAACTGATAACTCTTTAATGCAAGATATTATCAAGGTGGGTGGCGCTGAAAATTTAGCATTTTTTGATGCTATCGCTCCAATTGCTTATAAAGATAGCATTGATTTTAGCAAAGCTTGGTTCCAATCCCGCTACGATAAAGGCAGCGGCAAAGATTATATCAACTGCCCTTTAACTAAAGAACAATATTATCAGTTTGTTGATAATTTGATTAATGGTGATAAAACTGAATTTAAAGAATGGGAAAAAAATACCCCTTACTTTGATGGTTGCTTGCCTATTGAAGTTATGGCTGAAAGAGGTAAAGAAACTTTACGATTTGGTCCAATGAAACCAGTAGGGCTAACTAATCCCCATTCTTCAGAAAATCCTTATGCAGTGGTACAACTACGCCAAGATAACAAGCTTGCCACCTTATATAATATTGTTGGATTCCAAACTAAGCTAAAATATCATGCTCAGCAGCAAATTTTTAAAACCATACCAGGACTTGAAAATGTTGAATTTGCTAGGCTTGGTGGCATTCATAGAAATAGTTTTATTAATAGCCCCATATTGCTACAACCAGATTTAACTTTCAAACCACAAACTAATATTCGCTTTGCTGGGCAAGTTACTGGAGTTGAAGGTTACGTTGAGAGCGCTGCTTGTGGGCTTTTAGCTGGTTTATTTGCTGCTCATGAACTATTAGAAAGAAAAATGCCCCTTCCCCCTCTAGAAACCGCTTTAGGGGCCTTACTTAATCACATAACTGGTGGCGCAGAAGCGGCCTGTTTTCAACCCATGAATATTAATTTTGGCTTATTCCCCCCTTTAGAAGGAAAACATAAAAAAACTGATCGCAAAGAAGCTTACGCTAAAAGAGCATTAGAAAAGCTCCCTAAATGGCAATTAGATATTAAAGCTTAAAAACTTTGTTAATTTATTTATTATAAACTTTAATAAAATTAAAAAATGGATTTATATATGACTGACCAAGGTGATCTTAAAGAAGATACAATAACTCAGGAAGAGATTGATGCATATAGAAAAGAAGCAGATTTTCTATTGTCCTATCAAAAGCAAACTCCAGAAGAGTTGTTTGCAAATCGTGTTGAAGTATATAAAAAGCAAGTTACATACAATCAGGAAATATACTCGAAAGCCTTAAAGGAAGTAAATACATTCAAAGATAATATGGCTGCTTTACCAGAGTTTCTCGTAGCTAGACAACAACTTGATGTAGCTAAGCTAAAAAAGACTGCAGATATTGCAAAGATAGCCTATTCACAAGCTCAAGCAGAATTAAAATATATCCAAAAATATCCAAAATCTCAAGAATTTATACAACAACTTGAAAGAGATATAGAAGCAAGCAAAACAAAAATTTTAACTCTAGAAAAAGATCCATCTTCCTCTGCAGCAATAGATCCTAAAAAATCAACTTTATCTCCAAAAAATCTTGAGCTATATAATCAATATAAATTGCTAGTAAAAGCAAAAACATTCTATGACGACACCATAAAAGTAGGACAGGTTATTGGAAGAGATGATAGCCGCGCTCTTAAAGAAAAATCTCAAGAATGCACTGTAGAGTTAGACATTATAAAAAAGGCTGAACCTATAAAAGAACTATGTCTTAAACATGATGTAGAAGAGAATAAAAAGATATTTATAACTAATAAAGAATCAGATGAAGCAGCAATAGTTTATTACAACTCACTAGATAAATTAGAAGACTTCTATAAAACTGAAAAAGAAAGACATAAAGAAAATCCAGGTAAGCTAAAAGAATATGATATAAAATTATATGATCTTCAGGCAGAGATTCTTCAAAACAGAGCCGATGAACTTAAATCTCAAGGCAGAAGAGATAGCTCTAAAGAAGCAGAAGGAAGATCCATTTTAGCACGTGAATATGCTAACAAGTTAAATCGATCACAGATAAAAGAGGAGAAAACTAAAGAAGCAAATGCTAAAGCCAACTCCTTCTTAGGAGACATAAGAAATCAACAAGCAGATTTTATTGATGATTTATCTACAAATAAAAATCTTGGTCCCAATCAAAAAAAAGGA
The DNA here is from genome assembly GCA_049653745.1 of Rickettsiales bacterium. Taxonomy (GTDB): domain Bacteria; phylum Pseudomonadota; class Alphaproteobacteria; order Rickettsiales; family CANDYO01; genus CANDYO01. The sequence continues at coordinate 28,411 of JBASGW010000014.1, forward strand.
AAATTCTTAGCTCAATTTTTAAAACAATCAGTAGAAATTTATGTTAATAATTATTATTCTGGCGGCAATCTTCATCTTAAAGACCAATTGCAATCTTTATTAATCAACAATGGCGATACTGATATAGATATGGCGATTAAAGGTATAAAGGACAATTTACCTAAATATATAAATCAAATGAATGACACTATAGGCAAAGAATTAGGCAAGTACAGTCCTGCACTTCCAACAAAAGGAGAAATAAGCCCTGAGCGTACCCAGCTTATACAAAAAGTTAAAGAAAACTCTTTATATGTAATAACTGCAAAAAAAATAAATGAAGTTGTAGAACAAACTACTAAACTAACTGCAGAAGAAAAACAACATTTTGCCTCTTCTGCAATAATTAAAACACTCTATTCTGTAATTAACTATTTCTCTGGTAATAAAAAATCACAGCAATATCCGGAGCTAAAGTTAGATGAAAAATCACCAGCAATAACGAAATCTTCTCCCTCAATTTCAAGCTTACTTTACTCCCCTATAAAGAACTGGAAAATGAGTAGCAAAGTTCAAGGCATTACCAACAGCTTGAAACAAATAGGCATTAGTGATGTTGCTGGAATCAAAGATATCCATAGACCAGGTACCACTCCTTCGAAACACACAATCATGGAGAGAAGCTCAGGTGATTTTACAGATGACCGTTCTTCTATAAGAAGTAGCATCAATTCAGTAGATTTTCATGATACCCGCTCTTCTGAGAGAAATTCTCGAGGGGGATGAACGTTAATTATAATTTTTATATGACATAAGCATTGAATGATACTAATTAAGCTTATCTTTACTTAGAACTTCATGCATGTTATTTTTATAGTCAATAATATCTCAATAATTTTAGGAGCAAATTATGAACGAAGCATGTAGCCTAGCTAACCAAAAATCATTTCCTTTTATCTTACCAGAACTTCCATATGCCGACACAGCTTTAGAGCCACATATGAGCGCCAAAACTTTTAGCTTTCATCATAAAAAGCATCATAATGCTTATGTAGTTAACTTAAATAAATTACTTGAAAATAATAACGACCTAAATACCAAGTCTTTAGAAGAAATCATCATGCTCACCCATAATGACCCTAGCAAAATTGGAGTTTTTAATAATGCAGGTCAAGTTTGGAATCATAGCTTCTTTTGGCATTGCATGAAAAGCAATGGTGGTGGCAATCCCTCTGGAGCAATAGCTAAAAAAATTGAAGAAGATTTTGGTAGTTATGATAATTTTATAAGCGAATTTAAAAATGCAGCAGCAACACAATTTGGAAGTGGTTGGGCTTGGTTAGTGCTAGAAGAATCAGGTAAATTATCAATCATGAAAACTGCTAATGCTGAATTACCTATGACACAAGGAAAGAAAGCGCTTCTAACAATTGACGTATGGGAGCATGCTTATTATTTAGATTTTCAAAACTTAAGACCAAACTATGTTGAAACATTTCTAAATCACTTAGTTAATTGGGATTTTGTTAATCAAATGCTCAACCATTCCTAGACCTCATATAAATAATGATTATAGGCATTGGTAATGATATCATTTCTATAGCAAGAATTGCTAAGCTGCTTCAATCTAAAAAAGATCAATTTATTCAAAAGATCTTTACAGATAAAGAAGCAGCCTTGCTTAATCAAATTATTAGTGAAGATAAAATTATTGGCTATGTTGCCAATCGCTTTGCAGCAAAAGAAGCTCTAGCAAAAGCCTTAGGAACTGGTTTTGGCAAATATTTCTCTTTTAAGGATGTCTCAGTTCTTAAAACCCCCCAAGGAAAACCTTACTTTGAATATAATCAAAAACTTAAAAATTATATTCAAGAAATCCATAAATCTGACTTTCAAATTTATTTAACTATGTCTAATGAAAAAGAATATGCTCAGGCTTTTGTAGTAATTGAAACTATTTAGAGCTTAACCAATCTCAATTCTTAACGACTCATTGCTCATATAGCCAAATATAGGCTTCACGCCTCAGTCATTATATTATTTTAATTTGAGAAATGCTATTAGACTCTATCAGTTACTAAAACTTTGTTAGGAATGATATGTTGTTGAAGAATATTTATTTCTTGAATAATTTTTTGGTTTATATTGTTGCGACTTAACTCAATGGCAACCTCAACAGCATTAGCAAAAGCAACTGCATCCGCTCCACCATGACTTTTTACAACCACGCCATTTAAACCTATCAACATGGCTCCATTATAATATCTTCCATCAATATTTTTAAAAGCTGTTTTAATTGCTTTCTTTGCAAAAAGATAACCCAGCTTTGCAACCCAGCTGCTTCTAAATGCTTCACCCAACAAAGTTCTACATAAAAAAGCTGTTCCTTCAGCCATTTTTATTGCAATATTACCCGAGAAACCATCAGCAACCACCACATCTGCAACTCCCCTAACAATATCATCCGCTTCAATATATCCAGTGAAATTTAAACAATCTTGCTCATTCAACATCAATGCTGCTGACTTTATTGTTTCATTTCCTTTTATATCTTCAGAACCAATATTAAGAAGTGCAATTTTAGGCTCACTCTTATTTAAAATAACTTTAGCAAAAGCATCACCCATGATGGCAAATTGAACTAGATTTGTAGCCTCACATTCAGCATTAGCACCTAAATCTAGCGCAGCTATTTTACCTGTTATTGTAGGAAATAACCCAATAATTGCTGGACGATTTATTCCTGGCAAAGTCTTCAAGGTTATTTTAGATATGGCCATCAATGCCCCAGTATTTCCTGAAGAAACCACCGCATGGGCCTGCTGCTGCTTAACTGCATTAATTGCCATTCCCATGCTAGTATTTTTACTATTTCTTACAGCATAAGATGGTTTATCATCAGAAGCTATTTTATGCTCAGAATGTATTAATATTGAAGCTTTCTTTAGTTCAGGAAGCTTATCTACTAAAGGATCTAAAACTGCCTTATCACCGAATATCATATATTCAATAGATAGCTCAGGATTATTCCTTTTCTGCTGCAACAAAGCTTTATTAGCACCATCAATAACTATAGTGGGAGCATAATCTCCACCCATTGCATCTAAAGCTACTACTATTTTGTTAGTGCGCATAATTAACCTACACTGAAAAACACATAATTTAATTAAGCTGTTTCAGCTTCAGTATTTTTCACTTTAGGTAAAATAACTTGACGTCCTTTATAATATCCATCTTTTAAAGAAATATGATGAGATAATTTAAATTCACCAGTAGTTGAATCTACAGCAACGTTAGTTGGCTTAAGCGCGTGATGAGAACGACGTTGATCTCTTTTAGATTTTGATGTTTTCTTCTTTGGTACTGCCATTTTAAAAACCTATGATACTAACTCAAAATTTTAACTATAAAATTGAGTTATTTTGTGATATATATTTAATTGAGTTAAAACATTATACTTGTAACTTAATATTCTATAATATATTTTTCAAATTAAATCTAGTCAAAAATACAGCAATTTTTTATGTTTAAACTATTTTTTCTAATTTTCGTATCTTTATGTTGCAATAGTTGCATTAAAACATTTCATACTTCTGGTCATCTCTATAACGATAATGAGATTGAAGTGATAAAAAATGCTACAACAAAACAAGATATCGAAAATTTACTCGGCAGCCCCACCACTATCTCAGATTTTGGTCAAGAAACTTGGTACTATATCACTTCTAAGAAAGAAAGAATTGCCTTCTTGCCTGAATCAGTTGTTGAACAACATATAGTAGTTATAACTTTTAATAAAGATGAAGTTAAAACAATTGCTACTTACACTGAAAAAGATGCCAATAAATTAATATCCACTTCTGAATATACTCAGGTTAAGGGCAATGATATCACAACCTCTCAACAATTATTTGGAAATATGGGGAAATTTAATAGCAGCAAGGCAACAGAACCTGCCAAGCCTCGTAGTGGTTTTTAACTTATTTAAGGTATAAATATGAAATTTTTTATTGATAGCGCTCACCTAGATGATATTAAAGAATTAAATAGTTATGGCTTAATTGATGGCGTCACCACCAATCCAACTTTAATAGCAAAATCCGGGCATAATTTTTTTGACTTAGCTAGTGAAATTTGTAAAACAGTAAAAGGACCAGTCAGCCTAGAAGTAAGCGCAACCGATTATGAATTAATGATTAAAGAAGGTCTCAAACTTAGCTCTATAGCCAGCAACGTAGCCGTAAAACTTCCTTTAACCATGGATGGACTCAAAGCATGTCGATTTTTTGCTAATAAGGGTATCATGGTGAATCTCACTTTATGTTTCTCTGCAGCGCAAGCAATTTTGGCGGCTAAAGCTGGAGCTGCTTTTGTTTCACCTTTTATCGGCAGATTAGATGATGTTGGCCAAAATGGCTTAGGATTGATTCAAGAAATAAAGCAAATTTATAACAACTACCAAGATTTCAATACAAAAATATTAGTAGCTTCAGTAAGAAATCCTATTCACATTGTTGAAGCAGCAAAAATGGGAGCAGACATAGCCACTATTCCTGCAAAAGTTTTATTACAGCTTGCCGAACATCCCTTAACTGATAAAGGATTAGATGTTTTTATAAAAGATTGGCAAAAAACTGGTCAAAAAATCATATAATAATCTAAAATAACTCCTCGCTGTTAAATAAAAATTAATTAAAAGGAATTATAATAATTATATAGTTTTTTAAAGCAGTTATAAAAATGATTGATTCAGATCTAAATAATATTCATCAAAGCGCCCATCTTAATATAGCAGACCTTAATGTTGAAGGCCTTGAAAGCTCTAAAGAAACTTGGATAAATATTTGTGTTAATGGAACTCAAGAAGAGATTGAACTCGCCACAAAAAAATACACAATACAAATAGAAGAAGCTTTAAATCAACCTATAGACATTATTCTTAAAAAATCTCAATTTACTAACTTAAATGATACCATAATAATTGACCGCGACCCCGGGAAACAAGCTATGGAAAGGATGAGAGATAATAACGCCACTGGTAAGAGCTTGCATGAAAAAGCTAAGTCTTCCATTCACGGGAATTCATTAGCCGGATATATTCCAATCAATCAATCCTTTAGCAAAGCAGGAGATGACGGAAGGGCGGAAAGATTTAATAGAATAGTACTGGATAGATTTGCATCTCAAAAAACAGACATTAAACAATTAGAAAGCATATTAGAAACTAAAAACTCTGGACAACACTTAAGCCCAGAACAAGAAGAGAAATTAAAAGTAATTTTAGCTAAAAATCCTATTTCTAAAAAACAACTCACCGATAGCAAAGGAAGGGTAATATATGGTTTTAGAGCGGGCTCCGAAGAACCTATTTTTGCTTATAAAAACAAAAAAACAGGCGCCTTCATTAATGAAAAAACAAACCAAGAAATCATAATATCTCCAGGACAAAACTTTCAAAAGATAGAAATAATGTCTTACATAACAGGAATTACCAAAGGAGAAAATGGCAAGTTCCAATTACAAACTCAAAGCATCACTGGAGATCATGACCAGCTTGCTATAGGTACCAAAATTAAGAGGGGAAGCACTCTACAAGACATAAATTTAAGTGGAGAGTCCGGATTTTCTGATGACATAGGTCATGCCGCCACAGTTGCTTTAATAGACGAAACTAAGAAATCGGGCTCAGTTCGTCATGGGCAAGACGCTGGAGGAGCCGGAACTAAAAATAGCTTAACAGATACAGAAATGCAAATTATCACTACTAATCTTAAAAAATCCAATAATATTGATGATTTTCTAAGTAATGATAATATCAAAATAATTGTTGAAAATAAGCTGGGTGGCAACCCTTATCCTGAAAACTTCTCTAGAGGCAATTATGCTGTATATAGACCAAATGGCAATATTATGGTTGCACATAATGAGCAAGAAATTATAGATAAATATAATCTCCTAGAAAAAGAAAATTACAATATAGGCATTAACCCTCGTTATGGATGGATGAGGGACAAAAACGATAAACTACATCTAGATCCTGAAAAAATTTCGGCACAAACTTTTTTGAGCGAAAAATCTAAAATTGAAAGCCAACTTAATCAGCATCTAAACCCAAATGAAAGAAACGACGCAGGAATAGATGCTGATAATTTATATAAGGTGAATTCACTCATTTCATTAATAAAACTACAAAAATCTTCTCCAGAAAAAGATAAATCTTTAAAAGCCTCTATGGAAATTCTTCATCTGGCAGAGGAGGAGTTTACTAAAAAATATAAAGTGGTTCCACCAACAATTCTAGCTATAGTAGATAAAGAGATTAGACAAGCTAAATTAACCGCATTATTAAAATCAACACAATCGCAAAGCTTACCTTTATCAAGACTAGGGCGCAGATATTCAATTCCAGAAATAAAAGTAAAAACCAGTATCTCAACGGGAGTTATAAATACTGCTGAACAAGGATCTAAAAAGAATGATTCAAATCAAATTTTTCAAGCATTACCTCCATTGAATCCAAAATATTCAGCACCAAGCACCAACTCCAAAAATCACATATCAACAGAGGAACTAAAACAAAATTTTAAAGTGCAGCCTTCAGCTCTTATTTGCACTAATTTACCTGCTATTGAGCCAAAATTTCTACGCTCTCAATTACCTTGCAATTCATCTCTTAAACCTACTAGAAAATTATAACTACTTAATATTTTTTCTTCCTTGAAAATTGACGTTTTTAGTTATATCATCCCATCAAAGATTAGTTATTAACTTTAACAAAAATGGTAGGTTTCGATGTTTCAAAAATTGATAGGAGCATTTTCTTCAGATATGGCTATAGATTTAGGAACAGCTAACACCTTAGTTTATGTTAAAGGTAAAAATGTTGTACTAAATGAACCTTCAGTAGTTGCATTAATTAATGAAAACGGCACTTACAGATCTTATGCTTTTGGCCAAGAAGCAAAAATGATGTTAGGAAGAACTCCTGCAGATATCGAAGCTAAACGACCTCTAAAAGATGGGGTTATAGCAGATTTTAAAGGCGCAGAGGCAATGATTAAACATTTTATTCATACAGTCCACAAGCGCAGAAGTTTTACCGGACCATTAATTATAGTATGCGTCCCTTCAGGGTCAACTCCAGTGGAGAGAAGGGCTATCCAAGAAGCTGCTGAAAGCGCAGGAGCGCGCGATGTGTTTTTAATAGAAGAACCCATGGCTGCAGCTCTAGGAGCTGGACTGCCTGTTACTGAACCTACTGGATCAATGATTGTTGACATTGGAGGAGGAACAACAGAAGTTGGAGTTCTATCTTTAGGAGGCATCGTTTATTCAAGATCAGTAAGAGTGGGCGGAGATAAAATGGATGAGGCTATCATTTCTTACGTTCGCCGCCATCATAACTTACTAATTGGGGAATCAACCGCTGAAAGAATTAAGAAAGAAATTGGATCTGCCTGCCCTCCTGAAGATAAAAAAGGAAAGACTATTGTTATCAAGGGAAGAGATTTAATTCACGGAATTCCAAAAGAAATAATCTTAACTGAATATCAAATTGCCGAAAGCCTAATTGAACCAGTAAGCCAAATTATTGAAGCTGTTAAAACGGCCTTAGAATGCACCCCTCCTGAACTTTCTTCAGACATAGTTGACCAAGGGATAGTTCTAAGTGGCGGCGGAGCTTTATTATATAATCTTGATTTAGTAATTAGAGAAGCAACAAAATTACCAGTATTTATTGCCGAAGATCCTTTAACTTGCGTAGCCAGGGGCACAGGAAGAGTGCTAGAGGAATTTTCTAAACTAAAGCATGTGTTATTTAAACAAGACTAATAGTTTTATTTAAAACAAGATGATGAATAGCCTTATAAAGCAAAATCTTAGTTATGCTTACCGCATCATTCATCATCTTGCTATGGATGATCATACTTATACTCATCTTTCAAGCAGAAGTACGCAGCAAGATCAATATTATATTTATCCTTTTGGATTATGTTTTGATGAAGTAACTCCAGACAATTTACTTAAGGTAGATTTAAGCGGAAAAATTATCGAAGGCGAAGAGTTTCAATATAATAGAACTGGATATATTATTCACGGCAATATCTATCAACATCGACCAGACATTCAAGCAATTTTCCATTTGCATACTCCATCTTCAGTTGCAGTGTCAAGCATGAAAGAAGGACTCCTGCCAATAAGCCAATGGGCACTGCATTTCTATCAAAAAATAGCATATCATAAATATAACTCTCTTGCCCTAGATTCTAAAATTCATGGCAATGACCTAATTAATGACTTAGGCTCCTCAAATGTAATGCTAATGCAAAATCATGGCATGCTAACTTGTGGCAAAACTATTATGGAAGCCATGTTTTATGCATATCATTTAGAAATGGCTTGCAAAACTCAATGCTTAACCCTAAGCATGGGAAAAGAATTAGCCTATCCAGAGGAAGAAGTCTGCCAGCAAGCAGTTCAAGATTTACTTAGCTTTGAAGAAAATTTAGGCGAAAGAGACTGGCATGCTTGGGTTAGAAAAATCAACAAATAACATTTTACTTAAACAGACCTCAAAAAAAGCTTACATTGCTCAAGAATTTCACAAAACTCCTCATTAGGATTCTCTGCCACATAAGATAATAAATCAGGATGATTAAATTGATGCTTAAACCAAGTGGTTTGACGTTTAGCATAATTACGCACCACTTGTTGAGATTTCTCAGTTGCTTGATTTAAGCTCCAATCTCCAGCTAAATAATTTCTTAATTCTGGCACTCCATGCGACTTCATAATACCAGTCTCCAAATTATAATTCTGATCTATAAGAAATTTTACTTCCTCAAGAACTCCCGCCCCTAACATATCTAAAAATCTCTGATTACAATTACGATATAAAATTTCTCTATCAGGTTGTAAAATAATCATTCTAAAAGAACTTAGAGGGAAATATTTAAGATTATTTTTCTGCCAATAATCTAGAGGATATCCTGTTATTTTTAATACTTCATAAGCTCTTAGAACTTTCTTAATATTATTTGGTTCAATTTTGTCTGCGGATACAGGATCAACTTCTTTTAGTAATTTATGAAAATTTATCGCCCCAACTTCTTTAGCTAATGTTCTAAAATTATCGCGATCTTCATCAGGTATCTCGGGTATTGAACTTAATCCAAATATTAAATGCTTAAGATAAAAACCCGTTCCTCCTACTAAAATAATAGGTTTATCACTATGAGCGATAATTTCACAAACATTTTTAATCCATCTAGCAATATCATATTTTTCATCCCCCATAACATAACCAAATAAGAAATGAGGAACATCTTGCCTCTCTTTAGCGGTTGGCTGCGCAGAAATAATAGGATTTTCCTTATACACTTGCAAAGAATCAGCGTTAATAACTATTCCATCAATCTCTTTAGCTAGATTTATAGCAAAACTAGTTTTACCACTAGCTGTGGGACCAGCAATAATAATAATTTTTTTTTCATTCATAAGATGACTGCAAAACTTGAACAAACTCTATTTTATTTAGATCAATACTTGGCTTTATATAAAAAATATTTTCTCTTTTAATAACTGAACCAACTATTATATTAGGAATTATTTGTGGATTATCATAACTTGTTACAACTAATTCACTTTCCTCAAGTGCTTGAGAATTTAAATAATCGCAAATCAAGTCATTTCTTGCAATTCCAGAAGCAATAAAATTAAGTTTTGAACTTAAACTAATAACCGGTATTTTAGAGTCATAATCAGTAATCAATAATAAGTTTGATGTATTTTCACTCACCGAAACAATTCTTCCAACCAAATAATTATTAGAAAGAACCATCTGCCATTTTTTAATACCATCTCTTTTACCAGCATTAATTATATATTCCTGATGTAAGTAATTATTACTTTTTGCAATAATTTGAGCACTAATAAATTTATATGGTAAAGATTTAGTAAAATTAAGAGCTTCCTTTAATTGCTGATTTTCTTCTTCTACTTGCTTATAGAGGTAAAAATAATATTCTAAAAATTCATTTCTTTTTTTAAGAGTTTTATTTTCTTCAAAAGTTACAAATAACTGGGTTATATTATTAAAAAAATTACGGACAGAATAGAAAGCAGAGCTAGTTTCTTGCAAAACAGGGGATGCAAAATCTAATATCCTTGAATGAATTTCATCATATATTGGGTGCTCTTTTTTATAACTTGATATTAGAGTTATAACTAAAATCAAACATAGAATGAATGATATATTGTTTTTAGTAACTATTTTCATCATCTAGAACTAAGTTAGTTTATATTGTTATTCATCATGTCACGTCACTTTGCCATATGCAATAAGCATTTTTATATATCTCAAAAATTTTTATTATCATAAGTTCGATTATAGATAATGGTTATCTTTTATAAAAAAATCTGCTATATTTTGCGCAATATTATAGCAAATAAGTAGCAGCAAAGATGAAATATAAAGTTGGCACCAGGGATAGTAAGTTAGCTTTACGCCAAACTCAATTAGTGATCGAAGCTCTAACTCAAAAAAATCCTCAAATTACCCTAGATCAATTTGAAATAGTTAAGATAAAAACTAAGGGAGATAATATTTTAAATAAAAATTTATCAGAAATAGGTGGTAAAAACTTATTTGTTAAAGAAATAGAAGATGCGTTATTAGATAATCAAATAGACTTTGCTGTTCACTCTTTAAAAGACCTCACTGGAAATTTAGACCCAAAACTAACTATTGCTGCGTGCCTAGAAAGAGAAGATCCAAGAGATGCTTTTGTTTCTCTTCAATATGAATCTTTGGCTTCATTGCCCCATGGATCAGTAGTTGGAACTTCATCAATCAGGCGTAAATCTATAGCCCTAGCATATCACCCATATTTAGTTGCCATACCTTTCAGAGGTAATGTATTAACACGTCTGGAAAAACTAAAACAAAAGCAAGTGGATGCAACTTTCTTAGCCGTGGCTGGATTAAAAAGACTAGGCATTGATCAAACATTATACACTCCTTTACATACTGACGATTTTTTACCTGCAGTATCTCAAGGCATTATAGGGGTTCAATGCAATAAATCAGATGACAAAATAATAAATCTACTTGCGCACATTAACCATCTTGAAACAGAAATTATAACTAGGGCTGAAAGATCCTTTTTAGAATGCCTTAATGCCGATTGCACCACTCCAATAGCAGCCTACGCTACATTAAATCAAGAAAGTATAAATTTAGAATGCTTAGTAATAAACTCTCATGGAAAAATTTTTAGAGAAAACATCCAAGCTTCTTCTAAAGATGCCAGCAAGATCGGCTATGAAATGGGAATAAAATTCAAGAAACATCTAATCTCATGAAAATTATTATTACCAGGCCACTAGACGAAGCTAGAATTCTAGCCAAAAAACTAGAAATCCTTGGATATCAAACAATATTAGCTCCTTTACTAGAAATAAAATTTACAAAAAATGTTGATTTTAATCAGCTTTATAATTACCAAGCAATAATTATAACTAGTCGAAACGCTATAAAAGCCATCGCTAAAGTGGATAAAGGGTTAAAATTGCTGATACTGGGCAAAGAAAGTTATGATTATGCAAAATCATTAGGATTTTTTAATTGTATATTTGTAGGAGAAAATATTGAACAGCTAAAAAACAATATTCTAAATTATGATAATTTACTCTACTTATCTGGAGCCGACGTTACCGATGATCTAAAAAGCCTCAAGCAAAAAATTGATCGTAAAATTATTTACAAGGCAGAACAAATTATAAATCCTTCAGAAGAATTATTAGGGATTATAAAACAAGATCAACTTAAAATATGTTTATTTCTCTCAGCAAGAACTGCTCAAGCATTCGCTAATATTATTGTAAATAATGGCCTAAAACAATATTGTAAAAGCATTATTTCTTTGACATTGAGCAATAAAATAGCACATAATTTAGAGCATTTAAATTTTAATGCTTGTTATGTAACACAAGAAGCAACACTTAATAGCCTAGTAAATCTTATAAATAGAGTTTATAATGCTCACCAACGATAAAAAGCAAGAATCTAACAATTCTACGGATCAAACACCAAAGAAATTAAATAAAGCACTGAAGTTTAGTTTTTTATTTATTATTGGTATTGCGATATTTATTTTACTTTATATAAATTTTCAATCCATTTATAAAATAAAAAATATTCTCCCTCAGAAAAGTGAAATTTTCAATACTATAATTACAACTTCTGCAAAAAAAGATACCTCATACACTAATGCTAAAGAGGCTGCAGATAATGATCTTCTAGAAAAACCGGAAGTATCAAATAAAAATAATAATGTAAATTCCACTGAAGACAAAATATTTTCCTGTCTAAACCAAGAAAATATCAATTGCACTGCATTACTAAGCTTCACACAAGATTATTATATTATGCATTCTTATGCTACAAAGGGGCAAGATTTCTCTGAATCCTTAGTCAAACTTCAACAATATAAAATTAATTCTGAAGATCTAAAACAAAATTTATCTTACCTAATGCCTTTAGCTAATAAAAATAATAGCATTGAGTATTTAAGCTCTAAGTTTGCAGAGCTGATTAAATTAATATATAAAAACTCAAGAGAATCTACTTTTTTAGAACTCAGTAATTACTTCCTTATTAGAAAAATTAATGATAGAGCTTTAAAAAGCGACGATTTGGATAACAAAATTTTTATAATTGAAAAAGCCTTGGCGAATAATAATTTAAGTAGTATTAATGAAGAACTCCAATTAATAAACCAGAATTTTAATTCCTTTAATATCTTTAAAATAGAAATGGATAATAAAGTTAAAATTGAATCCAGCATGTCAAGCATAGAAAAAATTCTTCTAAGTAAACCAGACTGTAATATAGTGAGTAAATAATAATGCGCATAATTATTTTTGTTTTATTTTTAGCAAGTATACTAGGAGCAGCTTGGTTAACTCTTGGAAATGAAAATAATATGATTTCAATTGAAATACTAAATTATCATATTGATGTGTCAATAATTTTAGCTATTGCCTTTCTTTTCCTCTTTATCACAACTATTACTTTGGTAATTTATTTCTTATCATTTTTATTTAATGCGCCCAGCTCTATAAAAAAACACTTTCAAGAAAAACAAAATCAACAAGATTTAATATTGCTATTAAATGGTTTTTCACATTTGCATCAAGATAATTTATCAAATACGAAACAACTATTAAAAAAAATCACCTCTCATAAGGATGATGCTCATTTACAAAATTTAAAGCCAATAATTTCTCTATTAATTACTCAACTCAATTATATTATTTATAATGAAAATCCTACTAATGAAGAGCTTGAAGATTCATTACTAAATTTATTGCAGTACGAAGAAATGAAATTAACAGCCTTAAAAGGCCTAATTACTATTAGAATGGATAAGCATCGCTATTATGATGCCCTTATTTATGCCGAGAAGGCTTTTGGAATGGATCCAAAATTACCTTGGCTTATTAACTACCTAATCAAGATCTATACTGAGCTTGGTCTTTATGATAAAGCCGAAAATATTATTAATAAAGCTTACAGCTATGACTTTATAAATAAAACTGAATTAAATTCTTTACTAGCCAAAAATTTTTATGGTCATGCAGTTTACTTAATTTCTTCTTCAGAATCAGAAAAAGCAATCAAAGTCCTTGAAAAATCATTAAAAATTGATCCATCTTATTATGATGCTGTGCTTACTTTGATTGGACTTCAAGAAGAACAAAAATTAGTATATAAATATATTGAAAAAGCTTGGAAAATTAAACCTTCTTTAGAGCTAGCAAAGTTAATGCTTAATTGCTCAAATCATGAAACTTTAAATAAAAGAGTTAAATTACTTGAAGGGTTAATTAGCTGCAATCCTGAAGCAAAAGAAGGATATTTAGTTTTAGCTGAATTATATTTAGAAGAAAAAATGATAGATTATGCCAAAAAAACTATGAATAAATTACTAACATTGCATGCTCCAGATTTTTATACTTGTAAATTAATGGCTATTATTGAAGCTAGCGCTCATAGCAGCCATAGCATAATTATTAACTGGTTAAATAAACTATGATCAATCAAATTTTAGGTTATCACTTTAATAACCCCCTATTACTCAATGAAGCTCTCACTCACCCTAGCCTACGCTCTGGACATAAATCTTTAAGTTATGAGCGCCTAGAATTCTTAGGAGACTCTGTATTAAGCTTTATAATATCAGAGTTGCTGATGAATAATTTTCCTACCGAAGAAGAAGGTAAATTAGCTAAAAGAAGAGCCTACTTAGTTTCCGGAGAAATGATTACTAAAATAGCCACCCAAGTGAATCTTGGTGATAAAATTATAATGACAGAAGCTGAATCTAAATCAGGTGGCAGAGAAAATGACCATAACCTTGAAAATGTTTTAGAGGCCATTATTGCTGCTATTTACTTTGATGGTGGCTTTCCTTCCATCAAACCAATTATTTATGACTTATGGCAACCTTTTATTGAACAAATGGTTGAAGTCCCCATCGATTCTAAAAGTAAATTACAAGAAATTTTACAAAGCAAAGCAAAGGGTTTGCCTCAATATAAATTAATTGAATCTTCCGGCCCCGAGCATATGCTTACGTTTAAAATTAGCTTATTAGTTGATGGTTATGAAGAAGTGGTAGCAACTGGTAAATCAAAACAACAAGCCGAGAAAAATGCGGCAACTTTATTATTGGAAAAAATGAATGAGTAAAATAACAAAAGCAGCTTTTGTTGCTATCTGCGGAACTCCTAATGTTGGTAAATCAACAATATTAAATAAAATTATTGGCACCAAAATCTCTATTGTGAGCCCTAAAGTGCAAACCACAAGAACTTCCTTAAAAGGAATACATAACCAAGATAATTGCCAACTAGTATTTGTGGATACTCCAGGTATTTTCTCGCCCTCTAAACCTCTAGAAGAAGCCATAGTGAAAACCGCTTGGTCTGGGCTTGAAGGCATTGATATAGTTTTATTGGTTGTTGACCCTATTAAAGGAATTTGTCCAGATACTTACAATATTATCGAAAAGCTTAAAAATAATAAAATTGAACCTATTTTATTAATTAATAAACAAGACTTGGTTACCAAAGAAAAATTAAATAGACTTCTTGGGGCATGCAAACAGATTGATATTTTTAAAAACATTCTAACCATCTCTGCAATAAAAGATCAAGGCTTTGCTGAATTAATGGAATATTTAATTACTCAAGCCCCAGAATCTCCATGGTATTTCCCAGAAGATCAATTAACCACCACTTCATTAAAAGTAATTGCCTCTGAAATTACTCGTGAAAAATTATTCTTAAATCTTTCAGATGAACTTCCCTACGCCTTAACTGTGGAAACTGAATCTTGGGAAACCCAGAAAAATGGAAGCATTAAAGTTAATCAAACCATTTTTGTCTCTCGTGAATCTCATAAGCCCATTATTTTGGGAAGCAAAGGCGATATGATTAAAAAAATTGGGATGCAAGCCAGAAAAGAAATAGAAGAGCTAGCTGAAACTAAAATACATTTATTTATTTTTATAAAAGTTAGAGAAAATTGGTTTAGTGATCCTGAAAGATATGATTATCTTGGAATGCAACAGCCAACTAAAAATCATCACAAGCCTAATAAGCCTAAGAAAAAAATATAGTTGTTTGCATATTGTATAAATTTCTGTTATAAAATTAGCCGTTTACTCTTAGGTTATTATAAATATGTTGACTATCAACGACCTTGCCTTTCTATATGGCGCAAAACTACTTTTTGCAAATGTTAATTTAACCTTTAATAAGGGCCAAAGACTAGGATTAGTTGGTGGGAATGGAGCTGGAAAATCTACCTTCCTTAAATTAGTTGCTGGAGAAGAAGAACCTTCAACTGGAGAAATAAACTTAGCTAAGAGAACCAGGGTTGGCTGGCTTAAGCAAGACCAATTTCAATATGAAAATGTTTCTATAATAAATACCGTAATTGCTGGTAATAAAACTCTCTGGAATGCTATTTGCGAAAAAGAAGAATTACTAGCTAAAGATGAATGTGATGATGCAACAGGTTACCGCCTTGGTGAATTAGAGCACATCATAATGGAGTGCGATGGCTATGAAGCAGAAGCAGTGGCAGGAGATTTATTAATTGGTTTAGGAATAAAAGAAGAATATCATCATCAACCCTTATCTATTTTATCCGGAGGTTATAAACTCCGAGTATTATTAGCTCAAAGCTTATTTGATAATCCAGATCTTTTATTATTAGATGAACCAACTAATCATCTAGATATTATTTCTATTTATTGGTTAGAAAATTATCTTAAAGAAACCTTTAAAGGCGCTTTAGTTTTTATTTCTCATGATGTTTTATTTGTAAATAATCTAGCCACTCATATTCTAGACGTAGACTATGGAGATATTACTCAATATACCGGTAATTATTATAGTTTTGTGCAGCAGAAAAAAGAGGTAATGGAGCAAAAAGAAAAAGAATTTGCTCATTTAGAGAAAAAAATTTCCACCATGCGAGTCTTTGTAGAAAAATTTAGAGCCTCTGCTTCTAGATCTAAACAAGCTCTTTCTCGTGAAAAATTAATAGATAAAATAGAATTACCTGATATCAAAAAAACTTCTAGAATTACCCCTAATTTTTATTTTAGACCAAAACGTCCTTCTGGGAAACAAGCTCTAGAAGTAAAAGATATATGCAAATCTTATGGCGAACGTAAAATTCTAAACAAAGTGAATTTTTCTGTAAATAGAGGCGATAAAGTTATAATTATTGGACCAAATGGTATTGGTAAATCTACCTTACTCAAGATATTACTTGGTCACATAGAAGCCAATAATGGATCTTTCGAATGGGGATATGAAGCTCATAAATCATATTTTGCTCAAGATCATCATGAATTATTAAATCAACCGATAACTGCCTATGAGTGGATTTGCGAGCAATTACCTAATGAGCCCACCAGCAAATTAAGATCTGTTCTGGGTCATGTTTTATTCGGTCAAGATGATGCTCATAAAAATATCCTCCAAATATCAGGAGGCGAAGGAGCTAGACTTCTATTAGCTAAAATAATGCTTGAAGAAAGTAATTGTTTAATTCTTGATGAACCAACAAATCACTTAGATATAGAAGCCAAAGAAGGGCTAAAAAAAGCATTAATTGAATTTCCTGGAACTTTAGTTATGGTAACGCATGATAGAGACTTCGCTTCTAGCATAGCCACTAGAATTATTGCCATCACTGAGAAAAAAATTATTGATTATAAAGGAACTTATCAAGAATATTTAGATAAATTTGGACAAGATTATTTTAAAAACTAACCTAGAACTATTAATTAGGAGCACATTATGAAAAAGTTCATGTTAATATACTTACTATTAATTTCCAATATTTCTTTAGCAGAATCAACCCAAAATAATAATGAAAAATATATCATATTTGCAAGACATGGAGAAACTCATTATAACGTTAAAAAATTGCTTACAGGGCGTGGCTCAAACCCTGATTTAAATGAAGAAGGAGTAAAGCAGGCCTTAGAACTTGGTAAAAAATTATCTCAAGATTTCTCAGAAAACTTACAAATTGAACTCATTGTAAGCAGCGATATGAAGCGCACTAACAAAACTTCTAATCTTGTTAACACCCATCTTTCTGTGCCTTTAATCTATAATAGTCAATTACAAGAAGTGGATAGAGGAGGATTAGAAGGGAAACCACTAGCTGAAGTAATTCCAATTATAAATTCTATTCCAGAAAATCAATCTCACCCTATATATGGCGGAGAAAGTACTGAAGAATTTAGAAATAGAATTATTGGAAATATTTGTAAATATTATTATGCTCCAGAAAAAGTAATCTTACTTGTGGCTCATGGTTATGCAGGCGAAATTGCTCATCATTATTTTAAAAATGAAAATATAAAACTTGGTAATTCCGATTATATAATATTTACTTCTAGGGATTTAGAAAATAAATGCTCCCCTCATAAGAAAGTTTAATGACTTATACAATCTTAAATGAGCGGGCAGTTATTGAGATAACTGGTGAAGATAAATTCAAATTTCTTCAAGGGTTAATTACTAATAACATCAATAATTTATCTAAAGAACAATCAGTTTATGCCTGCATGCTAACACCTCAAGGTAAATATTTTTCAGATTTTTTTTTCTATTTAAATCACGATAATATTATTGGAGACATTCCTAAAGTCAGAGCTAATGAAATAATTCAAAAATTAAATTTATATAAACTAAGAAGTAAAGTTATGATAAATCTTTGCCCAGATTATAAAGTTATTTCACTCTTAAATGAACCTATTGATTCTATCAATGAAATGGTTGTTTTTTCTGATCCCAGAAATAATAACCTTGGCTATAGAAGCTATATTAAAAATAATATAATTATCGAAAAAAGAACTCCAGATAAATATGCTTATAACCTAGCAAGAATTGAGAATTTTATTCCCGAAGGTGATCAAGATTTAATTCCTGAGCAATCCTTTATTTTGGAATATGGATTTGATCAATTAAATGCTATAGATTACACTAAGGGCTGCTATGTTGGTCAAGAACTAGTAGCTAGAACTCATTATAATGGGATCATCAGAAAAGAAATTGTTCAATTAGAAGGAATAAATGAGTTGCCTAAACTTGGATCAATAGTTTATTCTGGAGAAAAAAAGCTAGGAATTATTTGCTCAAGTGTTTTTAATAAAGCATTAGCGTTAATTAGAGTAGCAGATTATAATAACTTATCACCTAACGCAGAAATTTTTGTAGATAATCAAAAAGTTAAGCTAATATTTAAGGTAAAATAAAATGATTAAGTATGTTTTTTTAATTTTAATATTTTTTAGTAATTTATCTTACGCTGAAAATTTTGATGAAGATAACTTTCTCAATGAAAATGCTAGCGAGCCAACAATAACTCAACTCACCGATAAAATAGAAAGACTTGAACATGAGTATAAATTATTACAAAAAAAATATGAATCTCTTGCAGCAGATGTTGAATATAGATTTAAGCAGCTTGAATCGAATCAAAATAAAAGCACATCTAATGCGAAAATAGAACCCAGCAAAAATACTGATCCTAAATTAGCAAAAACTAAATTTACAGATGCTTATTCTTTATTGAGAGAACAAAAATATAATGAAGCTGAAGCTGCATTTTCTGAATTTATAAAATTATATCCCAATAATTCTTACACTGGCAATGCTTATTACTGGTTAGGAGAGAGCTTTATGCTACGTAAAAGATATGATAAAGCAGCTTTAAACTATCTACAATCATTTAGTAAATTTCCAAAAAATGACAAGGCTGATTTAAGTATGATTAAATTATCCTCAGCTTTAAATCTTTTAGGAAAGAAAAAAGAAGCTTGCGCTGTAATTTCTAAATTAAAAGTTAAAAAAGATAAGTTAAATCCTACATTGCAAAAGTTATTGAGCAAAGAAACTAAAATAGCAAATTGTAAATAGATACTCATTAGTATGAAATTTTATTTCTTTCTCTAATCCATCTGTGTATAATGAAAGGAATATAGATCTTAAGACGTTTAAAAATAAGAGTTTTGAATGAAATCAATAAAGATATTAATCGCTTTAATTGCAGTTGCCGTTCTTGCCTTTTTTCTAGCACCTAATTTAGTTAATCTTGATAAATATGTAAATCTTAGCATCAAATCTGCTGAAGAAAAAATAGGAAAAGAACTAATTATTCAAGGCAAACCAACCATAGATATTTCTTCAGAAATACGAATTACTCTACCAAATTTTCTTATGGTAAACAACACACAAACCCCGTCTTTAACTCTTATACAAGCAGATAGCTTAGTACTATATATTTCTCCACATAACTTCCTCTTTGGTAATAATAAAATAAATAAAATTGAAATAAATAATCCAACTATCAATCTTGATTATTTTGATAATTTTCATAGCTTCATAACAATGCATCAAAACTCTGATTTTGCTGAGTTCATTATTAATAATGGAGTAATATGGAAAAATAACTCTTCATATATTACTAAACTTAATACCATAACAAATTTACATTCATCCAAATTATCCACTATAAAGGGAACTTTTGTTATTGATAATAATGTTTTAAATATATCAGCCAATATCTCTAGGCCAGATATACACTCAACTCAAGCTTTAACATTAAATATTTATGATCAGCATACCAGCATAGATACTAAAGCTACTTTAAAGAGATTAAACAATAGATTGGAAATGAGTGGAGATATAAAGTTTAATATAGATGGAACATCCTTAATTGTTGATTATTTTACTAAATTAATGCCCTTTATCTCAAGCATGAAAAAAGATCATCTTGATGATCCAATAATTATCTCAGCTAATTTTGATCATAAAGATAATTATACAGATGTTAGTAACCTTAAAATAAATTCTAAAGATATAGATGGAACAGGAAATATAACTTTTGCAACAAGTGGAAATTCTAACATTAAAGCTTATTTAGATTTTGAGAAAATTAATTTTAATAAGATACTTTCCTTAAATAAATCCACTCTAGCTTCATCTAATCAAATCTATATAGAAGATAGTTCAAATAATTTTAGAAGCAATGACTATGCGGATTTAAGTTTTTTAAACAGCAGTGATGCGGATATTAAAATTAACATTAAAGAAATTAATATTCAAAATATAACATTAAATGACTTTGTTTTAGATTTTGGAGTTATGAATCAAAAAGTTACCAATGGATCTATAATTTTTAATATTGCTGGCAAAGGTGTGAATTCAAAATTTAGCATTTCTAATCTCAGCTTACACAGCATTGACTATACTAATGTTTTATTAGGAACTTTCGAAAATAGTGGAAATAATATCAATGACACTTCTGCGTTATTTGGCCTTAGTGATTATTTTCTTATTGAACAAAATAACTTAGATTACTCAATAAATTCTCAAATAATTATCTCAGACGAAGAGATTTCACTTTTTAATTTAGTTGGGAAAATTGGCAATGATGGAGGAACTTTATCAGGGAATATAGCCAGCAGAGTGGATCAAATGGATAACTATAATATTGATCTTAATTTTGATAAAATAAATTTAGATAATATTGATCTTCCTCTATTTAAAACTAGGTTTAAAAGCCTTATGATGGACTCAGATAAAGATGATTATTTAACCAAATTTATTTGGTTTAGAACACTTTCTTCAAACTATAGTATAAAATTTTCTTTCACCAATACTAACCTAAAAAATCAAAAAATTGATAACCTTGTTGTGCTTTGCAATTTATCTCCTGCAAAAATGCAGCTTAAGGGCTTAATAAAATCATCTTTCTTGAGTTCTGATTTTGCACTTAATCTTGAAGCATTAGATATAAAGCCCACAATTAAACTTGTAGTTACTGGTGACAATCTTGATTACGATGCTCTAATGTTAGTATCTTCAAATTTATTTGATACTAATTCAGACATAGACTCCTCTCAAAACGAAGAATTATGGAGCAGCACTAAACTTAATCTTTTTAAGATAAATAAATATTCAGCTATTTTTGAAATTGGCCTTAAAAAGGCTAAGGTAAAAAATTATAATTTAAATAATTTTATTTTATACTCTCATACTAGTGGCGATATCTTGTATATAGATAATCTTAATTTTAATATATATAATGGTATAGTTCAATCAGGTGGCAATATAAGTTTTTTCACTCCTGCTTTATATCAGTTTTCTTTCTCCGGGTCTAATCTTGATTCTAAAAATTTATTTGCTGATAACTTGCCAGGATTAGATGCTTTTGATGGCCCCCTTTCATTTACCACTTCTTTTATAGCCGATGGAGATTCTCCAAAAGATCTAATAGAAAATCTTAACATGTCCATTAATTTTGCAAGCTTAGGAATGACACTTAATGGCATTGATAGCGACGTTGTTGTTGATATTGCACTACAAAGAAAATCGTTACCAAAAGATAGTATATTATCAAATATAGATTTATCTTTAAGTTCAGGATCAACTCTTATAAATAACCTAAGTGGCTCAATAAAAGGATCGAAAGGAATTCTTAATAGCAACGATGTAACTTTTCAAACTAGGTTTAATAATGCTGCAAGCGCTTTCACCATAGACTTAAATAAACTTACCCTCTCTTCTAATACTCAATTTTTATTTATGCCATATACTGGGAATCCTATAACTTATAATATTATAACAAATGGTGATCTAAAAGGACCATTACAATCTACAATAGACGATAAAAACCTAGTAAAATTTGTTAAAGATGCATATGGCATTGTAACGCAAGAAGATATAGCTGAAGCCAAAAAACTCAAAAGAAAAGCTCAACAGCAACCTAATCCTAGCAATCTAGTAGATGATCCTTCAGATCAAAAATATCTTTACTATAAATTAATTCAAGAAGATACAGAGGCAAAAGAACAAGCTGAAAACAACGCTTCATCAAACACGAATCAATAAAATAAAAAATGATAAAACTATTAAATAACAATCTAAAGAAAATGGTTAGTAATTATAGAATATTATCTGTGCTATTTCTTGGATTTTCTGCCGGAATTCCTTTAGCTTTAACCGGTTTAACTTTAAGTATGTGGATATCTCGCCTTGATATAGATATTAAGACTATAGGTTTATTCTCTTTAGTCACTCTCCCTTTTTCTTTTAAATATCTTTGGTCATCAATATTTGACTATGTCCCTATACCATATTTTACTAGAAAATATGGATTAAGAAGGGGCTGGTTAATTTTTGTACAAATATGCTTAATTTTTGTAATAATGGCGCTTGGTAACACCTCTCCACTTGAAAATATTACTCTTACTGCCGCAATTGCTTTCTTCGTTGCATTTTTTTCAGCAACTCAAGATATTATTATTGATGCCTTAAGGATTGAAATATTAGAAAAAGAAGAGCAAGGTTTGGGGGCCACCATGTATGCCTATGGCTATAGAATTGCTATGCTAGTGTCTGGAGCCGGATCTTTATTACTAGCAGACCATATTTCCTGGAAAATGGTTTATGTGATAATGAGTCTAAATATATTAGTAGGTATTGCTGCAGTATTATTTTTAAAAGAACCTACCCATTCTGATAAAAAACTTGAAGAATTAAGACAATTTAAATTAAGCTTATCTTCAATCATAAACTATCTAAAAAAAGCAACATGGCTTCATATTATTTTAATTTTATTAGTAAGTTATAAAATATTATCTTATATCTATTTTATAACTTTCGATGAATCTATTGGCTATATAGGCAATGCTTTATTCTTTACTATTATTGTTATTTCTTTTCATCTTAAAAACAAATCAATATCTAAATCTTTACCTGAACCAATATTAGATTTTTGTAGTAGGCCTAAATGGCTTCATATCCTGCTTTTTGTAATTTTTTATAAGATTGCAGATACTTTAATTAGCACCCTTCAAAGTAAATTTTATGTAACTATGGGATTCTCTAATAGTGAAATCGCTTATATTACTAAAGGATTAGGTTTTATAATGACTCTTGCGGGTTTATTTATTGGAGGAATAATCTATTATCGTTTAGGAACCTTTAAAAGTTTGCTCATTTCTGGAATATTACAAATTTCCTCTAACTTATTATTTATTTGGGTTGCAAATCAACAGCATGATTTGGTAGCGTTATCAATAACCATAGCAATAGAAAATTTCACTGGCGCTATCGGGAATGTAGTAATTATAGCTTATTTAAGTGGATTATGTAATATTGCATATGCCGCCACCCAATATGCATTACTTTCTTCACTCGCTAATATAGGAAGAACTATAATTGCGGCACCAGCTGGTTATTTAGTGGCTGCAATTGGATGGAAGCAATTTTTTATTATTACAGCTTTTGCTGGCATTCCAGGCATAGTATTATTATATTTAATTTTTAAAAAAGAGCCCTCTTTTATCCATGAATCTTCATAAAAATTCTAGCCATTTATTAGTTGTTGATGACGACATCAGAATTAGGAGCTTATTACAAAAATATTTAATAGAGCAAGGCTATTTTGTATCCATTGCTAAGGATACTAACCAAGCATTAAAAATATTACAAGAAATTGAATGCAATTTAATTATCTTAGATGTGATGATGCCTGATGAAACTGGAATAGAATTTGCTAAAAAATTACGTGATGTTCTATCTATTAAGATTCCTATCATTATGCTAACAGCCATGGGGCAAGCAGATGACCGCATTAATGGACTTGAGGTTGGAGCTGATGATTATTTAGTAAAGCCTTTTGAACCTAAAGAATTGCTTCTTAGAATTAATAATATTTTAAAATATCAATCACATCGCCCTGAAATGTCTTATTTTGGCAGTTTTTCATATAATTTTAAAACTTACTGCTTGCAACAAAATAATGAAACAATATTTTTAACCAGTAGTGAAAATTTTCTTCTAAATTTTCTACTAAAAAATATAAATATTGTAATAGGCAGAGAGAAATTGGCGCAAGAACTTAATATTAATGAAAGATCTGTAGATGTTCAGATTATTAGACTAAGAAATAAAATTGAAACAAATTCAAGTAGACCTCAATTTTTACAAACCATTAGGAATAAAGGATATATTTTTAGAAAATAAAAGAATTACTTTCTTCTTTTTTTAGAGAAAATACTATACTTATTAACAATAACATAGCAACTCCCTGATGTAACAAAGCAAATTTTAAGGGTACTTGCAGCAATAAAGTTAACACTCCTAGAATAAATTGTATTCCAACAATACTAAATAGTAAAATAGCTATTTTACTAGCCTTAGAATAAATAACATAAGCATAAAAGCTTATGTTAATAAAATTTATTACTCCTAATATTCTATGTAAAAACTGAACCATGGTAATATTCTCAAAGATATTTATATACCAAGGCTTCATTAGCCATAATCCTGAAGGTATTAATTCACCATCCATCAACGGAAAAGTATTATAAGTTAATCCCGCATGAAGGCCTGCTACAAAAGCCCCTGATATTATTTGCAGTAGGAGCAGCCCCAGAGAAAAACAACCATATCTATTCGAGATAAATTTTATATCAGCTATTTTAACAACCAGAAGAATTAAAAGAATAGAGGCTAAAGATAAATGTAGAGCTAATCTATATTGACTAACATTAGGCTGGTCAATTAAACCACTCTTTACCATTAGCCAACCAACTAAACCTTGCAACCCTATTAATAAGCCAACAAAGATATAATATCTAGATTCATAAAATGTGATTGTCTTAGATAAAATAAAATATAATAATGGTACCATAAATACTAGCCCTAATATTCTACCTAACAAGCGATGAAAATATTCAACTAGAAAGATTTCTTTAAATTCATTCAAAGAAATCGAGTAATTAACTTTTTGAAATTCAGGTGATTGTTTATACTTAGAAAATTCAATATTCCATGAATCTTCACTCAATGGGGGAATAGTGCCACTAACAGGAGACCATTCAACAATAGATAATCCAGAATGGCTAAGCCTAGTATATCCCCCAATTATAATCATGGAATATACCAAGAAAATACAAAGCAGTAACCATAGAAATATCGATTTTTGTTTCATAATTAGAATTCAAACTATTAGGATAACTAGCTTTCTTTGATATATTTATTTACTTTATTCTTCAAGCGCTTAAATTCTTCCATCGCTTTGCCTGTTAATTTTTCGCTATTTGATGAAAATTTAAATTTCAAAGGATTAATTTGCTTGCCACGCTCTAGAACTTCATAATGCAAATGTGGACCACTAGTAATCCCAGTAGTTCCTACATAGGCGATAACTTGACCTTGAGTAACTTTTGAACCAGATCTGATTCCTTTAGCAAAGCGGCTAGCATGGCCATAAACTGTTGAATAGGTTGAATTATGTTTAATCCTAATATATTTTCCATAATTACCAAAACGAGTGGCTGATTCCACAACTCCACTGCCAGCAGCTAAAATTGGAGTGCCAACTGGAGCTGCAAAATCAACTCCCTTATGCATTCTAGTATAGCCTAACACCGGATGATTTCTCATGCCAAATTTAGAAGAAATTCTAGCCGCATTAATTGGTGTGCGTAAAAACTCTTTCTTTATATTTTCACCTTTCTCATTATAATAACCAATTTGCCCATCTGCTCCTGTAACTTGATAAATAGAAACCTTACGATCATTTAAAGTGAGTGATGAATATAAAATATTTCCTGTATGAGATAATTTTCCGTCTTCAGTATAAAATTTTTCGATTACAACTTCTAAAGTATTTCCATTTTTGATATCTCTTTGAAAATCCACATCATAACTAAATGCTCTAATCATCGACATAATTGCACTAGAAGGGATAGATAAATCTAACGCCGTTTTAATAAAACTATTTCTAATTGTTCCTTTGTTATGAGTTATCTGCTGAACTAAAGGAACCGTAAGCTCTTGAGCTATAAATTCATTCATAGAATTTAATGACACTGATATTTTTTTAATATTACTTACATTAACTATCATGCTATTAAATGCAGCAGACTTATTATTAGCTCTTTTATCAAAATGAATTTCTATTAAAGTACCAATATTTAGTTTTTTGGGATTATATTTGGTGGCAAAAGCGTTGATAATTGCAGCGGACTCTTTACTACCGATATTTGCTTCTTCTAGGATTGAACTAAGAGTATCACCCTCATTAATAATAAACTCAGGGTTTAAGCTGTTACTACTTAAAATTTCTTCTTCAATAACCGCATCGTAATTGGCAGAAGCTGCCCCAGCTTTGTTTAATGATAATTCTTCTTGCTGCTCATTTAATTGGATATTAGAAATCTCAATATCTTGCACTCTATTATTTAGCCATAATTTATAACTTGCTGCAAAACAACATAAAAAAACTATAGCACCAAAAATATACACTGCTAGCAAATTTGATTTTTGTTCTAAATTCTTTTCTTGGTTCATAAATTAAGATAAAATTGCGCTACACTCTAGATAAACAAAGAGTTCTTAAGATTTTTAACTACTAAACTATTGCATATTTTTTTTAAATGTGCAACCTTTTATCAAGAAAAACGTAATAAAGGTTAATGATGAAAATATTTAATGTTCTAAGAAACCATAACGAATCCAAAAATGAAGCTTTCATTTTTGTTGAAGATCATTTCTCTATAAGCGCTTTCTTATTTCAATTTCTATGGCTCTTGTATAAAAGAATTTGGACTCCTGCTGTTATTTTAATTATTATAGAATGCATTCTTATGCTTTTAGATCAAAATAAAATTCTTGATCAAACAATTATTTTCCAACTAAAACTGGTAACATCGGTTTTCATAGGCATATGCGCAAATGATTGGTATCTAACGCAATTAAAGAAAAATAATTATCAAGTTATAGATGTAATTGTGGCTCGCAATTTAGAAGAAGCTCAATTAAAATTTTATAGAAAAAATATGCCAATATTAGAGGAAGCTTATGTATGATAAAAATAATATCTTTGCAAAAATGATAAGAGGAGAAGTTGAGGCAGAAAAAATATACGAAGATCAAGATGTTTTTGCAATTAATGACATTCAACCTTTAGCACCAGTTCATATCTTGGTTATACCTAAAGGAGAATATACTTCTTTTGACGATTTTTCTTCAAAAGCTTCCGTAGAAGAAATTGCTCATTTTTTTAAAATTGTAAACTTAATCTGCAAAAATTTAAAATTACAAGATAATGGATATAGAATAGTATCTAATGTTGCACGCCATGGGATGCAAACAGTTTTGCATATGCACTTACATATTCTTGCAGGAGATTACTTAGGAAAACCAGTAGGATAAAAATAAATAAAAGGAGAAATAAATTATGTGTTTTGGAATATTAAAATATTTTTTCCAAAGTTGTTTTAATAAAGATAACAACTCGGAAGCAACCGCAGATACGACTACTACAGCTCCAGTAAACCCCTTACAAAGATTGCATGATTTAGGATTAATTGGTGGAAATAATGAATTTGATCATCGCACTTCGTTTTCTTCTGTAATTATTGATTCTTAATGATAAGTTATTTTTAGTTGCCTCAATAAATCAGATTTAGCAGCTAGACAGATAATTGAGTTAAAATGAGCATCGGTAATTTTGTCTGTAGCAATTTTATTGTAGTTTAAAATTGCTTTACTGGAATTGATTAGCTTATTTTCTATAGCTATCACCAATAATCCAGTAATTGTCTTTACTGATATCTGAGACTGAGAAAATAAATTTTCAGCTAAGATTTTTTCTACCATAACTCCATCATCGGAAGTTACCGCATCGTATAAGCTCATTATTTCACTATGTATCATTTTTATTATTACTATGCATCAATATTTAATTGAATTAGTTTAACATAGGTTAATAAAAATATCAATTTTTAATTAATTTAAATTAATAATTATATTATGGTTAGCAGAAATTTTATTAACCATTTACTAACAACTTACCTTTATACTCAGTAAATATATTTTTTATAAGAGAGAATAATGCTATCCACCAATTTAGAACTTACCATAACACGCACTCTTGATAGCGCAAAAAAAGGTAAGCATGAATATGCAACTTTAGAACATTTGCTATTGTCGTTAACTGAAGACCCAGACGCCCTAGCCATACTTGAAGCATCTCAGGTTGATGTTCAACTCCTAAAGAAAAAAGTGAATGATTTTTTAAATAATGATTTGCAAGTTATGCTGCTAAAACCTATTAAAAACTCCAAACCAACAGCAGGTTTTGAAAGAGTTATGAGTAGAGCTAAAATGCATATTCACGACCCATTAGGGAAAAAAGTTACTGGCGCAGATATTTTACTAGAAATATTTACTGAAAAAGATTCATATGCCGTATTATTTTTAACTGAATTGAATTTTACTAGACAAACCGCCTTAAAATATATTAACCACCCCCTTGCCAATATAAAGCTTAAGAATCCTTCAATGACAATAAGTAACAAAGATTCTGAGCTTGACAAACTATTAGCCGCAGAAGAAAGCGACAATCCTCTAGAAAAATACTGCATTAACTTAACTAAGTTAGCCCTAGATAAAAAAATAGACCCCTTAATTGGACGCGATGAAGAGGTTGAGAGAGCCATAGAAGTATTATGCAGAAGAAGCAAAAACAACCCTCTCTTAGTTGGCGAACCAGGTGTTGGTAAAACTGCAATCGCTGAAGGCCTAGCTCTTTATTTAATTACTAAGAGCGCCCCTTTGGCTTTAAAAGCATCAGAAATATACTCACTAGACATGGGCGCGCTAATAGCCGGAACTAAATATCGAGGCGACTTTGAAGAAAGGTTAAAACAAATTATCAATAAAATTCAAGAACTTCCCTTTGCTATTTTATTTATTGATGAAATCCATATCGTTATCGGCGCTGGATCTAATAACACCGGGGCCTTAGATGCCAGTAATTTACTTAAACCAATGCTAGCTAGAGGCACATTGCGCTGCATTGGAGCCACCACCTTTAAAGAATATCAAAATCATTTTGAAAAAGACGCCGCACTAGCCAGAAGGTTCCAAAAAATTGTTATTAATGAGCCGACAGAGCAAGTTGCTATTAAAATGCTTCAAGGATTAAAATCTTTTTATGAAAATCACCATAATGTTGAATATACAGATATGGCTATAGAGGCAGCAGTAGTTTTATCATCACGCTATATTAATGACAGGAGGCTACCAGACAAGGCAATAGACGTTATTGACGAAGCAGGAGCACACAGCAAATTAAATAGGAAAGACTCTAAACAAAAACTAATTATTACCGAAGATGATATAGATAATATAATTGCTAAAATAACTAGGGTTCCCTCTAATATAATTTCTAAAGATGATACCGAAAAAGTTTTAAGCTTGGAAAATATTTTAAAATCTCATATTTTTGGTCAAGATAAAGCTATTGAAGAATTAGTAGACTCTATTAAACTTGAAAAAGCTGGATTGCGCGATCATAACAAACCTATCGGCTGCTATCTTTTTTATGGACCTCCTGGGGTTGGCAAAACTAAATTGGCCAAGTGCTTATCTGCAGCATTAAGCATGGAACTTCTACGTTTTGATATGTCTGAATATATGGAATCTCATTCTATTTCTAAATTAATTGGATCTCCTCCAGGTTACGTTGGGCATGATCAAGGAGGTTTATTAACAGATGACGTAAGAAAACATCCCTATTCTGTGGTATTGATTGATGAAGTAGAAAAAGCTCACCCAGATATTCAGAATATTTTATTACAGGTAATGGATTACGGCACACTAACAGACAGCAATGGTATTAGTGTTAATTTTTGCAATACTATAATTATTATGACAACCAATGCTGGCGCAAGCTCTCTTAACAAACAAGCTATTGGCTTTAATCAAAATAAACAAACGCATTCTAATGATAGAGAAAGTAATGAGAATCTTAATGCTAGCTTTTCTCCAGAATTTCGTAATCGCTTAGATGCTATCATTGAATTCAACCCCTTATCACACGATGTAATAATTCAAATAGTGGATGAATATTTACAAAACCTTGCCTTATTACTTAAAGCAAGAAATATAACAATTGAAGTAGAACCTCAGGTAAAGGAATATTTATGTGATATTGGCGCTGGCACTTATAGCGGAGCCAGAGAATTAGAAAGAATCATTGATAAAAAAATTAAGCAGGCCTTAGCTGATGAAATTCTTGAAGGACGCATTAAAAGGGGAGGAGAAATTAATATTAAATTTGACAATATTAAAGGAGAAGTTAAATTTGAATGCTTAGAGATGGCAAGCTAAGCTACTATTTTTCCCTTTTTCCATATTGAGAATATCTAATCATTTGCGCAGGATTTAAAAACATCCTGCCCTTATTTTTGTCTTTAATGCATTGATTAAAAACAACATGTTCGCAATCATTATCAATAGAATCATATTTACAGCCATCAATATATTTACGCTTATAAATTGCCATACCTCCAAAGCAAGAAGATACCGGAACTAAGTCTAAATCAACAGGATATATTTTCTGCAATTGCGGCATTATCTGCAACCAATATAATCTATTAACGCTCTGCCACGAATTTCTAAAGGCTAAATTTTCATAAATTACCCCCTTAGAATATTTTCTTCCTTCTTCACAAACCTCAAACCAAGAATCGGATAAATCTGACTTAGAACAAATTTTTTCCCAGGTCTCAGGAGACCAAGGAAATTCAGAGCTTCTAAAGGAAAAAGTATCGTGCATTATTCCCACATTGCTGGACACTCCATTAGAACATACAGCATCCCATCTATCTATTTTACTAAATGAATCTTCTATCCCTCTGATATCTATACCATAAGCCATATCCATATCTAAAAATATAAGCATATCAAAATTGTTATATTCTGCATCTTGTAACACATCTAAATAATAATTTCTGGCATCTGCCATAAATTTATGACTTGGACGCTTTATATTAAAAAAATCTTTTGAAATAATCTTCACTCTTGAATCCAACTCTTGCCACAAACTTAAAGCAAGTTTAGTTCCATCTTTAGAGTCATTCTCAAATAAAATAACTCTATAATCTTTAAAAAAACTTCCTATATATCTAATATGCTTAAACATTACAGGAAAATCTTTAATATTGTCTCTGGTAATACCAGCAATAACCACATTATGTTTTGCCATCTCTTCTTTGCCAACTTTAAGTTTTACTGGATCTAAAACATCTAAAGCACTAAAAATTTCTAAACTTATTTTATCAAATTCATAAGAATTTACAGCTTCTATGGGGCGCTTTATAGTATCAATACTATAAATAGCAAAAGCTATAATAATTAATATTAAACCCACTATTTTTGGTAATGTTATATGCCAAATATATTTCATAAATATTCGCTAACTAAATTTAGATAATTTGATTTTAATTTATATAATATTGCTCTACTCTTATATAAATATCAAACTAAAAGGGATCTCAATAGTGAAAAGCACTCACCCCTCTTTTATTGCAGTGGCTACACATTGTTTTTAATAAACTAGCAACTAAATAAAAGAACATAGGGTTGAATATGTTTCAAAATACTCCCATATGTATTGCACATATATTGAAGGAGAATAATTATGAATTTAGATAAATTTACTGAGAAAGCTAGAGCTATCCTTACATCTGCACAAAATGGGGCACTAAGTAGCAACCATCAACAATTTTCAAGTATACATATTTTGAAAGCTTTAATTGAAGAACCAGAAAGCTTAGCTTCAAGGTTAATTCAAAGCTGTAACGGCGACCTCTCTAATATAATAGATAAAGTTAAAGAAGAGTTAGGGAAATTACCAAGAATTCAAACTTCAAGCTCTACAGATCAATTATATTTATCACCAGATGCAGCAAGCTTGCTTGAAGAAGCAGCCAAAATAGCTAAGGAAATGAAAGATGAGTATATTGCCAGCGAAACACTACTTCTTGCAATAACTTATTTAGCTGACATTCCTGCATCTAAAATTCTAATGAATGCAAATATTAATAAGAAAAATTTAAAAGAAGCCATCCTTAAACTTAGACAAGGTCGTAATGTTAATAGCAGTAATATGGAATCAAATTACGAAGCGTTAAATAAATATGCTAAAGATATTACTCAAGAAGCCAAGTTAGGGAAATTAGACCCAATTATTGGAAGAGATGAAGAAATTCGTCGTACTATTCAAGTTCTTTCACGCAGAATTAAAAATAACCCCGTTTTAATTGGCGAACCAGGGGTTGGAAAAACCGCTATTATTGAAGGCATTGCCCAAAGAATGGTTGCTGGTGACGTTCCAGAATCCCTAAGAAACTGCAGGCTTATTAGCTTAGATTTAGGAGCATTAATTGCTGGGGCTAAATTTAGAGGAGAGTTCGAAGAAAGACTTAAGTCAGTTTTAACAGAGGTTGCCGCTGCAGAAGGCGATATTATTTTATTTATTGATGAATTGCATATGCTTGTTGGCGCAGGAGCTGCCGAAGGCTCTATGGATGCATCTAACCTATTAAAACCTGCACTCTCTAGAGGTGAATTGCATTGCGTCGGAGCTACAACCTTAAATGAATATCGTAAATATATTGAAAAAGATGCAGCATTAGCCAGACGCTTTCAATCGGTTTACATTGCCGAACCCACTCTTGAAGATACTATAGCTATTTTAAGGGGCATAAAAGAAAAATATGAAGTTCATCATGGCATAAGAATCACTGACAATGCTATTGTAGCTGCTGCCACTTTATCTGACCGCTATATTACAGATAGATTTTTACCAGATAAAGCCATAGATTTAATAGATGAAGCTGCTAGCAGATTGAGAATGGAAGTTGACAGCAAGCCCGAAGCTATTGATAAACTTGACCGAGAAATTATTATTTTAAAAATTGAAGCAGAAGCTTTAAAGAAGGAAACTAATAAAGCTGCTCAAGAAAGATTTGAAAAAATCAATGAACAACTAGCTATATTAGAAGCAAAATCTATTGATTTAACTAGCCAATGGAGTGCTGAAAAATTAAAAATAACCAATGTTCATAAAATTAAAGAACAATTAGAGCAAGCTAAGCAAGAATTAGAAATTGCCAAAAGAAATGGAGATCTAGCTAAAGCTGGTCAATTAACCTATGGTTCTATTCCAGATTTAACAAAAAAACTTGAGGAAAGCGAATCTAGCAAACATAATCAAATAATAAAAGAAGAAATAACCGAATCAGACATTGCACAAATAGTTGCACGCTCCACCGGCATTCCGGTTAATAAAATAATGGGCAGCGAGAAAGAGAAACTTCTGCATATGGAAAAAGAACTAGCTCAATTGGTAATTGGGCAAGAAGATTCTTTAATTGCGGTAAGTGATGCTATTAGAAGATCAAGAGCAGGAATTCAAGATAACCGTCGCCCTCTTGGATCTTTCTTATTTTTAGGTCCTACCGGTGTTGGCAAAACTGAACTTACTAAAGCATTAACCAAATTTTTATTTGATGATCCTCATGCTATGTTACGTTTTGATATGTCCGAATATATGGAAAAACACACCGTGGCTAGATTAATTGGTGCACCTCCTGGATATGTTGGCTATGAACAAGGTGGGGCTTTAACTGAAGCAGTTCGTAGGAGGCCTTATCAAGTTATTTTATTTGATGAAGTTGAAAAAGCCCATCCTGATATCTTCAATATATTACTGCAAGTTTTAGATGAAGGAAGGTTAACTGACAGCCATGGAGTGGTAGTAGACTTTAAAAATACTGTTATCATTTTAACTTCAAATTTAGGTTCTGAAATATTAACTTTATCTAATGACAATAATTTTGAAGAAGCAAAATTATCAGTAATGGAGGTAGTGAAAAATAGCTTTAGACCAGAGTTTCTAAATAGACTTGATGAAATTATTATTTTCCATAAATTAAGCTTAGAACATATAACAAAAATAGTAGATATTCAGATCGCTAATTTAGAAAATACTCTATCTAAGCATAATATTCAGCTTCATTTAGAACCTTCTGCTAAAGAATGGTTAAGCATTAATGGCTATGATCCTGTCTATGGAGCCCGTCCTTTAAAGCGTTTAATTCAGAGAGAAATACAAAATCCCTTAGCTAAAATGTTAATTGCTGGAGAAGTTAAAGATGGGCATAACCTTATAATTAGTTTAAATGAAGATAAGCTAAAATTTAAGGTTAAATAATTGGGATAGTTTATGAAAATTCTACAATTATTATGGTTATTACTATTCACTTGTAGCACTAATGCTACAAGTGATTTAAAAACTATAACTGCTGAAGAATTTTACACCCAAAACCCATCACCTGAACGTAGAAAGATTGTTGATTTTATTGTTCATCAATTTGATGATAAAAAAGGCCTTAAAATCACTCAAGCACAGCTTGATCATATTTGGAGCAATGAGAAAAACCGGAAACGCTTTATGATGTACCGTTTTCAAATCATTAATCAAACACTTTATTCAGATAGTTATAATCCAGCAGCTGGAGATTTTAGGGCCTTACTTAAATATTTACAAAATTTTGTTACAGATTATAAAGTTGCAGATGTTGATTTTATTATGTATCGCAAAGATAGAGTTCCTGAGGTATTTAATAATGGTTCTGAAGAAGAAGCCGCAAAATTTCCTGCAATTATTATGTCTAAAAATATAAATTCAATTTATGAAAAAGATAAAATATTATTACCAGATAATTTTGTTGCTCATAAAAGCTGGGAACCTTTAACTAAAGAGATTATTATTGCAAATAATAATAACCCTTGGGATCAAAAAATAGAAAAATCTTTTTGGCGGGGAGCCACCAGTAATGGCTCTTATGATATTAATAATTTTGATAAACTTCCTCGCTTAACTTTAGTTATGCTATCCAAACTTTATCCAGACCTAATCGATGCCCAATTTTCAAGAATCACTCAACAATTTCCTGATACCTTTGGTGCTAGATCTATGAAAAAACTACTAAAAATATTATGGCCTGAAGAACCACACGATGTTAAAGAAATAGATCATCTAAAATATAAATATTTAGTTTCTATTGATGGAAATACTTGCGCTTGGGCAAGAGTGCCTTGGATTATGCTCTCTAATTCAGCACTTTTAAAGCAGGAAACTGATAATATGGAATGGTTTTACCCGGCACTAGAACCTTATGTTCATTACATACCGTTAAATAAAAAACTAACTAATATTTTTAAACAGCTTGAATGGATGAAGAACCATGATCAAGAATTACAGCAAATTTCTAAAAATGCTCAAAATTTTGTATTAAATAACTTAATGCCAGAACATATTCAAACTCATATAGCTATTATCCTTAATGAGTATCATAAATTGCATCAAGGTGAAAAATTAGAGCCAACTTTAAAAACTTTTGAACAAATGACTTCACTCACAATGTTAATAAGAGTCCTTTATACACAAATTGCAGAATATTTTAGTTTATTATAAAACCCATATAATTCTAGCATTGCATACTGTTATAGTCCAGGGGCTGGATAATAACGTTCAAGCAGCTTATTTTTAAACTTATAAGTAGGATCAACAAGCTTTTTTAAATCAAAATATTGCTCAGACCTAGGATAAGCTCTTAAAAATTGATCCAAAGTAGCTATAATTTGATACGGCAAATAATAAGATCCGCTCTCTTCCAAAGCCGCGTCAATTAATTTGCTAGTCCATTGATAAACGTCTTTTTTTTCTGCTTCAGACTTCCCTTGTTCATAGTAAATGACAAAAGCAAAAACTTCTTTTTGCGCCCATGAGAGCAAAGATTCTGAATCTGGCAGAGCATGCCTAACAGAAATATTAAAAACATTTACTTGATGCTGTTTAAGAATATTTATCATTTTAGGTACAAATGAATTAAAATTCTCAACAGGAATAAAATATTCTTGAAGAAGAAAAATAGATTTGTCTTGCGCTAATGGTTCAAGCACAGATACATCATCACCTGCTTCATAATTACGCCACGCAACCATGTGATCATAATATTTATAAGGATCATAAAAATATTGTCGTAGAAATTTTCTAAAATCACCATTTGAAACTAGAGTTAATAAAAATTTCTTAAATGGAGAAATCTCATTCTGTAAAGATAATTTTTCTTTTATGGTTAATGATTTATTAGTTTTATTCCAAGTGATTGCATTAACTTGAGTATAATTAGGTGGATAAATATCAGCATTATGTAAAATTGCAGTTTTAGAATTTTTAATATTATTAGAAAAATAATCTTTATATTTTTCTATGCTCATTCTTTTTGATACTCTATCTAGAGTAATATTTTGTGCAAGATTTAAAGTAACCTCAACAATAATACCAATACCTCCATATCCTCCAATTGCTCCAAAGAATAATTCAGGATTTTTAACACGACTAGCTTCCTTTACTGAACCATCAGCAAGAATTATTTTAATCGATTCAACAGAACGAATAATTGCCCCTTCACCTACATAACGCCCATGCACATTAACACTGATAGAACCACCTACTGTAAAATTATAAAAAGACTGCATTATTTTAGGAGATAAACCTTCTGGATCAACTTTCTCTAAAATTTGTATCCATGTAGTTCCCGCTTCAACAGTGATTTGATTCTTCTCAAGATCTAAATTTATAATATGGTTCATGTTTTTCATATCTAGAAATAAGCCATTCTCAATGGCAGTTTGGCCACCTTGGCTATATTGACCTCCAGCTATGGAAATAGGACCAGAATGATGAGCAACTAAATTACTAATTTCTTCAATAGATTCAGGAATAACAATTTTCTCTACAATTATAGGATTTAGCTGAGTTTTATCATTAACAATGTCGGCAAAACAAGAACAACTAAAAAAACCTATAATGATGATAGCTAAATTAAATTTAAATAATTTCATATTTTATTTCATTTTTTAGATTAAGGATAAATCTTATAAATTAACTCTTTCAGCAACAGCATTGCTGATAAATATCAAATATAACTAGACTTTATAATAATATTAATATGTACTGATATCTAAATTACAGTAGAAAAAATTTATATAAATATTAAACTAAAATCTTGTCGCACTAAGTAGCTTTATCAAGAAACATGTAACAAATATAACATTTAATTTATGAAATAAATATGAATAATTTTAATCTAACTGCCAGACCAAGAAGACTAAGATATAATCCAATAATCCGTGATTTAGTAAGAGAAAATCATTTAACTATAGATGATTTAGTTGCTGCAGTTTTTGTTAAAAATGGTACAAATGAAAAAATAGCTATAACTGCAATGCCAGGTTTTTTTCAATATAGCGTTGATAGGTTAGAAGAAGAAGTTAGTGAAATTGTTAGCTTAGGAATTAAAGCGGTTATTGTTTTTGGTATTCCAGAAATTAAAGACGCTCATGGAAGCGATTCTTTTAATGACGATGGCATTGCTCAACAAGCTATCAGAAAAATTAAATCTATAGCTCCAGATTTATTGGTAATTTCTGATATTTGTTTCTGCCAGTACACCACTCTTGGCCATTGTGGGGTAGTTCACGAACATAATGGCATTACATGCGTTGAAAATGATAGCAGCTTAGATCTTCTTGCTAAGCAAGCAATCAGCCATGCCAAAGCTGGAGCCGATATTTTGGCGCCTTCAGGGATGCTAGATGGAATGGTAAGAACTATTCGTAAAGCCCTAGATAATGAAGGCTATTATAAAATTCCCATTTTAAGCTATGCTGTGAAATATCGATCTAGCATGTATGGTCCTTTTGGAGAAGCAGCAGGTGGTTCAGCTAAAGTTGGAGATAGAAGAACTTATCAAATGGATCCAGCTAACAGCAATGAAGCATTACGTGAAGCTATGCTAGATATTGAAGAAGGAGCTGATATGTTAATGGTTAAACCTGCACATACTTATCTTGATATAATTTATAAAATTAAACAAGCCTATCCTTATATACCACTAGCGGCATATCATCCTAGTGGCGAATATATGATGCTAAAAGCAGCAATAGCTGCTGGCGCTATTGATGAAGAACGTAGTGTTCTAGAAGTTTTAACCTCCATAAAAAGAGCCGGCGCAAATTTTATTATAACTTATTTTGCTAAAGACGTGGCTAAATGGCTTAAAAACTCTTAGAAACCACTCCATAAATTAAATAAATATAATGATCAAAGCGCTAATCCCGCTTTTGCTGAGCAAGCAATGAAAGTAAAAAGAGTATTAAAAATTTAGAATTGACATTACGTGCATCACTCTTAGTGATACATAAAATTATAACATTGACTTTTAATAACTTCTATCTTAATTATATACATAATATGTTAACGTTTAATTGATATATTGCATAAAAATAATTAGAGGAACAATAAATATGACAGCTAAAACAAACTTTTGTAATATAAAGGATATATCTAAGATCTTAACTACAGCTGAAGCTAGTGAAGATTCGTTCTCCAAATTTACTCTAGGAATGATTCCTTATAGTAACCAAGTAACAATAAATACAATGTTACACGCCCAAGATAAAATAGAAAGCTGCATACATACAAATTTTGGAGATAAGTATAACGATAATCTCGGTGAATGCCATAACTTAGCCCAAGAAGGCAACTTATTATCTTACATAAATTGCTTAGGGCAACTAGAGGATCAAGTAAACTATTAATATCATTAACACT
Organism: Rickettsiales bacterium; assembly: GCA_049653745.1. Taxonomy (GTDB): domain Bacteria; phylum Pseudomonadota; class Alphaproteobacteria; order Rickettsiales; family CANDYO01; genus CANDYO01. The sequence goes on from JBASGW010000014.1 coordinate 67,541, forward strand.
AAACTCCCTTGGCATAAATTAACTAATACCGAGGGAAAAATATCCGCTTTAAAAATACAAAACTATATTTTCAATAATTATTGCCCAATACCATATACACAGCCATCTTTAATGATAGATGATATGTGCGTATAACATATTATAAGATATTTCTTAGAGTTGTAGTTGGGATTTATTTATAGAACTAAAAATTAGGGGGAGAACATAACTAAAAACACTAATTATGATAAACTCACTAAATTATGCCTCTTAGCAGAAGGACTTAAAAATTTGGTGGGCGATGACAGATTCGAACTGCCGACCGCCTCGGTGTAAACGAGATGCTCTACCAACTGAGCTAATCGCCCCCTTATCTCTTCACAGAGAAGTCTTTTATATACTATATCTTTTTAACCTGCAATAATTATATTTAAAAATTATAACTATTTTTTAGCTCTTAACTCGCTGCAGGAGTTTCAATTTTTCTGTTTAACAGAGAAATTAAGTGGTCAAAACCACCATCATCCATAATAGATCCAATTTCAGAACGTTGTGAAGTTATTAAACTAACACCTTCGGCAATTATATCAAAAATTATAAACTTCTCAATTCCTTTAGGGTCCTGCCTTAGCATGTAGTTAATTTGAATGTTATTGGCTCCCGAACCACTATCAATCTCGGTTTGAACAAAATATTCATTTTCTCTAACCTTTTTAGCATCAAGAACTTTTACAACATTATTACCGGTATATTTTTTAAAATTAGGAACATACATTCCTGTTAAATATTGACTATATAATTTAAGATACTGCGCTTGCTGCACAGGATTGATTGTTCTCCAATATCTTCCCATAGAAAATTTGCCTATAAATTGAGTATCAACGGAAACTAGAAAAATTTCAGTTAATCTTTTTTCTTTGACATCATCATTTAAATCTTTCTTTTTTACTATATCTATAGCTCTTTCAGCTAAATCATTAATAAAATTCATTGCTTCTTTTTCTGTAGCTTCTGCTGAAGAAGCCATAATCATTAGCGCAGCAGCAACACTCAATAATCTTTTAAAAAAACTATTATTCACCATACATGATCTCATTTCTAATCCTTTTATTTATCGTTATTAATCTGGCTATTTCTATTTTGAATATACATCGTTTTAGCTGTATCATAAGGATTCAAGCTTTTCTTAATCATCTTGATAATGCCATTACCTTCAGCACGTTTATGAACAGCCCAAGTTATATCAACAACCTGACGACTATCTTTATTAAGTTCTCTATTAAATGGATCAATTACAAAATCAGCAGCCTTTCCAAAACTATCCCTTAATGTACTAGGACCTAATATTGGCAACACGATATATGGCCCACTTGGCACACCATAATGTGCTAGAGTCTCACCAAAATCTTCATTTTTATAAGGCATTTTTAAATCACCAGCCACATCCATAATACCAACAAATCCTAGAACTGTATTGGTTAAAAATCTACCAAAACTAGTTTGTGCTTGTTTAAAATTTCCCTTTAGTAATGAATTAATTATGTTAAGAGGCTCGCTAATATTATTCATAAAATTTCCAATACAGTCTCTGCCATGTTTTGGCACAACAGCTAGATATGTCTCAATAACTGGAGCAACAAAAAATGTATCAATAGTGGAATTAAAACAAAAAATATGTTTATTCAAAATAATCAGAGGATCAGAAACTAAAGATCCTTCATCTTCTGAATAAGAATCTAAAGATAAATTATCTTGATTATCGTAAGTATATAAATCTGCATAAGAGGGAGTTGCTGGGATTGTAGCTGCACTTAACCTAGAAGATGCAAGAATAATAAATATAATATAAAAAACTTTTTTCATCATAAATTTTTTTCATCTATCTTTTTAATATAAAAATAAAACCTTTACTTCCATTAGAAAACAGCTCGATCTCGGCCTGTTCTAAAATTTTCAATTGATGCTTATCAAAAATTCCTTTTAAATAAGATAAGCTAAAACCAAAACAACCATTTTTATAATCGAAGATAATATCTTCTTTTTTTGATTTTAATAATACTAAACCAAATATAGCATTTTTAGTGCTAACTCTATCTAACTCAACAAAAATTTTAGATAAATTATTAGAATAGCACAAGCTCATGCACGCAATAACAATATCAAATTTATCATTAATTTTTGTTAGATTATAAAAGTCTTCTTTCTCTACCAGATTGTAGACATGTTTGTCATCTAGTACTAATTCTTTTGATAAAGCAAGCATTCTTTGAGAAATATCTATTCCATGTAGTGCTTTTATCGCCACATTTTGTTTTAAATAATACCCAGCAATTCCAGTTCCACAACCTATATCCAACGCCCATAAATCATCAACTCCTTGAACGTGAGGTTTAAGAATATTTGCTAAAATTTCTGGAGCGGTATAAAGCAAATGATTTTGAATATAATCTTCATATTTATTCGCCAAATTATCAAAATCCTCCTCAATAACTTGCAAAGGAATTGGCTCTAATAAGACATTATGATTAATTTGTTGCAATCGGTATCTTGCCTCTTTAAGGTTTTTATCAAGAGTAAGAGCATGCTCCAAGCATTCTTTAGCTTTATTATATTCTAAATTAAATAAATGGCATCTTGCAAGATGGTAATATGCTAAAGCCATCTTAGGATCTAATTTTGTAACAAAAAAGAATCTCATCTTAGCATCACTCATATTACATCTATCAATATGATATATACCAAGATCATAATTTGTTTGAGGTAAGTTTTTTACCTTTTTACGAATAATCTTACATTCTTTAATAAGCCCATGAAAGATATCTCTAACCCTATCTGGGGTTGATTCAATATAGTCCCCTATTTTTATAAATGCTTCTTTCATTTTAGATGTCTTTTAATAGTTTTTTATTATATTGTTAGCATATTATAATCACATAAACCACTAATTATAGCAATATAGATTTAAATACAAATAATAAAACTATTAGGTATAAATAAAATGCGCATGATCTCAGAAAAATTAATTCAAATTAATCCATCCCCCACTTTAATGGCAGAAACTAAAGCTCGCGAACTAAGAGCAAAAGGACTACCTGTTATCAGCTTAAGCACAGGAGAACCTGACTTTGACACTCCTGATTATATAAAATTGGCTGCTATCGATGCTATAAAAAATGGGTATACCAAATATACCCCAATAGGTGGCATAACTGAACTTAAGCTAGCTATTATAGAAAAATTTAAAAGAGAAAATAATTTAGAATATGATGTTAATCAAGTTTGCATAGGATCGGGAGCAAAACAAGTTATTTATAATGCCTTAATGGCGTCCTTAAATCCTGGAGATGAAGTTCTAATTTTGGCACCATACTGGGTTTCTTATCCAGAAATGGTTAAAATAGCAGGAGGGACTCCTGTTATAGTAGAAGCCGATCTAAAACATAATTTTAGCCTTGAAATTGACAAAATTGAAAGCAGAATTTCAAAAAAGACTAAGTGGCTGTTACTAAACTCCCCTAATAACCCTTCTGGAAAAATATACAGCTACCAAGAACTAAAAAAATTAGCCGACATGTTATTAAAACATGAACATGTATACATCCTTACTGATGATATTTATGAGCATCTTGTTTATGATACTGCCAAATTTCATACATTAGCTTCTGTTGAACCTAAACTAAAAAATAGAATTTTAACTGTAAATGGCGTTTCTAAAACCTATGCTATGACAGGCTGGAGAATAGGCTATTGCGCTGGACCTATCGAACTTATTAAAGCCATGACCATCATTCAGTCACAAAGCACTTCAAATCCATGTTCTATTAGCCAATGGGCAGCAGTGACTGCTTTAAATGGACCACAAGATTTTATACCTCAAAATAATAAAATTTTCTTACGCCGTCGTAATGAAGCAGCAGCTATATTTAATGCCATTCCTAATTTAGAATGCATCGCACCAGAAGGAGCTTTTTATTTATTTGTTAATTGCTCCGGTTTATTTGGCAAAAAAACTCCGAATAATGCTATTCTAAAAGACAGCAATGATGTTACTAATTATTTATTAGAGCAAGCCCTTGTTGCTGTGGTTTCCGGAGAAGCTTTCGGCGTGAATGGATTTTTTAGAATTTCTTATGCCACAAATGACCATGATCTTTTGGAGGCTTGTAATAGAATTAAGAAAGCTTGTGAACTTCTATTCTAATTCTAAAAGTTGAATTACGTAAATAAGTTTTTAAATTATAAATTGAGCTAGATAAAAATATTGTCTATACTAAAAAATATTAGGTAAAAGAGGGAATCATGGAAAATTTTAAGAAAATAACTGTAGCTTATGGAGATGGCATAGGCCCAGAAATCATGAATGCCACATTATCTATTTTAAAAGAAGCAAAAGCCAGAATCAGCATAGATACCATAGAGGTTGGAAGATTAATGTATGAACGCGGGTTTTCTAGCGGAATTCCTCCTGAAGCATGGGAAACAATTATCCGCAATAAAATCTTATTGAAGAGCCCTATAACCACCCCCCAAGGAGGTGGATATAAAAGCTTGAATGTTACCATGCGTAAAACTTTAGGGCTATATGCAAATGTTCGCCCTTGCATGTCTTACCAACCATTTATTGCCACTAATCATCCTGATATGAATTTAGTTGTTATTCGAGAAAACGAAGAAGATTTATATGCAGGCATAGAATATCGTCAAAGCCATAATGTTTACCAATCACTCAAAATATTCACTCGCATAGGCTGCGAGAAAATTATTCGCTATGCTTTTGAATATGCAGTAAAAAATAATCGCAAAAAAGTTACTTGTTTAAGCAAAGATAATATTATGAAATTTACTGATGGGTTATTTCATAAGGTTTTTGATGAAATTGCTAAAGAATATCCTCAGATCTTATCTGACCATTATATCATTGATATTGGCACTGCTAAATTAGCTAATAAACCCCAAATATTTGATGTAATTGTTACTAGCAATCTTTACGGCGACATTATCTCTGATGTTGTTGCAGAAATTTCTGGATCAGTTGGCCTTGCTGGATCTGCTAATGTGGGAGATGAATATGCCCTATTTGAAGCTATACACGGCTCTGCTCCAGATATTGCTGAAAAAAATATAGCGAATCCTTCCGGATTACTAAATGCAGCAATCATGCTTTTAGTGCATATTAATCAAGGAGACATTGCCACTAAAATACATAATGCCTGGTTAAAAACAATTGAAGATGGCATGCATACCTCTGATATTTATAATGAGCAGCATAGCAAAAAGAAATTAGGGACTCTAGAATTTACTGAAGAAGTTATCAATAGATTGGGGCAAAATCCTTCTATTTTTAAAGCCGTTCAATATGCAGAAATTTCTTCCGAGCAAAAATCAGAAACTTTAGCTTATGAAATAAATACCACAGAAAATAAAACTCTTGTGGGCATTGATGTGGTAATCAATCATTCAGAAGAAAACCCTAATTTATTAGCTGAAGAAATAAATAAACTAATTGTCGGAAGTGAGGTTGGTCTACAAATGATTTCTGTTAAAGGACTAAAAATTTGGCCTTCTTCTAGAAATATAGCAATAAAAAGCGATGAATGGGATTTAAGATTTGTTCCAACTTCAAAAGAAAAAATTATCACTCATTCTGACATAGTAAAGCTCTTGCAATCTTTAAATAATGCCAATATTGATTTTGTTCGCACTAATAATTTATACTTGTTTGATGATAAATTAGGCTTTTCTTTGGCTCAAGGAGAATAAATAGATAAATGCGCCTACTAAAGCTCTTATTCATTTTAGCAATAATTATATTAAATATCTACGCTTTCACTCATAAAAGATATGAAAACTTGAGTGAAGGTGGGTCACCTAATTTTTTTAATATACTTAAATGGAAGCTAACAAGGCATAAGGCTAAATGGCCAGACCTTCCTGCTGCACCATCTTCAACAATCAATGGAGGAATTGCAGAGCAAGTTTCTGGAGAAGATATTGTAGCAACTTATATCAATCACTCAAGCTTTCTTATACAAGCAGGGAGCACCAATATAATTACCGATCCCATTTGGTCTGAATATGCAGGACCATATGGTAAATACGGAGTCAAGCGCAGCATATATCCTGGATTGAGCACAAATCAACTACCAGAAATTGATTTTATTTTAATCTCGCATGCACATTATGATCACCTAGATATAGCAACTATTGAAGAATTAGTTCGTATTAATAAAGAAGTAAAAATTATAACCGGCTTAGGTGTAACAAAATATATTGATCACTGTAAAAATAATAAAAACTCTTGTTATGAATTAAATTGGTGGGACAATATAAGAATTGGCAATTCAGATACAATTATTCATTTTGTTCCAGCTCATCATTGGGCAAGCAGATATTTTTTTGATAAGGACACCTCACTCTGGGGAGGATTTGTTATTCAACATGGCGTTGAAAATATATATTTTTCAGGGGACACAGGATTTGGAGACGGTAGAATTTTTCAAGCCTTAAAAGAAGAATATGGAAGCTTCCGCTTAGCTCTACTGCCAATTGGAGCTTATAAGCCAAATTGGCTTTTCACTCAAATGCATCTATCCCCTGAACAAGCGGTGCAAATATTTACGATGCTAAATAGTAAAAATGCTATTCCCCTTCATTTTGATACCTTCCAATTGTCTGATGAAACTTATCAAGATCCTATAAATGATCTGAATTTAGCTCTTACTAAATTTAATGTTGACCAAAGCAAGTTTCATATCATGAAAGCCGGAGAGAGCTGGAGCATACCTTAAGAACCTAATTAGATTTTAAGTTCTTTTTAACTTGTTTTATAATCTCTGCAGCTGACAGTTGGTAATATTCTCCATCAACTGGATATTTCCATGTGGGATATAATTCTGCTATCTGAGATAAACACCAAGGTCTTTGTAATAATTCTCTATGAGGAAGAACCAGATCTTGAGTCTCTATTACTTTATTATTATATAGCAAAATATCTATATCTATTTCTCTTGGCGCCCATTTAGGAGAAGGAACTCTTCCTAACAACTTTTCAATATGTTGAATGTTAGATAATAATTTAGTTGGCAATAATGCCGTCTTTCCTTTAATTGCCATATTGAGATAGGGCAGATCCCATTCTTGAGGGCTTCCCTCTTTTAATAAGGCTTTAGTTTCTATAATTGTTGATAATATAACATCTTCAACTAACTCTAGCTCTTGCAATTTACTAATTGCTTTATAAAGAAAGAACTCTCTATCACCAAGATTACTTCCTAAACTTAATATAATATCTGAATATTCTTTTTTCATATTTTATTATAATAGTTACAATATTGTTTAACAAGACAGCTATTACAATCTGGACTTCTTGCCTTACAAATATATCTTCCATGCAGTATTAACCAATGATGCGCATGTAATTTCCATTTATCAGGAATAATAAGATTTAATTCCTTCTCTACTAATTTTGCGGTTGAACCTTTTGCAATGCCCAGCCTCTTACTAACTCTAAACACATGAGTGTCTACCGCTATAATTGGAACATTATGGGCGCAATTAAGAAACACTCTTGCTGTTTTGCTGCCCACTCCAGGAAGACCCTCTAACTGACCTAACTCTAAAGGAATATTATTTTGAAATTTATCTATAAGCATTTTAGCCAAAGACATAATATTTTTAGCTTTGTTGTTAAAAAGCCCCAAAGATTTGATATAGTCTTTTAGTTGATTTATTCCCAGATTTATAATATCTTGTGGAGTGGATACCTCTTTAAATAGTGAAGAAGTTACTCTATTTACCCCAATATCTGTTGACTGGGCTGAAAGAACTATCGCAACAAGCAACGTAAAATCATTACTATAATTCAATTCTGTTTTAGGATGCGGATTAACTTTAGATAAGCATTGAAATATCTTGTCAATTCTACTTTCGATTACCACCTAACACTACTCCATAAATTAAAGGTTAATATATTATATTTTCTTAAAGAAAATTAATATATTGACAAAGATCAGTATTTATGTATAAATATTTCTAAATTACTTAAAGTGATTATATTTAGAGGCTGCTTATAAATTTCAAATAAAACTCATATCTTTTTACAAAACTAAAAGATATGCATTGATTTTACAAGCTGTTTATATGTTTATCAATAAAGCAAAATATTATTGTTATATAAAAAAGATTAAAAAGTTTACAGCTTTAACGTTTTGTTAGTGTTTTATAGCTATAGTTAAAATCAAATTTAAAAACGTTATATAAATAATGAAAGAAAAAAAAAGGAAAGTTATGTTATTAAAAGATATAGAATCTTATAAATCTGAAAATAAAAATACAGCGACAAATGAAGAAGATTTAATGCTAGACGTTAGATATGTATCAAAATCTTGCTCTCTTATAACTGAAGCTTTACAAAAAGGCAGCGATGTTATGCAAATGCCTAATGGCGACATAATAATTACTGAATTAAAAGCAGTTACTTTTCAATATACTTGGGATAGCAAAAAGGGATCTCTAGTTAGATGCCAACCAGGAAATAAATTAAAAAAATCCAAACCTAGAAAAGTATCTAATAGCTACGAAGAAGAATCAGTAAAAGTTAGCGAATTCGCTTAAATTTATTAAGGATTAAAACTTTCAATATTTAAAGCTGCGTTGCATAATGCAGCTTTTTTTATTTATATTATTTGATTTTAATGACTAGAATAAATTCCTTATAAACCCAGGAGTTAGAATTGTTAATGGATTAAAAAAGACATTAGGATTACTGAGTTTGCCAGTGATACTAAAATTAGCTCCAATTAGTGCCGAGTTCTTTCCTCCACTAATGAACTTCCCTATTAGAGGAATATTCTCAACTAAAGCGTTTAAACCATATACAGAAGGTATATAAATACCTTTAAATGATAATGTTTTTTGGTTTAAATCAATCTCCCCAAAGATTTTAATATCATAAGAAGGACCACTAATTACTCCATTTTTTAAAGTAATTATTCCATTATGATAAGTTATATCACCATTAAAAGAGTCAGCTTGAAGAGAACCACCTTGAAGAGCCCTTGCTAACGCCTGAGGAGAATTCAATACCGAAGTCACCCCCAAAATTATTTTGGCAAAGGCTGAGGTTTGAGTGAAAGCAAATTTATTAAGTTTAATAGTACCGTAATATGATAGCTCATCACCTACTTTCTTAGGATGCATCTCTAACCATAATTCTCCCTTTTTTATATTTTGATAAATACCAAAATCTTGAGTAAAAGTTGCAGCATCATCACTATATAAAAAATACCCATCAATATTATTTCTTTTTATTTTTACTAAAGTAATTTTCTTACCATTATCAAAAGCTTTTAAATCTATTATTATTGGAGAATTATTTACTTTGGTAATTTTAGAACTCAAATCATTAAGAGTGCTCTTGTTAGGCATTAAAACTTTCTTTACTTTCAAATCAAGATTATAATTCAGCTTATCATCTTGACCTGAAGTAAAGGCATTTGAAGAAAAGTTACTTAAATCTAAAAAAGTTGCATCTAATATAAAATTTAAAAGCTTCTTGTCGTACGATATATTTGCATTAAAAACATTACTTTCTAAGATAATATTTTCCATTTTTAACTTAGTTAATATACTATCCTTAGTAGAATAGCTGAAAGATATCTTGCCTTTAGTTTTTTCCCCTTCAAGTGCACAAACATTGCTAACAACCTCATTTTCTTTAAACACGCCAGAACAATTAAAGTTCATTAAAGAACCTAATGAGTTATTATAACTCAACAAAGGAATGCTAAGATCTGCATCATTTAGATTTAGGCTTATTTCCCAATTATCATTACTTCTACTAACTTGCGCCTTAACCATGCCGCTCAAAAATACATTATCTTTAAGAGATATTTTATCTTTCAAAAGAATTTCAGATTTTAACAAGAACCCAAATGTATTAGGATCACTATCATGCTTTATTTCAATATCTAAAAATATATCCTTCTCACTTGATATTATAAATTTCAATTTATTAGCATCGTTAACAATCTCGCATTTACCTTTAGTAAATTTTATTACATCAGCATTATTTAAAACAAAATTCTCAATATCCGCCTTAATAACCAAGCCTAACATCTCAATACTAAAATTATCAACGAGAGGTATATTTATTTCTACAATCGCATTTGCATTGCCTTTTATTAGGTCATAATCTGTATTATATATTTTTAAGCGATTTATTACTTCTTCTGGGATAAACTCTTTAAAATTGGCAATAGCTCCATTAACATTCGTTTTTAACTGCAGTTTCCAAGTATTAAATGGAATAGTAAGTTCAATATTTTCTAATTTATTTCTTTGCATCATTGCTGAAGCAGCCTTCATTTGCATACCTAAGCCATCAAATTTAATAGCACCATTGATTTTAGTAATAGGTGAAAATAGAGGAAGATAATTAAGCTCAATGTCAGAGAAATTAATTGTTACGTCTATAGATTCTTTTGATAGTAAATTATTTTGAAAATCATCTTCTATTAAATTAAATTCCCCTTTAGCTTTAGTTGCCACGCCATTACTAATATTTTTGGTAATCCAGCTTCTGGCTCCAGGAAATAAACTTTCATCCCAAAACTCTCCAAGATATTCAATAGGAAAGTTAGATAATTCCGTTTTAAACTTTGCAAAAACTAGCTGATTGTCAGAAGTTTTAAAATCTCCTGATAATGAACCTGAAAAATTATTTAAATATTCTAAATTAAATTTATTCACTGATAATATATCATTCTGATAGATAGCAAAAAAATCAAAATTCTTTAAAATTAATTTCTTTGATCCCTGGACCTTAGCCTGATGCCATCCATCCACACTCTTAATGTTTATTTCAGCTTTACGTAGATAAAATAATAAAAGATTAGCTTTTAGATTAACATCACAATTGAAGAAATTTTGTTCAAAAAAATCGTCAACTATTTTAGTTGATTCTATGCCTTTGGCAAACTTAACCAAATTTCCTAAATTGCCCTTAGAAACATATAAATCTAGATCAGTATTAAAATTGAACATATTAAAAGCAATCATAATATTTTCTATCTTAATATCACCAATTACTTCTTTATTAAGCTTAAGTGAAGCAATCTTTATGAAGACTTTATTTTTTATAATCTCAACCTCAGCAGATTCGCTGAGAGCATTAATACTTGGATCATAATATTGCACTATTTTTTGCACAACATTATTAGAAACGGAAAAGTTCTTTTGACTAGTAAAAGCCAAAAAAAATAATGACACAATAATTATTACTAATAAAATAAATTTTCTATATATAAAAATGGCGCTATTAGACATTGATCATTCTTTAAATTAAGCTTTAAGGCCCTTTTAACTGCTTCATTGATTCTTAATCAAAGACATAGTATACTGGCTTTCCTATTAAATAATATATTCAATGTAACATCTTTTATATGCAATTCACAAGATATATACTCACCATTCTATTTATTCTAATATTTTCAGCCACCAATTCTTCTCTTGCTCAGGAACAGCAGGAAGAGGCGGATTTTAAAATCAGTATAAAATCTGTTGAACAATATGCCATTATATCTTTTGAACTAAAAAATGATGCTGTTTTTTATTGGCGCAATCCAGGAGAATTAGGTCTACCCACAAAATTTAACTTTGAAGATTCTCAAAATTTAAAAGAAGCCAAAATATTTTGGCCTGTTCCTAAAATCATAAAAAAAGAAAATATCAATAGCTATGGCTATGATAAAAATGTAGATTTTGTAATAAAGTTAACTCCTAATAACCCAAATAATCCTATACAATATAATGCAGCTGTAAGCTTCTGTATTTGCCAGCAATCTTGTACTAATTATGAAGTTAATTTAAGCACCGAGGTTCAATCTAACTACTCTGACAATATTCCCGAGCCTATATTGAATTTATTAGCAAGCGCGCCAAATAATAATGGACATCAAGGCTTAACTATAAAAAATGTTACGCAAGAATTAATTGACAATCAATTTTGGTTAGAAGTTGAATTTATCAGTGACAAGACTTTGTTAGAACCTAAAGTATTTTTTGACTTACCAGAATATGTAATCTTTGAACCAACAAAAATTGAGTTAATTTCTAAAGAGTCTAATCAAATAATTAGACTCCCCTTCACTATTACCGATCATAAACATCACTTAATAAGTGATGAAATTTATCTCAATTTAGTAGCTGATAATAATAATTGCATTGAATATAAAATTATTCCTGTAAATAAAATACAAACAACTAATTCATTTTTATGGATAATTTTTTGCGCATTTATTGGTGGATTAATTTTAAATTTTATGCCCTGCGTACTACCTATTTTAGCCCTTAAGGTATTACAATTAGCTAAATTAGCTGGCAAAGAGCAGAAAGTTTTTCGTCATAGTTTATTAGCTCAGTCTTTTGGAATTATTATTAGTTTCATTTTTTTTGCTTTAGTAACATATATCTTACAATTATTTGGTCATAACGTAGGCTTAGGTATGCATTTTCAGCAACCTATTTATCTTATTACTATGATAATAATTTTAAGTTTTGTAGCTATAAACCTTCTATCTAATTCATCCCTTTATATTCCTATTCCCAATTTTATATATAAATTTATGCGACTTAACTCTGACCAAACCAATGTTTTAGAGTTTTTTATAAGCGGAATTTTAACTACCTTACTTGCCATCCCATGCACTGCACCTTTCGTAACCGTTGCAGTAGGCTTTGCTTTAACCGCCTCTTTTGTTGAAATGATTCTAATTTTCATCTGTTTAGGAATAGGAATGTCCTTACCCTATCTAGCTCTAGCTCTATTTCCACAAACGGCTAAATTTATACCTAAACCTGGAAATTGGCTGAATTCTTTTAAGAAAATTTTAGGTGTAATTATCTTTGCCACTTGTCTTTGGCTATTAGATATTATTTCAAGTCAACTTGGAATGAGAGCTGCAATAATTTTATTCTTATTAATTATAGTTATAAAATTTATTATTAATGAAAGTGAAATTCTAACAGCTAAAACTAAAATTTTTATTATTCTAATTCTTATCTCTTTATGTTACTTCCTTCCATATAATGTTTATATAGAAAATAACAAAGAAGACGTGCTTGTTGAGCAAGTATGGCAAGAATATCAACCAGAAGAGATCCCGTCCTTAATTCAAAAGGGCCATGTAGTTGTTCTTGATGTTACCGCTTCTTGGTGTGCAACCTGCCGCCTTAATAAACTAACAACCTTAAATAATGCTTCCGTTGTTAGCGCTATGCAAAAACTTAATATTATTGCTATGAGAGCAGATATAAGCAAGGCTTCAGATCCAAGAATTCTAATGTTAATGAAAACAAAATATCATCCTGGTGTTCCTTTAAATATAATTTATAGTAAATATCATCCGCAAGGAGTTGTATTGCCAACACTTTTAACACCACATAAATTTTTGGCAGCAATAAAGAGTGAAATGAATTAAAGTTAGAAAATTTTTAGAACCCTTATTGATTTCTAGCTTTATCCAGTTTATGCTACGTAAAAAAACCCTCAAGGATAACGCTAATGGAAAAATTAAATTTTAAAAGAATACTATTAAAAGTCTCGGGCGAAGCATTAATGGGCGATCTTCCCTTTGGCCTAGACTTAGTAACTGTAAGAGCTATTTGTGAAAATATTAAACATGTTTATGAACAAGGCTACGAAATATGTTTAGTTACTGGGGGCGGAAATATATTTAGAGGAGTTTCAGTTGCAGCTGAAGGGATGGAAAGAGCTGGTGCAGATTATATTGGAATGTTAGCCACTGTAATTAATGCATTATCAATTCAAAATTGTTTAGAATCTATGGGAGTTCCAACCAGAGTGCAGTCAGCCATTCCAATGATGAGCGTTTGCGAACCTTATGTAAGAAGAAAAGCCATTCGTCATATGGAAAAAAGACGAATTGTTATCTTTGCAGCTGGTACTGGCAGCCCTTTTTTCACTACTGATACTACAGCCACTTTAAGAGCAATTGAAATGGATTGTGATGCTGTGTTCAAAGGCTCTAAAGTTGATGGAGTTTATTCTGCGGACCCTTACAAAGACCCTGACGCTATCCATTATGATAAATTATCTTATAAAGAAGTTTTGACTAAAGATTTAAAAGTTATGGATTCCTCAGCTATTGCAATGGCTAAGGATAATCATCTACCAATCATAGTATTTTCTATAAAAGATCCTGATGCTTTTGCTAAAGTAGTAAAAGGTGAAGGAAAATATACTATTATAAAATAAGATAAGGAGAATTGATATTATGTCTACTGAATTATTAGTAAGTGAATTTGAAGCCAAAATGAAAAAAACCATGGCTACTATTGACCATGAATTAGCTGGAATTAGAACAGGAAGGGCATCTAGCAGCTTAGTAGAGCCTATAGTAGCTGAAGTATATGGCGGGAAGATGCCTATTAGCCAGGTTGCTACCGTTAGCTCAATTGATGCACGCACATTGTCAATCCAAGTATGGGACAAAGACACTGTTAAAGCAGTTGAGAAAGCTATAACTAATGCAAATTTAGGTGTTAATCCTGTAATTGAAGGACAAGTGATTCGTTTTTCTCTACCAAGCCTAACAGAAGAGAGAAGAGCTGAATATGCAAAATTAGCAGCAAAATATGGCGAAAGTGCAAAAATTGCTTTAAGAAATTTACGTCGTGATGTTATGGAATCTTTCAAAAAAGCAGAAAAAAATAAAGAAATTTCTGAAGATGATCACAAAAAGCTTAACGATAAAGTTCAGAAAATTACTGACACTTATACTAAGCAAATAGATGAAAAAGTTGTAGCTAAAGAAAAGGAAATTAAACAAGTTTAATTTAAAACAAAAAGCATCCTGCATCATCTTAAAGTTGCAGGGTGAATTAACAAATAAGCTAAAATATTTTTACTTAACCTTAACGAATGCGAGACGTAGTTTTTTTATCATTGCTATTTAAAACGCTCATTTCTATTTCTATTTTTGGAGCAGTTTTATCACTTGATGGCACCTGATATTTTTGTAATCGCTCTTTTATTAGTTTTTTAGTATCTTTAGCCACTGTTTCTCCTACTTTAGTTGTGGCGACCTGGATCACTCCTCCAACCAAGCCTATAGCTCCACCAACTAATGCTGCTCCAGGAGCCTCAAA
Source organism: Rickettsiales bacterium (assembly GCA_049653745.1). Taxonomy (GTDB): domain Bacteria; phylum Pseudomonadota; class Alphaproteobacteria; order Rickettsiales; family CANDYO01; genus CANDYO01. Next base: position 82,688 of record JBASGW010000014.1, read on the forward strand.
AAGCATATCAGCAGCCTCAGCCCCAACTGAACCAACTATTTCTCCAGCAGCCTCTTTATAGTTAGAAAATTTCTCTGATCTTCTATGATCTTTGACTGTTTTAAGTGTGTTATCTAATATTTCTTTAGAATAAGATGCTTTATCAAGTATAGCGGCAGCTACTTCTGGCCCTAAATTTAATTTGGCTGCTAATTCTAAAACGCTCAGCTTTTCATTTCCATATTGAATATCTTGATGAAGATCTTTGGTAGTTGCATTTTCTTTTATATAACTTGCCAAAGTAGATCTATAATTTTCTCTTCTTGCTCTATGCTCATCTGTTAACTCTTCACCACTAACACCTTTTACTGTAGCAATCTTCAAAGCCATATTTTGCATAATTTCAGCTAAATTTTTACCTTCTAATTCTTGAAATGATTTTCGCTCACTTATTGGGACTGCAATAACTATTGATGAACCACGTGGCTCTACATTTTCTGCTTCGATTACATTAGAGTTATGCAAAACCGTAGCGGTAGGCATCTGCATTTCCTCCGCTGATTTTTCTAATGGATTAAGATTTACTTTAACTTTATCAACTACTTTCATTATGTATTAGTTTTTCTAAAAATTATAATAGCATTATCTAATTTAACAGATTAATTATATTAAGTTTAGAAAATTTTTGCTATGAAACTCTCAATAGTTAAGTTATAATTTTTAATTATTTATTAAGGAAAAAACTAAAGAGCTTTGGAGTTATAATAAAACATTTTTATGAGTAAAGTTAAAACTTGTTATATTTGTCAAAGCTGTGGAGCAGTTCATAGTAAATGGTCAGGAAGATGTGAAGATTGTGGTGACTGGAACTCTCTACAAGAAGAAGTAACTAGCAAATTCAATAAAAAAGCTACTAGCCCTGATCAGCAAACAATTAACTTATCTTTTCAAGAACTTTCAGCCACTATTAATGATTATAAAAGAATACCCACTTCTTTATCTGAACTTGATCGGGTATTGGGCGGAGGCCTTGTTCCAGGATCGGCAATATTAATAGGTGGAGACCCTGGGATTGGTAAATCTACATTACTACTGCAATTAGTATCGCAGCTAGCAAATAACAATTTAAATTGCGCCTATATTTCAGGAGAAGAATCCACTGAACAAATTAAGCTTAGAGCTAAAAGATTAAACTTATCTGAATCTCCGGTAAAATTGCTTTGCTCCACTAATATTAATGACATAATGGCCCTTCTAGAAAAGGACACTAGCTTAAATCTTGTTGTAATTGACTCTATCCAAACCATGTATGCCAATGATTTTAATTCCGCTCCTGGCACAGTTTCTCAAGTTAAAGCTTGCTCTCATGAATTGGTGGCTTTTGCTAAATCTAAAGGCGTTATCGTTCTAATAGTTGGTCATGTAACTAAAGATGGTCAATTAGCTGGACCTAAAGTTTTAGAACATATGGTTGACACTGTATTATATTTTGAAGGAGAAAGAGGACATCATTTTAGAATTCTAAGAGCAGTTAAAAATAGATTTGGCGGCATCAATGAAATTGGTGTTTTTGAAATGCAAGAAATGGGTTTAAAGCAAGTACTGAACCCTTCAGAATTATTTTTATCATCATCAGAGCGCAAAGCAAGTGGCTCCAGCGTGTTAGCTAGCATAGAAGGAACTAGACCAATGCTAGTAGAGGTTCAGGCTTTAATTGCTCCTTCATATATTCCAATGCCAAGAAGATCAGTTGTGGGCTGGGATTCAAATAGGTTATCAATGATAATTGCTGTATTAAGCGTTCGCTATGGATTAAATTTATATGATAAAGAAGTATATTTAAATGTGGTTGGTGGATTAAAAATTAATGAACCTGCAGCTGATTTGGCTGTTGCTTGCGCTTTACTTTCGTCATCTTTAAATATTCCCAATTCAAGTAGTTCTATAATTTTTGGTGAGATAGGATTATCTGGAGAAATTAGAAAAGTAAGTCACTCAGAAACCAGACTAAAAGAAGCTGTTAAGTTAGGATTTACTTCTGCAATAGTACCTTTTGGAACTAAATTTAAACATGAAAAAATGCAACTTCATGAAATTGGCCATATTAAGCAATTAGTAGATTTTTATAATAAGAGATAAATTAATGATTCTATCAAAAAATACTTTAGATAAACTTTTCCCAAATGCCCTAATATTAATGCTTTTTTTTCTATTTAACAGCTTAAGCAGATTAGTATTAATTACTTACTCTCTTTATGAGAAACAAATTGAATTTAACTTTGGTGAGTTAACTCAAACTTTAATCTTAGGTGTAATGAATGATATAGTAACTTCTTTTTATATATTAATTCCCTTATCTGTTTTAAATATTATAAGAAAATCCATAACTAAGAAACCTAAATTTACCATTATTTTTAATAGATTATTTTATTTTATTTTAGTTACTTCTTTGTGCTTTTTAGTAATTTCTGAATTTACTTTCTGGTTAGAATTTAGTACTAAATTTAATTTTATTGCTGTTGATTATCTTGTTTATACTCATGAAGTTATTGGAAATATTAGAGAATCTTATCCAATTTTTATTATATTTCCTGCCTTATTTGCATTTAGCTATCTAATTTATAGTAAAACTATCTATTTTATTGAGTTAAAATCAGCACAAACATTTTCCTGGAAAGCTCAATTAAGATTTTTTATTTTAATAATATGCCTAGCCACTTCCAGCTTCTTTTATTACAATCCTAAAATTACTGATATAAAAGATAATAATTATCTTAGTGAAATTAGCAAAAATGGCCTTTATAATTTATTTTCTGCATTTCGTCATAACTCTATTGATTATAATGCATTTTATTTAACTAGAGATTCCAGTCTAGCCATAAATGATCTATTTAGTTATATTAGAGAAAATAATCCAATAGTTAATCCGACTCAACTTGAAAGACATATTCAAGCTAATGGTCCTCTAAAAGATTATAATGTTATTCTTATCCCTATGGAAAGCTTAAGTCGTGAATTTTTAACCCATATTCATGATGGCAAATTAATAACCCCGGTACTTAATGATTTAATTAAACAAAGCATCTATTTTGATAATTTTTACGCAACTGGCACAAGAACAATTAGGGGATTAGAAGCAATCACTTTATCTGTTCCTCCAATTCCAGGACAATCTATTGTTAGAAGGGAAAATAATGGAAATTTATTCTCTATTGCCACCATTCTTCAAAAAGAAAATTATGATATAAAATTTATCTATGGTGGATATGGCTATTTTGATAATATGAATAGATTTTTTGCTAAGAATGGCTTCAAAACATTCGATAGAAATGATTTTGCTCAAGAAGAAATTACCTTTGCCAATATATGGGGAGTATCTGATGAAGATTTATTTCAACAAGTTATAAAACAAGCTGATGAATCTTATCGCAATAATCAAAAATTCTTTTCACTTGTTATGAATGTTTCTAATCATCGTCCTTATACTTATCTTGAAGGCAAAATAGATATTGCTCCTAAATCTGGAAGGCATGGAGGAGTGAAATATGCAGATTTTGCTTTAGGCGAGTTTATTAAAATTGCTAAAACTAAACCTTGGTTTGATAATACAATTTTTGTTATTACAGCAGATCATTGTGCAGGCAGCGCAGGTAAAGTTGCTCTACCTCCTAAACAATATCAAATCCCTTTAATTATTTATGCTCCTAAAATTTTAAAACCTAGAGTTATATCTAAAATGGCTAGTCAAATTGATATTGCACCTACTATTTTAGGTTTATTAAATATTTCTTATAACAGCAGATTTTTTGGAAATGATATATTTAGTAAAACCTATAATAATGCTTTTATCTCTACTTTCCAAAAATTGGGCTATATTGAAAATGATACACTGATTGTTTTATCACCTGGGAAAGTTGAAAAAACTTATAAATTGTTAAACGACTACTCTCTGGTGGAAGCTTCTTCTAACGAAATGCTTATGGAGCGTGCAATAAATTATTATCAATCAGCTTATACCCTATTTCAAGATGGAACTTTAAAAACTTATGCTAAAGAAAATTAATCTCTATTTAAAATTAATGAGGCTTCATCAGCCTACAGGAATTTTTCTATTATTATGGCCTAGTTTAATAGGATTAAGCTTAGCTAGCACTGGGTATCCTGATTTATTTTTATCTATTATTTTAATTATTGGCAGCATCATTATGCGCTCAGCTGGCTGTATTTTTAATGATATTATTGATTGTAAATTTGATCAGAAAGTTGAAAGAACAAAAAATAGACCTGTAGCTAGTGGTGAGATATCTCGTAATAATGCAATAAAACTTCTAGCATTTTTGCTTATTATTGCTCTAATATTATTATTATTTTTAAATCAAACAGCTATTATAATCAGCTTAATTTCAATACCTCTAATCATAATATATCCATTTTGTAAAAGATATACTTACTGGGCACAATTATGGCTTGGAATAACCTTTAATATTGGCTGTCTAGTTGGGTGGGCATCCGTTAAATCTTCTATAGCAACTCCAGCAATTTTTCTATATATAGCATTTATATTTTGGACATTAGGTTACGACACTATCTATGCTCATCAAGACCGTGTGGATGATTTAAGTTTAGGGCTAAAATCTACCGCTATTAATTTTGGTGAAAAAACAGCAAAATATGTTAATTTTTTCTATACCATTACTGTAACATTTATTATCTTTGCTTTTGGCACTGTGAAGGGTAGTTTACATTTCTACGCTGTAGTTAGCTTACCCATAATGCTATTATTCTGGCAGGCATCAACTTTAGATATTAATGACCCAAAAAATTGTAGCACAAGATTTAAAATAAATACTCTTGTTGGTGGATTAATTTTCTTAGCATCTTTGGCATTTAAGGTTTAATAATTATGTTTAAAAAGCTCATTTTATTTTTTAGTATTATTATTGCCAACATCTCTTATGCAGAAGATCAATTTAGAATAATAGGTGACGCTGAAACTGAAAATTACTTAAAATCTTTAGTTACTCCCCTAGTCAAAGCTGCAAAATTAAATGCTGATAATGTTGTTATTAGAATAGTAGCCGATTCTGAATTAAATGCCTTTGTCGCTGGAGGGATGAATATATTTATCAATACCGGCTTAATTATAAAATTTGCTGATGATCCTAACGTTCTATATGGTGTGATTGCTCACGAATTAGCCCATATTTATGCAGGTCACCTCACTAAGACTAGAGGAAAATATGAAGATATGTCTAAAGTTGCAATGGCCGGCACTATTTTAGGTGTAGCCGCTGTTTTAGCCGGATCTCCTGCGGGGATAGTATTAGGGGCAGGCTCTGCGCAAGCAGCACAAAGAAACATTTTACAATATTCTAGAGCAAATGAAACCGAGGCAGATAAAATTGCAGTAGATTTGCTTTATAAAACTCATAATAATGGAAGTGGTTTAATCAAGTTTTTTCAATATGTTAGCCAAAGAGATAGAGAATTTAGGCCCGACCCTTACAGCATCACTCACCCTTTAAGCAATGAAAGAATTTCTAGCGTTAAAAATGCTATAAAAGAAAAACTAGGAAAATTTGGTGATAATATAACTCCCCAAATGAAATTTGAATTAAAAAGAATTGCTGTAAAGCTTGAAGCTTTTCTAACTAAGCCAACAGATGTGATTAATAAGTATAAAAATAATAATTATGGTTTATCTATAGGCTACTTTAGATCTGGAAAACTTCAAGAAGCCGATTCTCTTCTACAAAAAGTTATAAATGATGAGCCTAATAATCCTTATTTATGGGAACTAAGAGGACAATATTATCTAGAAAATGGAAAATTTGCTAAGGCCAATGATTTTTATCAACATGCTTTGAAACTTTTGCCAAATGATAATATTATTAAATTGGAACTAGCGACTACTCAATTTAATAGCGCAAAACAGTCTAATGACCGATCAGTTATGAATACAACTGTAAAATTACTTGATCAAATATTAGCCAAAGAAAATGATAATCTTACTGCATATTTTCTTCTATCAAGAACTTATGGATTGCTTGGAAATAATCAAAAAGCAATTTTAGCTTTAGCTGAATTCTATTTTTATCAAGGCTCTTATTTTAAAAGTAAAATTCTAGCTACTAAAATTCTTAAACTTGCTCCTGTTGATAGCAAAGATTATATCCGCGCTCAAGACATTATAGAAATTAGTAAGAATAAAGAATATGCCAAAGATTAAAGAAACTCACTCTTCTATTTATAGCGAAATTGGTGCTGGAGATATTATAATTAGCAGCCCATATACCGAGATGGGGGTTATTTTTAATAAAACTGTTATCTACATAATTTCTCATAGCCAAGACGGAACAACTGGTGTAATAATTAATAAACTTCTAAAGAAAGTTGATAGCGAAACTATTCTTAAAGCACTAGATATAGATGCTAGCTCCATCAATCTTAAGGATTTCAACCTAAACGAAAAAAATATATCCATATATTTTGGTGGCCCCATTGAGCAAAATAAAGGCATAATGCTGCAGAGTGAAAGTAACAATATAATCTTATCAACTAAAATTAATGATTATATATCTGTTAGCAATAGCTTAAATATAGTCAATGACCTTACCTTACATGCAGAAAGTAAATATAATATGATTATTCTTGGATATTCTTCATGGGGAGCTAATCACTTATTAAGTGAAATAAAAGACAACAACTGGGTTGTGTTATCTAAATTATCAGATAGGCAAGTGTTGTATAATTTAATTTTTGCAAATGAGCATTACTTAAAATGGAATATGGCGCTAAAGTTAGCTGGTATTAAACCGGGTTTTTATAATAACTGCTTAGGAAGAGCTTGATGAAAAACAAAATATTTAGCTTGTTTATTTTTATTAATTTATCATTTAATGGCTTTGCTTCTGAGCCTTCAACCTTATCTGAAAATATTGAGAAAATTTTAAAAGAAAATTATAGTATTACTCAAAGACTAAATATTGCCATAGCAGTAAATGATCTAGAAACTAATGAAAATATTTACTCTCTTAACCCTTATAATTCATTAGTGCCAGCCAGTGTAACCAAATTATTTACAGCATATGCAGCTCTAAACTATTTAAAGCCTAATTTTACTTATCAAACTCAAATTTTATTCGATAAAGACAAAGTTAGTAGCTCAGGTGCACTCTCTGATAATTTATATCTTAAATTTACTGGGGACCCCAGCTTAACTAAAAATGATCTACGTCAATTATTTGATAATTTAAAAAATTATAATGTAAAAAAAATCTCGGGTAATATAATAATTGATGATTCTATATTTGATCAAAATTATCAGGCCCCTGGTTGGCCCTGGGATGATAGCAAATTTTGCTACGCCGCTCCAACAAGCGCTATAGTAATTGATAAAAATTGTTTTCAAATGAATTTATCTCCTGATAAAGCAATAAATAACCTAGCATTACTTACAGAAAATTCTGCGAATTTTGCTAAAGTAATTAATAAAATTACTACCCAAAATAATATAAATTGTAGCCCTGAGTTATTCTCCTACCCTGATAATAGTTATGAACTAACTGGATGCATTAATCAAAACACCCAGCCGACCCCCTTAAATATTGCATATCAGAATCCACAACTAATGATAATTCAACTAATTAAGGACATATTAAAACAACAAAATATAACATTTAAGGGTAAAATATTATTTGATACTTCTTACCCAGAGAATCCAACAATTATTGCTCACAAATCAAGAACCTTGGATCTTTTAGTTAAGGAGATGCTAAAAAATTCAAATAATATTATTGCCGACAATCTAATAAAAACTATTGGAGCATATTATTATAATACCCAAGGAACTTTTACTAACGGCACTAAAGCATTGGGTGAACTTTTAGATAATATAGACATTGATTCAAGACAAATGCGCATGATGGATGGCTCAGGAGGGTCTCGATATAATTTAATATCACCAGATCAACTAGTAAAATTAAATAAGTTAGCTTTTTATAATACTAATATTTCTTCTTATTTTTATAACTCTCTATTAATTCCTGGAGTTGATGAATCCTTAAAATACTTAGATGAGCAACAATTATCTGGCAAAATTCACGCTAAAACTGGAAGCATGAGCGGAGTATTTAACTTATCTGGCTATCTAGAAAAAGATGACGGCAAAACTCTAGTCTTTGCTATCATGATTAATGGAATTATATCAAGACGCGATGCCAATAACTTAACTAAAGCTATTTTGATTGAACTTAAGTAACTAAAAATACAGAGTAAGAAGTATATAAATATTTTTTACTCTGTAATTATTAGATCTCCTGTATAGCATAAAATAAAGGTCAATTACTGTTGCTCAATATGACTCACTAATTATAATACTTCATTCATATGAAAAACATAAGGACTATCCATATCTATTTTTGGCAAGCCATCATCATATGATAAAGAATAAGCCCCTAATCCACCTGATTTATCTGTAAACACTAATGGAGAATTTACAGCATTTTCTATTAAACCATATACCCATTTACCAAACTGATATAATTGATATATTGCTTGATTATCATAGATTTTTACTTGTTTTTCAGCTGCTTTCTCTGGTACATATTGATGATCAAATAAATCCCCCCTGATATCTTTAGGAAGACTAACAATATTTTGATTTTCGTTGCTAGCTACCAATTCAGCTTCTTTTTCAGCCTCTTCTAAGTCTCTCTCTTCTAAGCTTTTATATATAATTTGATCTTCTAATTTAGTTTTTATTTCTAATTGAACATCACTATGCTGATCTTCAGAAGAATTTGCTTCCTCATTTAAGCTTGCTCTTTTGCTTCCAGCACCTACAGTGCTATCAGTTTTTGCAGCTTTATTAGGATTAGAGCTAGAACTGCTAGAATAACTAATAACTATATCCTCTTCATCTTCTTCAATTTCTGCACGAGAGCGCTTTGTTCCAACATAAACCACATCACTAGAATCATCATCTGGCCCTTGATCATTTTCATTTTCTGATACCGATACCAAATCATCTCCACTATCTGATTTTGATGTAGATTTTTCATGAGCATTTGTTAATAACATTTTTGCCGCTATTTTGTCTTTTTGGCTTAAAATTTTATTTGGAATTTTTTCTATACTTGCTAAAGCTTGCTCATTACTAGCTCCTTTACTTCTCAACAAATCTATTGCTGCTGTATCACCCTTTAAAGCCACACGTATAAAAGCTATATTCTTATCAGCTCCTTTAGTTATCAATAAATCCACGGCTTCAACGTTACCCTTTAAAGCTAACCTCACCAAAGCCTTTTCCTTATCAGCTCCTTTACTTATTAATGAATCTATCGCCTCCACATCAGCCTTTGAAGCCGCGCTTGCTAAATCTATGCTATACCTTATTGCTTTAATTTTTGGAGCCTCATGTGTTAAAGCTTCAGCATTATCTCCTTCACTTGCCAATGAATTTAAAACAGGTAAAGCATCTTTTAAAAGCGGGTGGGCAAAAACTCTACTAGGTATTAATTCTTTCTGCCCTTCTTCTTGCTCATTTTGTTGAACATCACTATGTTGATTGCCCGAAGAACTTGATTCACTGTTTGAGCTTGTTTTTTTACTTCCAGCGCTTACAGTATTATCAGTTTTTGCAGCTTTATTAGGATTATAATTAGAGCTAGAACTGCTAGATTGAATGCTTGAATAATTAACAGCTTCCTCTTCTCGATCTTCTCCAGTTTCTAAACGAGAACGCTTTGTTCCAACATGAACCACATTACTAGAACCACCATCTGGCCCCTGATCACTCCCAGTATTTGGTTCTGATTCTTCTTTGCTCTCTTCAGCTGCCGAATCTCCGCTATTTTTCATAGCCAACTCTAGTAAGGCCTCCCCTGCTTTTTCATGAGCTTTGTTTTTCAATAAATTTACTGCAGCTATTTTTAACGCTGAAGTTAAAGTTGGAGATGAAACTTTTTCTATGACTGCTATAGCTGCTTGAATATCAGCTCCTTTACTTATTAATAAATCAACTGCCTTTACATCATTTTTTAAAACAACGCGCACTAAAGCCATACTCTTATCAGTTCCTTTACTAATTAATAAATCAACCGCCGCTATATCGGCCTTTGAAGCAACACTCGCTAAAGCCACACTCTTATCAGTTCCTTTACTAATTAATAAATCAACCGCCGCTATATCGGCCTTTAAGGCAACACTCGCTAAAGCCTTTTCCTTATCAGCTCCTTTACTAATTAAGAATTTTGCTCCAGGTAAATCGCCTCTCTCAAGCGCCATTGCTAAAGCCACACTCTTATCAGCGCCTTTATTTACTAAGATACCTAACGCTGATATATTACTTTTTGAAGCCAATAACGCCAAAGCTATATTCTTATCAGCCCCTTTACTAATCAATAAATTTATTGCATCTTCTTGCCATGCTCCTGGAGTCACTATAGGCTGCATAGACGGCATAGACGACATAGGCTGCATAGACGACATAGGCTGCATAGACGACATAGGCTGCATAGGCCTAAAGAAAAAAATTTCTGCTAAAGCTTCACTCGCATTAGCACCTTTCCTTATTAAAAAATTCACTTCATCTACATTCTTACCCACAGCTGCTTTGGCTAAATCTTTGGCGAGCTCTTCATTATCTAATGGTTTAATTTGCATTTTTTCTCTACAATAATATCGTTATAAATATGTTAATATATTAGTAACAATATAGTTAATTAATGTCAATATAATTTTAAGAAAGTATTATGTCAGATTTATCATTTTTATAAATCACCCTGAGGAAGACTTAAAGATAAGTAATTTTTCACTATATATTATTTTTTCTAATTATTGCTCTTTTACCCCATATCAAGATCAACAATTTTTGCTATTTTAGAAATGTTAAAACCATAGGTATAAATCAGCTTGACAAAGATATCTTAATCTAATAGATTTCAATTCTTATGTTGTAGGGGGTCTGTAGCTCAGGTGGTTAGAGCGCACGCCTGATAAGCGTGAGGTCGATGGTTCAACTCCATCCAGGCCCACCATCCCCCGGCTACTTTCAAAAATTTTTGATATTTTTATATTATCACCTCTTGTATTTAAAAAAATTACTCCCATATATACTTCAAATTTAAATATCTTTATTTTAAAGATTTAAAGCATTAAGAAAACAATATCAATTTTTGAGGATAAAAATGTCTAATTATATTTTGGGTATAGATCTAGGTACTACTAATTCATGCGTTGCAATAATGGAAGGAAAAGAACCTAAGGTTATTGAAAATTCTGAAGGGAATAGAACCACCCCTTCAATGGTTGCTTTCACTGAATCTGGAGAAAAGCTTGTAGGAAGCCCTGCAAAGAGACAAGGTGTTACCAATCCAACTAATACTTTATTTGCTATTAAGCGCCTTATTGGTCGTAGATTTGATGATCCAATGACTAAAAAAGATATGGATTTAGTTCCTTACAAAATTGTTAAAGCTGATAGTGGCGATGCTTGGGTTAAAGTAAAAAATGAAAATTATTCACCTAGCCAAATCAGTGCCTTTATTTTACAAAAAATGAAAGAAACTGCAGAAAGTTTCCTTGGTGAAAAAGTTACACAAGCAGTTATTACTGTTCCAGCTTATTTTAATGACGCTCAACGCCAAGCAACCAAAGATGCTGGCCGCATTGCTGGATTGGAAGTATTACGCATTATCAATGAACCAACCGCAGCAGCTTTAGCCTATGGCCTTGATAAGCATGAAAATAAAACTATTGCTGTATATGATCTTGGTGGCGGTACATTCGACGTATCAATTTTAGAAATAGGTGATGGCGTTTTTGAAGTTAAATCAACAAATGGAGATACCTTCCTTGGTGGTGAAGATTTTGATATGCGCATTCTTGACTTCTTAGTTGAAGAATTCAAAAAAGAATCTGGTATTAATTTAAAAAATGATCCTTTGGCTTTACAAAGGTTAAAAGAAGCTGCTGAGAAAGCTAAAATTGAGCTATCAAGCGCATTAGAAACTGATATTAACCTTCCTTATATCACTGCAGATGCATCTGGTCCTAAACATTTACTTATTAAAATGACTAGATCTAAATTAGAAAGCTTAGTTGATGATTTGATTGAAAGAACTATTGAACCATGTCGTAAAGCACTTAAGGATGCTGGATTAAACGTTTCAGATATCAAGGAAGTTGTTTTAGTTGGTGGCATGACTAGAATGCCAAAAGTAATTCAAAAAGTTAAAGAGTTTTTTGATCGCGAACCACATAAAGGTGTTAATCCTGACGAAGTAGTGGCTTTAGGCGCTGCAATTCAAGGTGGGGTGCTAAGAGGCGATGTAAAGGATGTTTTATTATTAGACGTAACTCCATTATCTCTTGGAATTGAAACTATGGGCGGCATTATGACCAAGTTAATTGAGCGTAATACCACTATTCCAACCAAGAAAAGCCAAATATTCTCAACCGCTGAAGATAACCAAACAGCTGTAACTATTAAGGTTTATCAAGGTGAACGAGAAATGGCAGTTCATAACAAAGCATTAGGTCAATTCAATCTAGAAGGAATACCACCATCACCTAGAGGAATGCCACAAATTGAAGTAGGCTTTGATATTGACGTTAACGGTATATTCCACGTTACCGCCAAAGATAAAGCTAGCGGAAAAGAACAGAAAATTACTATTCAATCTTCTGGTGGATTATCAGAAGCTGAAATAGATCAAATGGTAAAAGATGCAGAAGTAAATGCTGAAGAAGATAAGAAACGCCGCGCTTCTATTGAAGCTAAAAATCATGCCGATAGCTTGATTTACAGCACCGAGAAAAGCTTAAAAGAATATGGCGATAAATTATCTCCTGAAGAAAAACAAAAGATTGAAGCAGATATTACCGATCTAAAAGAAGTGTTAAACGGTGACGATGCTGAAGTTATTAAAGAAAAAACAGAAGTCTTAATGCAATCTTCAATGAAAATTGGAGAAATGATGTATAAAGACCAACAGCAATCTGCTGGTGCTTCTAATGGAGCCGGCGATGGATCGGAAAACCACACTTCAAACAATCCAGAAGACGCAAAAGTTGTTGATGCTGAATTTGAAGAAATCAAAGAAGATGATACTAAATAAGTTATATCTTCTAAATTAAAATGCTAAAATTTATCTCGAGGTTTAATTGCCTCGAGATTTTTCCATTAATAAGTTGAGTTGTTAAATATGAAGGAAGATTACTATAAAATCTTAGGTGTTAGCAAAAGCGCTACAGCAGATGAAATAAAAAAATCATATCGTAAATTAGCTATGAAATATCATCCTGATCAAAATCCTAATAACAAAGATGCTGAAGCTAAATTTAAAGAATTAGCTGAAGCCTATGAAGTAGTAAGTGACCCTCAAAAACGCGCAGCTTATGATAGCTACGGACATTCTGCTTTTGATGGCGGCAGCTCACGCCCAAGGGGAGGAGCGAGCGGAGGCTTTGGTGGATTTAATCCTGGGTCTGCTGGTTTTTCTGATATGTTTGGCGATATCTTTGAAGATTTAATGGGAGGTGGTAGAAATACACAAAATTTTAATAGCCGCGGCTCTGACCTTCGTTATAATATAGAAATTTCCTTAGAAGAGGCCTTCAAAGGAAAACAAACAAAAATTAAATTTAATTGCGCAAGCTCTTGCAAAACTTGTGATGCCACAGGCAGCTCAACCAAAAGCTCCCCTGAAAAATGCTCAACTTGCGGGGGGCGCGGCACCATAAGGGCTCAACAAGGATTTTTTACAGTTGAACGCACTTGCCATGCATGCAATGGCCTTGGTCAAAAAATAAAGAATCCATGCTCAGATTGCAAAGGAGAAGGAAGGGCGGTTAAAGAAAAACATCTTTCTGTGAATATTCCTGCTGGAGTTGAAGATGGAAATAGAATTCGCTTAACTGGAGAAGGTGAAGCTGGAATAAGAGGAGGTCAGGCAGGAGATCTTTATATTTTTGTTAGCATTAAAAAACATTCTATTTTTGAGCGCGATAATATTGACCTTCATTGTAAAATTCCTATAAAGATGACAACTGCAATCTTGGGAGGAAGCATTGAAGTTCCTTGTATTGATGGTATAAATGTTAAATTCACTATTCCTGAGGGAACTCAAAATGGCTCTAAATTTAGACTTAAAGGGAAAGGTATGCTCCGCATGCAATCTAAACATCGTGGAGATCTTTATATTCATGCAATGGTTGAAACTCCTGTACATCTAAATGATAGACAAAAAGAACTTCTTCAAGAATTTACTTCTTTAGAAACTAAAGAATCTAGCCCCGAATCGGCATCTTTTTTTAATAAAATAAAGAATCTATTCGGTTAAATAGCGAATTCTTATATAGAGTTTTTATTTTACTATTAGTTGAAGTAGAGTGCTTTACTCTTTGATATAGATACTTTATTATTAGTTGTTCTTTAACGCAAACCACTAAAGGAGTAACTCATGAAATTATCGCAAAAAATTATAACAGCAACTATATTAAGCTCAACTATCTTAAGTTCTGCCCATGCATTTGAACCAGATTTTTTTATTCAAGCAGGCGGCGGTATAGCCAATTCTAAAAGTGAAAACGTAACATCAGCAAGCACCACCACAGTTAACAACAAAAGTGTTAAACTTGGTGATAGCCCTGTATTTGAATTAGAAGCTGGATTTAAACTGAATCAATATTTTGCTACAAGTTTAAGTTTAGATTATTTATCAAATTTCTCAAAATCATCAACCGTTACAATCGGCTCAAATTCTTACACAGGCACAATAAAAGACATATCATACTTAGGAACATTCAACTTGTATGTTACTCCTTTCACCTTTAAT
>JBASGW010000015.1:0-1948 GCA_049653745.1 Rickettsiales bacterium
AGCGGCTGCGCTCGTCGTACCTGGAGCCCGCCTTGGCCGAATTCTCGAAATAGACGGACAGCAGCAGCTCTTCGTCCGGGGATTCATTGCAACTATCACCCTCTCCAGCTCGCCTTGGCCTGCGTGAGCGACTCGCAACTCAGTGTTCACGAGAAAGCGGATGGCTATCAACGGAACTTGATAGTCTCCCCGCGTCACCAATCCATCGAAGAACTGCCGCAAGTCCCAGCTCAGCACTAACATGTTGTTCGGATTCGTCCCTTCGTCCGGAAATTCTGCAACCCCTTTGAGATAGGCTCTGTAGGGATAGAGCTTTCGAAAGTAAGCTAGGTCGTGACGCTCAATCATGAGGTGCTGTAGCTGAGCGGCAGGAGTTTCCGCACACAGGATATTTGCAATAGCATCCACCTCGCAGGCAAAGGGACACTCTCCGTAGTCGTAGTCAAAGTACTCATAGTGTTCCTCAAGTATGCGTTCGGGAAGATCCACGAAATCGACAGCAGTGGTGCCTGAAGCAAATTGGGACAATGTTACTGCCTGTGCATACGGTTGCAGCTCTTTTTGGAGTTCTTCCTGAAATTTGCAAGCACTGCCGAGAGATTCAAAAAGCAGCCCAACAAGCAGGACGTTCTCTTTCCAGCACATCGTGTCACGCTTCATGTCACCCGCAAAGTACATGGCTGAATTTCTAGCTGCACATCCGATGATAATTTCTCTGGCTTTCTTGCAAGCTCTCGTGTAGGTGACATAGAAAGAGACTTTTGTGAGCCTACGATTGCTTGACATGACCGAAAACTCTGCTTGTGTGATTGCCATGGGTCCACACCTCCCTTTCGACTCAGCGTTCCTCCTGACATCTTGCCGGCAATTGAAAAAGACGTCAAAGCTGCTAATTTAACATGTAAAAGGTGCCCATTTCACTGGTACAACCGTTTCGCGTACCCTTCTTAGCATATGATCAATGATGCTGTAAAATCGCCCTGGCATAGCAAAGTCAGCACAACGTTAACCACAGTCTACGGCCTAACGTCAGGACCTGCTGCCAGCCCGCTTTCCCGCATTACGGCAGCGTGAACTGCAACACGCAGCTCCCCCGCCTCCCGGGGAGACAGCCTCATGCCGGGCTTCTGCAGCCTCCACGCGTGCTTGGTGTGCTGGTACTTGTAGGTCAGGCAGCGCTCGAACTCGGCGGCGTCCGGTACGTCCAGGAAGGTGTACACACTGCGGCTGCGCTCGTCGTACCTAGAGCCCGCCTTCGCCCACTTCTCGAGAAAGATCGACACTAGCACCTTCTCGTTCGGGGATTCCACCGCGACGATTACTCTCTCTAGCTCGCCCAGGCCTGCACGAGATGCCCGCATGCCAGTGCTCAGGACAAAGCGGATGGCCATCAACGGCACCTGGTGCGCAGCCTGCGTCACCAGCCCGTCGAAAACCAGCCCGTCGAAAAGCTGACGCATGTCCCAGCTCATCACCAGCCGGTTATTCGGATTCGCTTCTTCGTCAGGGAACTCTGCAACGCCTTTGAGATACGCTCGATATGGATAGAGTCCCTGAAACTGGCCCAGGTCGGGACGCTCGATCATCAGATGCTGCAGCTCTTCGGCCAGCGTCTCAACACGTAGAATGTCTGCAATGACATCCACCTCGCAGGCAAAGGGACACTCACCATAGTCATAGTCGAGGTACTCGTAATGCTCTTCAAGGATGCGTTCTGGGAGATCCACGAGATCGACTGTTGTGTCTGATGCGATTTGGGACAGCGTTAGCGCGTGAGTATACTGCGTCAGCTCGTTTCTAATTTCTTCCTTGAATGCGCAAGAGCTGCCCAGAGAATCGAAAAGCAGCCCAACGATCAGTCTATTCCCGTTCCAATACATCGTGTCGCGTTTCTTTTCACCCGCTAGATACATGGCTGAATTTCTGGCTGCACATGTGTAGACAATTT
>JBASGW010000016.1:0-30588 GCA_049653745.1 Rickettsiales bacterium
GACTTAAGTAAAGCTTATATTGCTATTAGTCATGGTGAAAATTTTTGGTCAACAGGTATTTGGTCAACATCTAGATTGATAACTGAGAACTACCCTAATGTAAAATTTTATTTAGTTAAAGAAGATATATTAAAAAAAGGTGGAGAATCTTTCTTAAAACAATTTGATGGCGTTATTAATCCTGGAGCTGAAGATTCCTATCCTAACTCAGATGAATTCAAGAAAGAAGATTGTCCATTTAATATGGATATTGAAAATCATTACCAAAATATTCTTGATCTATCATATAAATATAACATTCCTTATCTTGGTATATGTGCAGGAGCACAGCATTTTTCAATGTATCATGGCGGCACATTAAGTCCATTAGTGGGTTACAGCAGTGGACAACATCAAATTAGTTATATTGAAGGAACTTTAGCATATTTTATGGCCTCCACCAAAGAACAACAAAAAAATGCATTTAACAATTGTGAGTTTGCTAAAATAAGCTTTAAAAGCGACACCGCTCATCACTATGCTGCAGTAGCTACTAAATTAGGTAATAAAATACAATTAGGCGCAGTGTCAGAAGGTGGAGTTGCTATGTCATATGCTCATGAAAATGGCATAAGATATGCAACTCAGTTTCATCCAGAACATTTTTATTACAATAAAGATAATGAACATAATGCTAATCAAAAGGCTTGGATAAATAATTTTGTTGAAATCGCCATAATGCACCATAACCATAGAACTAATAGTAAAATTCACCCAACTAAATATTTTGAAGATATAAAATTAAGGTTACAAGAATGCATTATCAATCCAACATGCTTAACAGAAAATAGCTTAGATCTATACAAAGAATTATTCTTAATCTAAGATAAATTCATTTATTTTTTCGGCATATTTTTAATAACTTTATTAAAGCATAATTGCATACAAAATCTTATGTATAAACAATTTTAGAACAAATAAATTAAAGCTTTTCTAAAGCGGAAGTAACTATAACAACAATCATTATCAATCTTTTTTAAATGAGCACTAACTACATCATTCAATAAAAATTACGCGTTGACTCTTAAATTAAAAAATTTATAATCTATTTATATAGTAATTTATTATATTTAATATTTAATAACCAGAATAGGAAATTTTTATGACTGATATATATAAATTCGGACCAGAAGCAGCTTCAAAATGCAGATCAGAACCTGAATATAAAGAAGCAATAAATAAATTTTTACAAGCATATTGCCCTAAGCAAAAAACACTGGATGGTTCAAATGACTTATATGTAAGCATTGCTGATGCAATCCAAAAAAAATTGAATGAAGATTCTGCAACTAAATTATATAATTGCAATCCTTTCGTTCATCAAGTTTATGCAATTAATGATGAATGTCCAGATGGATACACACAAATAGCATCAAACACATTAGCTGACAATAATCTTGTAAACACTTGTATGGGCATCATAAGTGATGCAACAACAGGAGAGAGCCTCAATGACTCTAATTGCTTTGCTGAATATTATATAAAATAAGCTAATAATATTACTTTATTGTTATTCTCAATTTAAAATATTGAGAATAACAGCTTAATCTAACAAAATAATAGTCAACTTTTTATGTTTTTCATAAAGACATAGATCTTTCTCAATTTCATTATCATACAGCCTGCTACTTGTTAAATGCTCTATCTACTTATTTTGAATTTTGTATATCTTGCATTTTTTAAAACTCTATCATTGCTTTATCCTTCTTAAAAACTAATATTAATTGCTAAATCCCCTAGCTCATCACTTCAGTTGTTTTCACACTAATAATCATAATCATTGACAAACTGGAGCTTTTCTTTATTCTGTTTATACTTAAAAAATTGTAGCATTTTACAGGGTCATAATGAATATTTTTAAAGCAAAAACAATTACTGAAGTTTTAGACAGCGCTAATAAAAATAAAGGACTAGAAAAAACTTTAGGCTTGGGTCATTTATTTTTATTAGGTCTTGGAGCAATTATTGGCACAGGAATTTTTGGGATGACTGGAATTGCAGCAGCAAATATGTCTGGCCCTGCAGTTGTTATGTCTTATGCTATTGCTGGAATGACCGCTATATTTATAGCTTTAACTTATACTGAAATAGCAGCAATGATTCCCACCTCTGGAGGAGCATATTCTTACACTTTTGTTGCTTTTGGAGAAATTATAGCCTGGATAGTATCTTGGATGCTAATCCTATATTTTATAACATCTTCTTCAACAGTTGCATCGGCTTGGTCTGGCTATATGGTAAGCATGCTCAATGAAGGTGGAGTAAACATACCTTTTGAACTCACTAAAAACCCTGCAGAAGGTGGATTAATTAATTTGCCAGCCTTTCTTATCTCATTAGTGGTAACTCTAATATTAATAAGAGGAACTAAAGAAAGTGCTATAATTAACGGCGCTCTAGTAATAATCAAAATTACTGCAATCACTTTGTTTATCGTTGTGGCAGTACCTCATTTTGATGTGAAGCACTGGTTTGAACATGGCCATACTTTTGAAAATGCATTTTTAAGCAGCCCTTTCATGCCATTTGGTATTTCTGGAGTTGTCTCTGGTGCGGCTTTTGTATTTTTTGCTTATAATGGTTTTGATTCTATCGCTTCAGCTGCAGAAGAAGCAAAAAACCCTAAAAGAGATTTAACCTTAGCAATTTTAGGATCTTTAGCTGTATGTATAATTTTATACATGATTGTTGCAGCTTTATTAGTTGGAATAATTCCTTTTCATAAGATCAATGTTGATAGCCCTATCCCTGGTGCTTTAAGTTATAATGGTCATAATATCGTTTCATCAATTATTGCAGGTGGCGTAGTTCTAGGTATGATATCAGTTATGATAGCGCAGCTATTTGCTTTATCTAGAATTATCTTAGTTGTTGCAAGAGATGGATTACTTCCTCCAGTTTTAACTAAAATACATAAAAAATACCATACTCCATATTTTTCAATTTCTAGCTTAGGAGTTATAGTAGCTATTATAGCTGGATTTGTTCCATTAGAAGTGATTGGAACTTTATCAAGTGTTGGAGCTTTATTTTCTTTCATGATTGTTTGCCTGTCAATGATGGTGCTTAGAAGGAAATATCCAGATGTTAAGAGGCCTTTTAAATGCCCAGTTCCATACCTAATTGGTAGCTTTGGTGTTTTATTATGCCTAACTTTATTATTTGCAACTATGAAAACAGTTGGACTATACACTTTAATTTGGCTAATAAGTGGAATAGTAATTTATTTTGTCTATTATAAAATAAGAGTAAAACAATAAATTATTATGGAAAAACTACAACCAGTTAGAGGAACTAAAGATCTTTTTGCTGAAGATTATATTCGTCATGAATATATTATATCTATGGCAAAAAAAATTGCTGATCTTTATGGATATCAAGGCATATCACTTCCTATTTTTGAATTCTCAAATGTTTTTAAACGTAGTTTAGGCGAATCCTCTGATGTGGTTGGCAAAGAAATGTATAGTTTCTTTGATAAAGGCAATGAAGAAATAACCCTAAGACCAGAATTCACTGCAAGCATCTGCAGAGCATATATCTCTCATGGAATGAAACAATTATTGCCGTTAAAGCTTTTCACTTGCGGTCCTTTATTTAGATATGAACGCCCACAAAAGGGCAGACAAAGACAATTTCACCAAGTTGATTATGAATATTTAGGCTTAGGAAGCCCTGCAATAGATGCTGAAATGATTGCTATGGCTGCAGCTTTTCTAGAAAAACTTAATATATTGCAACATACTAGCTTAGAGTTAAATTCCTTAGGCTGCTCTCAAACTCGTATAAATTATCAAAAAGCTTTAGTTGAATATTTAAAAGATTTTGAAAATGATTTATCTGAAGATAGTAAAATTAGATTATATAAAAACCCTTTACGGGTTCTAGATTCTAAAGATGAAACTGATAAGAAAATAGTAGTAAATAGCCCTAAAATTAAGGATTACTTTACCAATGAAGCTGCAGATTTTTTTAATCAATTGCAAGAATATCTTAAGCTGATGGGAATTAATTTTAATATAAATTCCAATATGGTGCGCGGTCTTGATTATTATAACCACACCGCTTTTGAATTTATTACTACCGAATTAGGAGCCCAAGGAACTGTTCTTGGTGGTGGACGCTATAATGGCTTAATTAAACTATTAGGTGGCGATGAGACTGAAGGAATAGGCTTTGCTGCAGGCGTTGAAAGATTATCATTGCTTTGTCAATTACCAGCTCAGCAATTACGCTCAATTGCAATAATTCCTCTCTCTAGCACCCAACAGAAATTTGCTATCACTTTAGCTAATGATTTACGTAAAAGCGATATAGCAATTCATTTAGATTTGGATACTAAATTTGATAAAGCTCTAAAAAATGCAATAAAAACTAATTGTAAATTAGCTATATTTATTGGCGAAGAAGAGCTAAAATCTAACCTAGTTAAATTAAAAAATTTAGACACCAGAGTTGAAGAACAAATTAGAATTGATCACTTATTAGAAAGAGTTAAAAAAATATGAGTTTCACTGAAAATTTAACTAAAATAACTCAAAAATACCAAGATCTTTCAGAAAAGCTAAATAATGTTGAGTCTTTGGGCAGAGAAGAATTTATTAAGTTATCTAAAGAATATGCCGATTTAGGACCAATTATTGAAAAGATTAATACTTACTTAAATGCTGCACAATCTATTAAAGACCTAGAGATATTACTCAATGATCCAGAAATGAAAGACTTAGCTGAAATGGAGCTTGAAGAAGTTAAAAACAGCCTCCCTATTTTAGAAAAAGATGTAAAATTGGCCCTATTACCAAAAGATAAAGACGATGATAAAAATGCTATTATTGAAATTAGAGCTGGTACCGGCGGAGATGAAGCAGCTTTATTTGGTGGAGTGCTTTTTAGAATGTATCAAAGATATTGCGAACGTCATAAATGGAAGTTCGAAATAATGTCTTATTATGACACTGGTATTGGGGGAGTAAAAGAGGCTTCTGCTTTAGTAACCGGCAAAGGCGTATTTGCTAAACTTAAATATGAATCTGGGGTGCATCGCGTTCAAAGAGTTCCAGAAACTGAGTCAAGCGGAAGAATTCACACCTCAGCTGCAACTGTTGCAGTGCTACCTGAAGCTGAAGAAGTGGATATTGAAATAGAAGAAAAAGACTTAAGAATAGATGTTTATCGTTCATCTGGACCTGGTGGACAAAGTGTTAATACCACTGATAGTGCCGTACGCATTGTTCATATACCAACTGGTATTATTGTTACCCAACAAGATGAAAAATCTCAGCATAAAAACCGTGCTAAAGCATTAAAAATATTACGTTCTCGCCTTTATGAAGAAGAAAGACGCAGAATTGATAATGAACGCGCCGCAGACCGCAAAGAACAAGTTGGTAGTGGAGATAGATCTGAACGCATTCGCACCTATAATTACCCTCAAGGAAGAGTAACCGACCATCGCATTAATTTAACCTTATATAAAATTAATGAAATAGCTGATGGTGGTGATTTAGATGAATTAATCTCAGCATTATCTTCAGAGGATGAAGCTAGAAAATTATCACAAAGCTCAATGTAATTAGAAATATATAAGCTAAAAGAGTTTTTTACACTTAACCTTTAGTTACAGCTTTTAGTTACATCTAAAATATATTCAACAACTTAATTGTAACCTCTTTTTTAAAGAGATTAGAGAGGTTGTATATATATATTCTTCTATGTCACTTCTCTTTCGTGAGATTTAGGTGTTACAAAATCTTCAACTTAATAAATAAAGAAGAAGGAATATTCTTTAACCTCTAATATCATTTCTTAAATTAAATAACAATGAGCGAGATACTAAATATGTAAACTGACCTAAGCCCCCTCAGAGCTTTTACATAAAGCTTCATTACTTACCTATATTTAACTTAGCAATTACATAAATTCTTAAGGAAAGGATATCTTTAAAATTATACTTCTATCCACTTCCTTGAGATATTTATTTTAACTGAAAGTCTTATTCGCTATAAAATATATTATATAACTCCGTCATACCAACTCCTGCTAGATCAACTATTTCAACGCCAGAACCAACTATTAGGCCAGTTAAAAAGCTATTTTGACCCAACATTTCATCAATATTAAAACCTAACATTGATAAGGTGGGTGGAATTACAAAGAAAGTCATTTCCTTTAGATATTCTTTTGAAAACATCTCAGAAGTTTTATCTACTTGGAAAATAACTATATTATAAATTAAGTCAGAGGAGACTTTGTATAATATCATTTTATTTGCTAAACCATATGGCTTATCAGGCAGAATGTCAGCAAAACTAACTCCAGCAAAGATTAAAGATTTTACAACATAAGAAGCGCTTTCAGACACAGACTTTGAAAAATAATCAAATAAATTTTTATCATTTTGTTCATCTTTTATATTATCTTTAAGGTAATTTAATGCAGGAGAAAGTAATAATTTTCCACATAATGTTCCTTTTATAAACTGAAATTTTTGAATTTTAGCTTCACTACCTGATCCTTCAGAAGTTCTTTCGCCATTTCCCTTAGGCTCTTCAACTGGAAATGTTATAAGAAGAGGCGCTGCTACTTGTTTCTGAGTAAAATCACTTCCTATCATTAGATTATTCACTGCCATTATTGTTTTAGGAATAGAAATGCTTACAGATAATTCTATTTGCGAATCTGTATCTATTGCAGATTCAGTGCTTGGCAATAAAATTTCTTCTGTTTTTATATTTTCTCCTAAATTTGGTTCAATTACTTTAGGAAGAGAAGTACTTACAGATACCTCTATTTGCGAATCTGTATCTATTTCAGGTTTAGTGTTTGACAATAAAATTTCTTCTGTTTTTATATTGTCTTCTAAATTTGGTTCAATTAGTTGTTGCATGGGGAGATTTTTACATCTAATTTTCATATATATGTTTTGATTCCCTAGAGTCCCAGAATATTCCACTAAACCATCACTTGGAAGAGAGACAATAGAAAATAACTTTTCAATAAATTCTTTAGAGCCAAGGGTTGGTTTAATTACAATATAATTTAAACCTCCACTAATGAAAAAGTCTGCATAATTACTTAATAGTAATTTAACCACACCAAAATCATTGCTTGATAAAGATATTTCTAAAGCCTGTTTAATTTTATCTATATCATGCTTAAAACCATAATCATAGAAAGCTTTTATTACTTTATGGTTAGCATTCTCAACTGAAAGCATGAAAGCGCTATTTTCGTAGATATTCTTGGTTTCTAGGTTTATCTCCTCATTTATATTATTAATTATTGCAGCTGTTATTTCAGCATAACCAAGTTCTACTGCTAATTTTAAAGAAACTTGACCTTCTATTTCCGCATATGGATTAGCTCCATTAGCTAAGAGCATTTCAATCATTCTAATATCTGCTTTATTTTTTATACAAAAAAGTAATGCTTTATCTTTAATATACTGAATCAAAAGGGATCCTGAATGAAAATCTAATATATACTGAACCATATTAACATGGTGATTTTTAACAGCTATATCCAAATATGGTAGATAATCCTTAGTTAATACTTTTAAAACATCAAGATAACCAAATTTTGCTGCCAAAGAAGCTGGAGTTTCAAAATTTTTGTTCATTACATCTTTTGCAGGATTTAAATTTATGATAGTCTCTATAATATCTAAATTTCCTGAAATAATTGCTAAAAGTAACGCGTTATTTCCGTTAATATCTGCAGCCTCTAAATTAGCATTACGGGCTAGCAAAAACTTAATAACTGTTGCCTTATCTTTTTTTATAGCGATTAAAAGAGGAGTTTCAAACTTTGAATTGGCTTTTTCAATATCTGCCCCTAAACCCATTAAGTAAGCTATAACTTCAACTTCTCCATCTCTTGCGGCCATCATTAAAGCATTATCAGCATTACTATCTGAGTGATTTATATCAACACCTGCTGCAATTATATTTTCAACTGCCTTAGTTTTATGTTCTAAATCATGTAATGCTAATTGAAAAATTATTTGGTCAATAAAATTATTATATTTTGGGTTTTTAATAAGTGCCCCAAGACCTTTTCCTTTTATAGCTGGAGCTTTCCATAACAAAAATATCATTGGAGACATAAAGACTTTTTCATTTATTAAGTAATTATTTTTTTTAACCCATTCTTGAGGACTTTCACCATGCGGAATTCTAAACAACCATTCGCCATTCTTAAACCCTTCATCTAATTCATCAATTTTGCTGATAAAGTCTAAATATTCGTAAAATTGTTTAAACACTTCTAGCTGCTTTATATATTTATTTAGATACCATTTTTCAGCTTCGCGGTATTGCAACATCCTAAGATAAGTCTCTTCTTTAGGAGATAGATATTCTTTAATAGGGTTTATCCAATTATTATTAGTATTTAAAAAAGATTTATATAACTTACTATAAAGACCACCTTCTCTATTTATTGCTTTTATTGATGATTTAAGTAACTTCTGTCTATCATTTATAGTGTCTACTCTATGAGTGAGTGATTCTAAACCTTCTTTATAATGAATCTGTAATTCACTTATCATTTCTTCTAGCTGAGTAATACTCAAATCCTTCATTCTTGGGTCAATATTAATAAATTTTTCTTTACTTTCTTTGTTTAAATCTTCAGCTTCCTTAAGAGACTTAAGTTCTGATAATAGTTCATTTACTTTTGATCTTAAGTGTTCTTTTTTATCTTTAAGAGCAGGAATTAAATCTATCTTTCTTAATTCTTCTATGAAATATCGTGCTTTATACCATATAGCACTTGGATGACTCACTGAGGTTTTTCCTGTGAAAGATAACTTCTCAGGTGCTGGATAATGTTCGCGTGATGAATAAGTTAAATCTCTATAACTGTCTTTATATTCCACGTTATGTTTTCTTAATTTTTCAAAGCGAGAGTTTAATAATGTTTCTATTTCAACTGGTGAAATTTTAATAATTTCATTAACCGCTTGTTTAAGCTTTTGTATATTTAATTGAAAACCGGATTTGTCATAACCAATCCACTTGGAAAACCCACTATGAAGCTTGTGTATAAGGTCATGTACGTCTTCATAAAAATTATAAGCAGATCTACCATGATCAACTTTTGCAGCATATATTTTATTATCATTAATAATAATTCCTAAATTACCCTTATGGTAATCAACTTCACCTAAAAAAAGTGCAGTTACAAATAATTTTTCAAAATTAATAATAGTTTTAGCATTATCTTGGTTGATTATACCTTTATTTTGCGCTTCTTTAATGGTATAGAAATTTTTTAAGAATATAGATCTAAATAAAACTCTATTTTTGTCTGAAGATATAACAAGTTCTATATCAGGAGTAACATCTCCTGGTAGTAGCCTTTTATACAAAGGAGATGTTATATATTCTTGAATCCATTCTCTTCTTTCAGAAGTGCGCCCTCCTGGTATTTCGTTTCTGGTAGTGCTCTTTATAAGACTAATTGCGCCATCATCAGTTTTTATAACAATAGCCCCAGTTGTATGGCCTGACTGCTTATTAGCATATTCTGTATATTCATTGATTTTAGTAATTAATTTATTTTTAAAGAATAACTTAAGTTTTACTATTGCAAAAATATGTTCAATATTAGTAATTAATTTTTTAGGCAGTTTATCATTTTTATTACTTACGCCTGAAACATCCTCTTCTTCGCTTTCGTCGTCATCCTCGGAATTATCATCCT
The DNA here is from genome assembly GCA_049653745.1 of Rickettsiales bacterium. Classification (GTDB taxonomy): domain Bacteria; phylum Pseudomonadota; class Alphaproteobacteria; order Rickettsiales; family CANDYO01; genus CANDYO01. The sequence continues at coordinate 9,745 of JBASGW010000016.1, forward strand.
CTTCTTCGAGTTCCTCGTTGTCGTTCGCTGAATCATCATCCTCTTCTTCGTCTTGCCTCTTGCTATCATTAGCTATATATTGATCATTTAAAGGGTCAATAACATTTTCAACTAAGCACATCTCTCTGTCTATATTATTAAAATATTTTTCTAATTCTTGAAAGAAGTCTGTTAAATCTTGAATTTCATATTTTTCATTTACATCATTAATGAGTTCTTTAAAGTTAGAATTATTTATTAACTCTCTAAGAATCTCTTGCTTCTCTATCTCGGTATAGGCATTATATAATGCTTCTAACTCATCTAATCCATCTTTGAAGTCATTTATTAATTTTTTTAACATTTTCTTAAAAATCCTCGTAATATTAGTGCCGCTTTAAATTACTTGCATTAATTTTAATTAGCATTATAGCTAGAATTATCACTAATAAGCAATAAATTTGTTAATATTAATTAAATATTTTTAAATAAGTGATTATTGACACCGAAATTACTAAATAACTATAGGCTGGTCTATTAAAATATAATATCTTTTATATAAAAACTAAAAGATATCTCTTGCTTGAATTATTTTAAAATCAACTGTAATATTATTAACTAATATAGTTATTACAGCATAATATTTAATATAATATGACAAAAATCAAACAAGCAATTGTTTTATCAGCAGGATTAGGCACAAGAATGAAAGAGTTAACTCAAGACATTCCTAAACCTATGCTTTTAGTAGATGGAGTTTCTCTAATCCAAAGGCATTTACAATATCTTTATAAAAATAATATTCATAAAGTAGTTATTAATAGTTTTTATAAAGCAGAAATCTTTGAAAACTTTGTTAAATCTCTAGAAATCACTTCAAAGTTAGATCTTCACTTCAGTAGAGAAGATGAATTATTAGGTACTGCCGGTGGAGTTAAAAACGCTCTAAAAATATTAGGCAATGAACCATTTTTTGTAATTAATAGTGATGCTCTTTATATTGATGATGATGCAACTAACTCATCTTTTATACAGTTAGAAAATAATTGGAAAGATGATAGTTGCATACTCACTTTATTAGCTAAAAAAGATAGAGCCTTTGGCTATTGGGGAAAAGGGGACTTTGATTTAAATCACAAAAATCAAATCACTCTAAATAAAGAAGATGGCCAATTTATCCATGCTGGTATGCAGCTCATGAATTATAAAGTTTTTGAAAATTATCCTGAGAAGATCTTACAATTTTATCCAACCATTTATAGTGATTTTATTGCTAAAGGAAAATTATTGGGATTTATTTATCAAGGAAAATGGTTACATATTGGAGATGTTAAAGCTTATGAGACTTATAAACTAGACTAAGATTTCCTCTCATTTTCCTCTTCTTCTTCATCTGGATCAAAATCCACCCAGAATCTTTTTTTAAGATCATCATCTTCAGTATCTATTGGTTTTACATCTAATAATGGAGCAATTCTGCTTATAACTCTTCCCGTAAGTGGAGCAGCTGTCCATCCTCCTCCTGTAAATGGAGTATATTCATTTGGCCTTGGATCATCTAAAATCATTAATGTTATATATCTTGGATTATTTATAGGAAAAGCTCCAAAAAAAGAGGAATATTTTTCAGTTTTACTATAGCCCCCAATTTTTGCCTTTTCAGCAGAACCAGTTTTACCACCAGGGTAATATCCTGGAGCGTTAGCTTTTTTACCACTACCTTTTTCAACAGTTAAGCGCATTAACTTACGCATATTCTCTGAGGTATCTTCACTTAAAACTCTAACTATAGGAGTTTCACTTGAAGGATTTCTTATTAGTAAAGTAGGCTCATAAACATAACCTCCATTAACTAAAGAGACAGCAGCCCTAACAAAATGAAGTGGTGTTACTGCAATGCCATGACCAAATGAAATGGTCATAGTGCTAATTTCACCCCAATTCTTATCACTTGGATACATTGGTTGCCCCTTTTCAGGCAATTCAATTTTTAAATCATCTAATAATCCCCAAGATCTAATGAATTTTTTTTGTTTTGCAGTGCCCACCTCCAAACTAATCATTGCAGTTCCAATATTGGAGGAATACATAAATATTTGTGGAATAGATAAATATGCATGTTTTGGTTTATAATCATGGATGGTAAATCTTGATGCTTTTATGGGAGCTTTCACATAGTAAACATCATTCAAAGATACTGCTTTTGTCTCTAAAGCCATAGCCACTGTTAGACCTTTCATTATTGAACCAATTTCATAAACCCCTAATGAAGCTTGATTAAATAATTGAGTTGGACCAGCCTTGCTTGGATAATGAGGATCAAAATCCGGCATTGATACCAGAGAAATTATCTCTCCATTATTAGCGTCCATCACAATTCCTACACCACCCTTAGCTTTGAATTCTTTAATAGACTTGCTTAACTCTTCATGAACTATATTTTGCACTCTAAGATCTAAACTTAACTGCAATTTTCCATTTTTGTGATTAAGCAAATATTCATTAAATTGCTTTTCCACTCCAGCTATGCCATTACCATCAGTATCAACATATCCTAAAACATGAGAAAATAATGAACCTTGTGTATAAAATCTTTTACTACCCTCTTCAAATTCTAGCCCAGGAACCCCAAGACCATTAACTTTATGTTGCTGCTTAGGGGTTATATTGCGCTTAATCCATACGAAACTTTTTTGGCTTTTCAATAACTTAGTCAGATCATCTTTGTTAAGATCAGGGAAAATCTCTACCAATTTCTTGGCTGTGTAAACTGGATCTAAAATTAATTTAGGATTAGCATGAACAGAAACTATATCTAAATCCACTGCAAGCAAATTTCCTTTACGATCTACAATTTCATTTCTAGAACTAATTGATTGATTTAAATTTTTTTTGAAAATTATATTGCTAGTGCTGGTATTGATTAGTTTATAGGAAATAAAGAGAAATATTAAAGAAAAAACTATAATAACTACATAAATTCTTTGATATAAAATATTAGTATCCCTTGAAACTACTACTTCATTCTTAAATTTAATTTTGCATAATTTTTGATAAATTTCTTGAACAGACCAAGCTTTAAATTTACTAAAACCAATTCTCATTTTTTTGGTCTCGTTGTTATAACGGGGCGCTCTCTATAATTCCACTTAACTTTCTTAGATCTACCAGATTTTCCTTTAGGCTTATAATTTACTTTAACAATATTATTACTGATATTTTCGTCAATATTAGCACTCATCACCGGCGTAATCATTAATCCATCTTCTGTTGGTAATAATTGTTGTGGTTTAATTTGAGCTAAATCTAAAAATTTCTCACTTAAGTAAATTAGTCTTTTTGGATCATTTAAATATGCCCATTCAGCTTTAAGAACATGAATACTGCTCTTTTCATGCTCTAATTCTTTTTTAAGCTCTAACGCTTCTCGGTGCAATTCTTGTACTTTGAATTTTATTTGAAACAAAGAAAATATCGAAGCAGTTAATAATAATAAAACTAAAATATATCTAATTTTAATCATATTTGCCCCTCTATTGGAGGCATAACCATCATATCTTTTTTTATAATAGTTCTAATTTTAGCTGATCTTGATCTTGGATTTTCTCTTATTTCTGCTATTTTTGGTTTATATAATTTGGCGCTAGCATTAGGCACATTGCTAATAAAATTTTTAATAATTCTATCTTCCAAACCTTGAAATGAAACTATAACTAACTTTCCTTCAAGATTTAGCAAATTATATGCTTCAACCAAAGCTTTTTTTAGAATTTTTAGTTCATCATTTACATAAACTCTTATTGCCTGAAAAGTTTTAGTTGCAGGGTCAATTTTTCCTGTTCTTCTAACTGAAGATTGCACAATCTTAGCTAATTCAGTGGTTGTGTTAATAGGATTATGCTTGCGATATTTGATAATGCTTTGAGCTATTTGTCTAGAAAATGTTTCTTCTCCATAATAATAAATTATATCAGCTATATCACTTTCACTAAATGTATTTACAACTTCCCAAGCATCAACACCCTTCTGACTCATTCTCATATCTAAACGAGCTTCTTTAGCAAATGAAAAACCTCTTTCTGCTTGATCAATCTGCATCGAAGAAATGCCTAAATCAAAAACTATTCCATCTACAGATCTAATATTATATTCCTTAGCTATATCCGCTAAATTACCAAAATTATCATTAATAAAAACAAAAATATCTGGATGCTTCTGATATAATTTTTCAGCAAATATCTTAACACTAGGGTCTTGATCAATTGAATATAATTTAACATCACTTGTTGCTAAAATTTCTGCGCTATAACCACCAGCACCAAAAGTGCAATCTATATAGCTTTCACCTTGCTTAAGATCTAATTGTTCTATTACTTCAGTTAACATCACTGGAATATGAGGAATTATTGTTTTTGTGTTTTTCATATACTTAATTTCTCACCTCGATTATTTATCAAGGATTTAGATGAAAACTGTAATATATGACGATCTTTTTTAGCAATTTCACGAGCCTTAGCCGCATATTCTTCAAAAGTAGATGGATTCCAAATTTCAAAAGTTGCGCCTTTACCAACAAAACAAGCTTGTTCACCAAGATTCGCAAATTCAATAAGATCTTCTGGCAATATAACTCTGCCCTCTCCGTCTATTCCTAATTGGATACATCCACCCAAAATTGTTGTGGCAAAAGCATCCCTTGCTTCAGAATATGGATCTAAATTATCTATTGTTTGACTAAGCATTTCTATGCGATTAATTCCTGATGCTTCTACACAAGGATTAATAAAAGAACTATATGCAATAATGGAACCAGAGCTAAGTTGAGTTAAGCTAGAGCGAAAAGATGCTGGTACGGATACCCTACCCTTTTTATCAAGTTTATTGATGTAAGTAGATAAAAACAGCATCAGACTCTTAAAACTCCTCCAAAAATATTCATTAATAACGATTAAAAAACCTATTTCATCCTTTAAGTATAAAACTTTAATGGTAAAAAATGGGTTAACATGGAATTAAATGGTTATATATGGAAAATTATACCTTAAATAGGAGATAGTCAAGCTACAAAATCATAAAAAAGACCTTATTAGTTACTAAATATTAATAAATTACATCAACTCAATCAAAGGTTGTTTTTAGCCAGACCTAAGTAAAACCTTAGTTTTAGAGAAAGCATAAAAAGTGCCGTGATATAAATATCACTTATAAAAATTATTTTTAGAAAAATGTATTTTATTTTGATTTCTTAACGATTACCTAATAAAAAAATACTTCCTAATTTTTAAAGATAAGAGTGGTTTATTTAGAGATATCTAGACATGAACTTAATATTAAGTTTTGATTATAGACATCCACTGGCTATACTGCTATCTTAACTGCACAAATTTTTAAAGATTAAAGGTATAAATTATGGATTTTATTGAAGAATTTATTGCACGTGGATTCTATCATCAAGCAACAGATTTAGAAGGATTAAAAAAACTTACATCTGACAATAAAGTTTCAGCTTATATTGGCTTTGATCCTACAGCTTCTTCATTACATGTTGGAAATTTAATGCAAGTGATGATCTTTAGATTACTGCAAAAACATGGTCATCGCCCTATAGTGATTGTTGGAGGAGGAACAGTAAAAGTTGGAGACCCTTCTGGAAAAGATGAGATGCGCAAAATTCTTGATGATAACACCATCAATGAAAATCTTAATGGCATTAAATCTTCATTAGCAAAATTTATTAAATTTGGTGAACATGAAAATGAAGCAATTATTTTAAATAATGACCAATGGCTTCAAAAATTAAATTATATTGAGTTCCTGCGAGATTTTGGTAAGCATTTCTCTATAAATCGTATGTTAAAATTCGATAGCGTTAAGCTCCGCTTAGAACGTGAACAAAACCTTAGTTTCCTTGAATTTAATTACATGCTACTGCAATCATATGATTTTGTTGAATTGCATAAAAACTATAACTGCCGCATTCAATTGGGTGGTTCAGATCAATGGGGAAATATAGTTAGTGGTGTAGAGCTTAACAGACGCCTAGGTCTTAAAGAAATTTTTGGCTTAACAACTCCATTAATTACCACCGCCAGTGGAGCAAAAATGGGTAAAAGCGCTAATGGAGCCGTGTGGTTAAGCGAAGAATTATTATCTCCATATGATTATTATCAATTTTGGCGTAATACTGATGATCGTGATGTAATAAAATTCATAAAATTATTTACTGAGCTCTCTCTAGAAAAAATTGAAGAATATAGCAAGTATGAAGGCAATAAAATTAATGAAGTTAAAAAAATCCTTGCCTTTGAAGCAACAAAATTATGCCATGGTGAAGAACAAGCTTTGCTTGCAGCTGACACTGCAATTAAAATGTTTGAAGAAAATAGCCTATGCAATAACCTACCTACCGTAGAATTAAGCAAAGAAGAACTAACAAAAGGAATTTCAGCTTATATTTTATTTCATAAATCATCATTAACTGAATCAGGTGGCGAAGCTAAAAGATTAATTATTGGAAATGGCGCCAAAGTTAATGACCAAGTTATAAAAGATGAAAATATGAAAATAACTTTAGATCATTGTAATTTGGAAGGCATAATTAAATTAAGCGCTGGGAAAAAACGCCATGCATTAATTAAAGCTATCTAGACAACAAGCTGGTGCATTATAAACAATGCACCATAACTTCTGGTAAAACTCCTAACTATAGAAGAGGATATCTCTCTACTAATTTAGTGAATCTAATGTTATCATTGGAGGTTCAATATTTAGAATCGAGGCCGTAAATTTATTAGGTATAGATGAAAAGTTGAACCTTAAAACATTCGATTTTATAGCATTTGAAATAGATATAGGAATTCTTCCTATACTTGGAGCTTTTATTGAAAAAATACCAGGAATAAAAGTTTCTATCTCATAATTTTCATTTGCTTCTAAAGTCCCTTGGTTTATCTGATAATCTCCAATTTCATTTCTATCTTCAATGCTTGGCTCACCACTCAAAATTTCTTGATTTTTATCTTCTTCCATAACACCAGTATAAGTGTATGAAATAGATGGTCTGGGTTCGTTATAAATTATAGTTATGTTATCAACTACAACTTTAAGTGGAGCTGGAGTGATATCAGCTGATAGAGAAGGTAAATCTATATTATAGTTACTGGAATCATCTCCTCCTAAGCTAAGACCTGATAGGGTAATATTTTTATTGGAACCTACATTCTTATTAGCAAAAGCTCCACTTGCAATACCCTCAACATTAACTATATCTCCAGCTAAAGGTGATGCGGTGGGAGTTCCTAAAATAGTGGCATCAGTGGTGGCATCATAGGTTTTACTTGATGCACTCAAACCACCAACACTTAAAGTGACAGCTGTTACATCAGCTGTTAATGATGGTAAAGCTATATTATAGTTATTGGCATCATCTCCGCTTAAACTAAGGCCTGATAAGGTAACTTCTTTATTGGAACCTACATTCTTATTAGCAAAAGCTCCACTTGCAATACCCTCAACATTAACTATATCTCCAGCTAAAGGTGATGCGGTAGGAGTTCCTAAAATAGTGGCATCAGTGGTGGTATCATAGGTTTTACTTGATGCACTTAAACCACCAACACTTAAAGTGGCAGCTATTACATCAGCTGAAAAAGAACTAAGTGAATTATAAGTATAACTACCAGGAGCGCTAACATAAATACTTAAATCCGATAAAGTTACTGATTTTCCTGATCCAACATTTTTGTCAGCAAAAGTTCCAACCGGAGTTCCACTAACACTAGCGCCGGCAACTGCAGCTGTTCCTGTAAGGGTTGCAGATGCAGTGCCATCATACACCTTATTAGCAGCTGCTAAACCAGATAAGCTTAAAGCACCTTTAGGAGTGTAATCTGTTAGGATCTGAAAATTAACTCCACCACCTGCTGAAATATTTGGATTGAATATTAACCCATCTCCTCCACCTCCACTACCAGATGTTAACGAGATAGCTCCATTATTATCAGCTTGTAAAACTAATTTTGAAACATCAAGGTTACCACCTGCATTAATATTAATATTCCCTCCTGAAGAAACACCCTTAGTATGTATTTTTCCACTAGAAACTGCGATAATATCTCCATTAGTTGTAAGACTAAAACTTTTATCATCTGCTAATCTAAGAGTATCACCTTTAAAATCTAGCGTAATGCTTGAGTCCGCTTGCAAATCAATATTTGCAGTTTTACTTAACCTTTCTAAATAACCTGTAGTGAATGAATTATAACCATCAGTTTCACTACGAGATCTGCTTGCCATTGCTTTAGCAGCTTCAGACGATCCTGAACCTGGAGGAGCTAGGGTAATATCCCATTTAGCAGATTGATATTGATTTAGAAGATTTATAGTGTCGGTCGATAAATAGGCAGTATACATCATAATTTCAGACATACTTCCACCCCAAAGAGTTACAGAATCACCATTACCAATATTTGCACTTCCTTGATATGATCCAAGTGTTCCAGCATAACCAACAGCTGCTTCCAAATTAGTATTGGCATATATGTTTTTGGTATTAAGTGCATAATCTGCGCCATGAGGACTATCTGGAAGCCATTGATAAGTTATAACGTTATAATTTTCCGCACTAAAAGCCAATGAAGGAGTCACTGACAAAACATCATTTCCTAACATATAATCTAATCTATAGTTTCCATCTGTATTAAATCCTTCGTAAAAATTTCCTCCATTAGAACTAGATTGATAAAAGCTTCCGTACTGAGTGGTTTTAGCACTAACAAAATTAGTGTGAGCAATACCATTATAGCCATTACTAGGATCATTTAAGAACCCCAAATAAACATTAAATCCATCAGAAGATCCATCAAATTTTAAAATTGGATTGCCATTTTGCTGATTTACTAAATATAGAGGCCTTGATGAAGATGTATTTTGAGTAGCATTATAGGAATTACCTGATTCATCTGTCCAAGAAGAAGCATAACCTATATAAATTGGAGTCCCCGCAGGATAAGCTTTAGTTAATGGCCTAGATAAAGTTATTGTTGAATCTGATTTAGCTGTAATAATATAAGTATCGTCATTTATTACGCTAGCATCATCTAATAATGAAGAAGAAGATAACCTAATTTGATTGCCAACTGTAAAAGCTGGGGAGGCAGCATCATTTATAGTTATATTGCTAGATCCCATAGTTCCAGTTGCTGTAACTGATGTATTTATATAAGATAATTGCACTGAAGATAAATTACTAGCATCCAACCAAAGCTTCAAAGAATTTGATAAGTTTATACTGCCATCAGTGCTAGTATATTTTGGATTAACATTACCATAAATAGTTATATTATTTGGATCTAAGAAGTTAGTTCCAGTTGAGCCATTACTTGCGGTTAAATTTATATATCCACTATGATCTAAATGTTTATGACCAGAAGTTTCAACAAAACCACCATTCCCCCAATTACCATCTTTTATTGCATCAAAAGTTTGTAAATTCACTCCTTTGCCACCTAGTGCTCTAGAGAGAACCACTCCATAAAATTTAGTAGTATCATCAGACCATAAAATGGTTCTACCGGCATCGCCAGAATTTATAGCATCACTAACTATCCAGGCACCTGGCTCAATTGTAAGGTTATTTGCAGTTGGGGTTGTGCCTCGCCCTAAATAATCACCGCCAAGTAAAATCTCTCCTCCAGCACTACCTTCACGAATGCTAGATTTTGCTTTATTTTTGGTGGTATCGCTTTTTCCATCATATCCACTTGCAAAAATTAAAGACCCTTTATGGATAGTTACCTCATCTCCAGTGATTAAAACTTTACCAGCTTTTTCTCCAGCTTTAGTTCCTGAAACATCTAACTTAGCAGTTACCTCAACTTTGCTTGCACCTGTTTTTTTACCTTTATTTTCTGTAATATTATCTTTAACCGCGTTGCTTCCTTCAGCATAGATTATTATTTCGCCATTTTTTTGCGCAACTGTAGGAGACTTTAATTCACCTTTTACTATAATTAAATTATCAATTATTTCTTTACCAGCAGCAGCAGTTAAAATAATTTTTCCACCGGAAGCTTCTATTAAACCATTATTTTCTATGAGTTGTTTTTTAAGAGTTCCTGACACACTAACTTCAAGCAGCTTATCTCCATACATATCAACAGTAAAACTATCACCCGAAGCCAACTGCACACTGCCAGAATTTGCTACAATAACTCCATTGTTTGTTACTTGTGGAGCCACCAAACCAACAAGCCCAGCTTCTTTAGCTGTGATTTTACCCTCGTTTATAATACCCGCATCAACTTTACCTAACTTATTAAATTCTAATTTATTTGCTGAATTCATAAATTGGTTATTATCTATATCCATGGTGCTGGCAATTAAACCATTAACATCAACCACCGCATTCTTGCCAAACAAAATTCCATTTTGATTGATAATTACAATATTACCATTAGCTTGAAGCATCCCATTAATTTGACTAGGGTTATCACTAATTACTCGATTTAGCGCAATAGAACTTGAAGAGGGTTGATGAAACTTAGTTAACTCTCCTTGATTAATATCAAATCCCCTCCAATCGATAATGGCTTTTTCTGTTTGTTGGTGAATATGAAGTTCACTATCGCTTTGATTAAAACTTACATTTCCAGCTTTCACCTCTGGATTTTCAGGAAGTGCAAATGCAAAACTTGATAAACAAGTGGTTAAGTATAATACAGCTTTTGAAATATTCAAATTGGAGCTTTTTTTATTTATTCTTAACATTGCACCCTCTATTAAAAACTTTGGCTAAACTGCATCATAAAACGAGGAGATCTATGATTAGTACCGTAAATTGGCGTTGAAATATCTTTGGTTAATGGCCAGGCAACCCCAATACTGCAATTCTGGTTCCAAATTGTAGCAAAACGAATTCCTAAACCTGCTGAAGCAGCAGAATAAGTGCTATTACTTACGTGGTTATCAGTAACCGAGCCAATATCATAAAAACTAAAAGGTTGAACTTTCAATTCTTTTGAAAAATCTAAACCACTATATCTTAATTCAAGAACGGCTTTAATACCTTTATCTCCAGTTATTTCAGATGGATCATAAGCCCTACCAAAGTTTTGACCACCATAGCCAAATTGCTCAGAAGAATATAAACTATTGGAAGTATATTGACCACTAGTTGCAATAAAAGCTGACCATTCATTATAAATTTCTTGTGTTCGTGATAAACTAAGTTCAGCTTTCGTAAAATTAGGTTTGGCTGATATACGAGAAAGATATAGATCATTTGTCTGGCTAGATCCTAATCCTGCAATACCTCTACTTAAAGTGAAATCTACTTGGTTTTGTCCTTGCCATTTATCATCTTTATTATAAATAAAACCACTTCTAAGAACTCTAACATGATCACGAGTTAAAGCAGTTCCTAAAATATTACTAGTTACATTAATGCTATTGAGCATAAACTTAGTAGATAAATTTTCTTGTCTTTGCCTAATCCACTGATAATTTAAACTCATTCCCATTGAGTTTGCGGAACTATCAATATCATAAGTATCAAGGGTATATCCCGGGTAAGTTTTAGTAGTACTAGCACTTAACCCTAAAGTTAAATCTGGAGCTAAAACCACTAAATGATCAATCCCACCATAATTAGATTTATCCGTTGGCAGGCTACTCATTCCAGAAATTGTAGTTTGGTGCATAGGCAACAAACTGGTTGAATATGAACTACTTACTTCATTAATACCTAAGTACCTAGAAGAATTATTATCATAACTTATCATTCCTCTAGATTTTTTATCAGTTTTAACCAGAGTTAATTTGATTCCTTCTCCTTCAAAATTTTCTTTATCTATTGGAGAAAGTACTGAACGGCATGAATAGCCTGGTAAATCATTAACTTTAAGAACAAATTCTTCAACTTTATCAATAGTTGCGGGGCGAGTTTTTAATAACTTATCTGCATAAGTTTTAATTACCTTATTGTTTTGCATATCTTCTGGTAATTCTATTTCAGCAATATAACCTTCAATTATATTAATTTTAATAGTACCGTCCTTTATTTTTTGTTCAGGAATATACGCTCTTGAGAGAAAATACCCCTCATTACGATAACGAGTTGTTATTTTATTAGCTATTTCCCATGCAATAGCTAGAGATACTTCCTGATTAAGATCTTTTATATAAATATCTTTTATTGCATCTGTAGTAAAAACCGTCATTCCTTCAATTTTCACTTCTTTTAAAATAAATTTAATATTTTTAACTGCCTCAGGCATTTCTTTTAAAACTACCGATTTTGGAATAAAAACTTCTTTATCACTGTTTTCAAAAGGTGATATTTTTTCTTCACTAATTAACCTTCCCGCATCAGCAGAACTTGGCAACACCGGCGCAGCATAAGAACTGAGTGCAACACTCAATGCTAGAGAAAATCCCAATATATAAGGAAATTTCATGATTTTTGATTTCATTTCTTTTTTTATTACTAAGTACATATCTCTACTTAAGGTAGAAAATTATTTTATATATTGCAATTGTAGATTTATAATAAGAACTATAAAATAAATTAACAACCTATTTTTGCTAGACAAATTTTTGAAATTATATATTAACTATATTAATATTTTTTAGAGGTTTAATTATGTTCTCATCTAATGGTGACCAAAGCTTTTCTATACATCCACCAACAGCTCCTCAAATAACTCCTGATAACAACACTCATAATCAAGTACCCAATAACACTGTAGTTTCTCATACCCTAAGAACTGTTACTAATGAGAATGCTAATATTATTGTGACAGCAATAAATTATGCTAATCCTCTTATTCGTCAGGTAACTGGAGAATCTGAAACACCAACTTTAATAGATGATACCTTCAACGAAAGTGAAGATGAAGAAGAATTAGCCCCTCCTCCACCTCTTATACGCTGCAATGCTATGTCTGGAATTAATAATTTAGATGAAGGAAATGATGCTTAATTGATTCATATCACATTATGCTTGTTGCAAAGTAACAATGCTCTTATTATACTCCTTAACATCAAAACTAATGAGAAATATAACTAAAAATGGATAACATAATTAATGACAGCACTGACTATCGTCAGATCAGATTAAATAAATTAGAAACTGTAAGAAATTTAGGAATTGATCCATATCAATCAGATTTCAGAAAAGAACATAAGGCAGCTAATCTTATTGAAAAATACTCTAATCTTACAAATAGTGAAAAAACCGATGATATTGTAACGGTTGCAGGTAGAATAATGTCTATGCGTAACAATGGTTTATTTATTGATTTGCATGATGACACTTCAAAAATTCAAATCTTTTCACATAAAGATAATTTGAACGAAACACAACTTGAATTACTTAAAACCTTTGATTTAGGCGATATTATTGGAATAAAAGGTAAAATTCGTTGCACTCCTAGAGGCGAACTAACTATAGATTCACAAGAGATTCATCTACTTTCAAAAGCATTATTAACTTTGCCTGAAAAATATCATGGCTTACACGACGTGGAAACAAGGTATAGACAACGTTATGTTGATTTTATCGTTAACGAAAAATCACGTGATGTTATGCGCAAAAGATCTACAATTATTTCAGCATTACGCGCTTATTTAATTGATAGAGATTTTTTAGAAGTTGAAACTCCAATGCTTCATCCAATTCCTGGAGGAGCCATAGCAAAACCTTTCGTTACTCATCATAACACTCTTGATATGGAGTTATATTTAAGAATTGCTCCTGAATTATATTTGAAGAAATTGCTAGTTGGCGGAATATCAGAAAAATTATTTGAAATTAATCGTTGCTTCCGTAATGAAGGAATTTCTACTAGGCATAATCCTGAATTCACTACTATAGAAATTTATCAAGCATATGTTGCTTTTGAAGAAATGATGTCTTTAACTGAAAATACAGTTAATTCCATTTTAGAACAGCTTAAATTGCCAACAGAAATTATTTATAATTCACGAACTCTTAATTTCAAAGGCCCTTGGAAGAGAGAATCAATGAGTAATTTAGTACTAGAAAAAACTGGTATTGATTTTATGCAAATTCATTCCGACGAAGAAGCCAGATCAACAGCAACAGATCTTAAAGTGCATGTTGATAAAAGTTTTGGGTGGGGGAAATGCCTAGAAGCAGTGTTTGCTGAAAAAGTTGAAGAATCTTTAATTGATCCTATTCACGTAACCCATCTTCCTACAGAGATATCTCCTCTAGCTAAAATCAATAAAGATGATGCAAGAGTTACAGATAGATTTGAAACATATATTAATGGCTGGGAAATAGCTAACGGATTTTCTGAAATTAATGATCCTATCGACCAGTTTAACCGCTTTGAACATCAAAATTCTGTACGCGAAGGCGGAGATGATGAAGCTCATAGAATAGATCATGACTTTATAACCGCATTAGAATATGCAATGCCTCCCGCTGGCGGACTAGGCATTGGTATTGATCGCTTAGTGATGATTTTAACTGACTCTGCATCAATTAGAGAAGTTATTGCTTTCCCAACCTTGCGCTTAAAATCCGCGGATAAATAATATATTTACAACATAAGTTAAACTAGATATAAAATTAACATTAATAATTTTTGGAGTAGTAAAAAATGATTCTTGATAGGAATAGTTCTAATAAAAAAAGCGGCAATGGTCGCATGAGTATTATATTCATTATAATTATAGCGGTGGTTCTTATAGTTGGAGCTAAAAACAATATCAGAGTTAAGTTACAAGAATTTTTAGCTATTCCTCAAAAAGGCTCAGCTATTAATAGCAAAGAAGATATTGAAGTTATTGTTTATGATTTTATTAAAGCAAACCCACAAGTTATAATTACTTCTCTCCAAGATATGCAAAAGCGTGAATTTGAAGATACTTTAAAACAAGCAAAAATTCTTATTAAAGAAAAGAAAGATGACCTTCAAGGAAAAAACCATGAAATAGCACCTTATGCTGGCAATAAAGATGGTGATATTGTAATAGTAACCTTCTTAGATTATCGTTGTGGCTATTGTAAAAAATCTTCTGAAGATCTAGTTAAATTAATTAAGCAAGATCCTAATGTTAAAGTAGTATTTAAAGAATATCCAGTTCTTGGGGAATTTTCAAAAAAATTAGCAAAAACAGCTCTAGCTGTGTATTTATATGATCCAAGTAAATATTTTGAGTTTCATAATATTATAATGTCTGTACGTGATCCTAACGAACAATTCATTCAAGATACCTTAAAAAAGATGAATATTGATCACATAAAAATTAAAGCTCTTCTAGAAGACAAAAGAATTGATCAAGAATTAGATTCTGTGGCACAATTAGCTAAAGAGATTGGAGTTCGTGGAACACCAGCTTTTATAGTTGACGAAGAGTTGATTCCTGGTGCTATCGACTTTAATAATATGATAGAACTAATTAAATCAGTTAGAGAAAAATCTTCAGAGAAAAAATAGAGAAAACATTATGTTAAGAATAGGCACTTTATTTTATATACTTCTTTCATTATTTTACGGTTTGGTGGCACAGGCTGCTGAACCTGCTAAAATTGATTCTGCTATATTTGATATTAAGCCTAGAGATTATGTTTATGGCAATGATGATGCTAAAATAGAAGTTATAGAATATTTTTCTTTAACTTGTCCTCATTGTGAAAATTTCTTTGTAAATATATTCCCTGAATTAAAAAGAGACTATATAGATACCGGTAAAGTGAAATGGATAAAGCGCAGTTTTGTTACTGATCAATCTTCTTTAAAGGGCACAATGTTACTTTATTGTGTTGATAAGCTAGATTTTGAAAAATACTTGCGTATTTTGCTCAATAAACAATCTAGCTGGGCTTATAATCAAGATCCTTTACCAATATTAAAAAACATTGCTTTATTAGGCGGAATGTCTAGTAAGAAATTTTCTGAATGCATGGGAAATAAAGATCTTTCTCAAGAAATTACGGTCTCTGCCAATGAAGCAACTAGAACCTTAAAATTAACTGGAACACCTGCATTCTTCATTAACCATGAAAAAGTAACTTTATATACTCTAAAGTCATTTAAAGATCATTTAGATAAATTATTATTAGCACAGCAATAATGTTTGTGCTAATGGATTTATAAAGAAATGCAGCAAATCTCTATTTATATTCATTGGCCATTTTGTAAAAGTAAATGTCCCTATTGTGATTTTAATAGCCATGTTCGCAATAGCATTAACGAAGATCAATGGAATAAAGCTTACACACAAGAACTCCAAAATTACAAAGATTACTTAAGTGATAAAAAGATTGTTTCAATATTTTTCGGTGGAGGCACCCCCTCTTTAATGCCTAGTTATATTATAGCAAATATTATCAATAGCTTAAGTATAATTAGCAACATAGATGATAATATTGAAATAACTCTTGAAGCCAATCCCACCTCAGTTGAAAGTAAAAAATTTAAAGAATTCAGTAGAGCTGGAATCAATAGAGTTTCATTGGGAATTCAGTCCTTAGATGAAAATAATTTAAAATTTTTAGGTAGAGAACATAGCGTTAATGAAGCAATAGCCGCCATAGAAATTGCTAAGGAAAATTTTAAACGCTATTCATTTGATTTAATTTATGCTCTTCCAGAGCAAACCCTTAATTCTTGGGAAAAGCAGTTACAAGAAGCATTAAAATTAGCCGATAAACATTTATCCCTTTATCAATTAACCATAGAAAAAGGCACACCATTTTATAGCCAATATAAAAATAATAAATTTCAAATTCCTAATGAAGATCTAGCTAAAGATTTCTATAATATCACTCAGCAAATTATGGAAAATATTAACATGCCAGCATATGAAATTTCTAATCATGCTGCCAGCGGAGAAGAATGCAAACATAATCTAACCTATTGGCAATATGGAGACTTTCTAGGAATAGGCCCTGGAGCACATAGCAGAATTAACAACCAGGCCTTTCATAGCATCTATAACCCTGAAAATTGGCTAGAAAATGCACTCAAAGGTGAAATAGTTACCCAAAACTTAATTGAATTATCTTTAGAAGAAAAAATTTCAGAAATGCTATTAATGGGATTAAGATTAACCAAAGGTATTAACGAGGCTGACTTTCAAAAAAAGCTTGGCCTCAAATTTTCCGAAGCTCTAAAGAAAAATAAACTTGAATTTTTAATAGATAATCAATTTCTAGAATTCAACAATAATTATCTTTATACCACCGATAAAGGAAAAATAGTTCTCAATAGCATTGTTGAACAATTAGTTAAATGAATCAAGAATTAATAAAGGGACTTCCAAATTACTTACTTAAGGTCCTAAAATCTATCCTTAAAGAATTTTATTAGGTGCCAGCTTCTTTAATAAATATTACAAAGCTGAGCTAAGGCCCTAGCATCAGATTCTGAGTGAGAACAGGGAAGCTCATAACTTTGAAAATATGGAGAATCCATAGGCTCTTGAGAACCACTTAAGTTATAACTCTCTTCTTTAAGATTCTCAACAGGATTATTTGCCACAAAAGTTGCAATCTTAATTAGCTCTAAAATTGCTTTATCTGAATAAACGGTCATCTAATAACTCAATAAATTTATATAAACGTGAACATATATTACAGTATTTTTATTTCTTTATCTACTTATAATATCATAAAATAAATATTGAAGCTTGAGTTTATTAATATTTATATATATAAAAAAAGTTTATAATTCACAATAACACCCCTTTTAAGCAGCCCACCTATAACTCACCTCCCCTTCGCGCTCCTAATGCTACACTACGTTCCATTTTAACTACTTTAGGATTTACATTTTCGTTTTGTTTCACTCCAGCCTTTTTAAAAGAGTCTATAACATCGCGTATAGCGTCAAGTTTTTTACTATTGGATAATTCCTTGATTTTTCTTAGTTCTTTATAGTTTCTCCAAATTATAGAAGCTTCTCGTTGCAACTCTTCTATATTTGTACTCTTATTAAGCTTATTAAAATTATTCAATCTTTCTAAATTATGAGCTGCTTTGTTTTGTAAATCTTTAAGGTTATTAACTTCTTCAAATAATAGATCATTGGGGAATTTCTTATATTCCTCCGCTCTTTTATTATATAAAGCCTCAAATTGATCATGTAGAGATAGTAGTTTTTTATCTAGATCTTTAGTTTCTGACTCTGATGCTTTAGACTCTCCGTCATTAACCAACAATTTTTTTAAAACAACATACATAGATTTTGCTGCATAAGCTAAACTTATAGCCAAAGCAGCTTGAGAAATAATATTTCCGGTTGAAGCACTGTTTTGCTGTATATCTGGAGCCTGCCCATCAGCTTCAGAGATCATATTATGACTATTAAAAATACTAGGAGATGTAACATTATAAGATATTACCTGCTGTTCAAGTTTAGTCGATTCTATAGGAAGAATGTCAATCACCGGTAAAGAGATATGATTTTGTGATTTGAACTCTATATTAAATTTAGAAGTAAGCTGCTCTTTAGAAAGTTCGAGTAAGCCTTGCAATCTAATTGCGTGGTTACTAATATATTCCTCACCTGCTTTACTTCCTAGTATCTCTAGTGCTGTATTAAGCTGATCTTTATCTAGTGTTACAAGATAGCTAAACTTATCCATTGTATAATGGTTATCACCAAGCCAATCCTTAAATTGTGGATTTTTTATTACCTCTAATGCTATATTACGCTGATTTTCATCTAAATTAGTGAGATAGCCCAATTTAGCTGTTGTATAATAGTCATTTTTACCAATCCAATCTTTAAATTGTGAATTTTCTAATATTGCCAATGTTGGAGTAAGTTTAGATTCATATAGATTTATTAGATATTCTAGATTTTTCATCTTATCTTTAATGAAATCTTGCACCGATGGAGATTGTAATATTCTTAATCCAGTTTGGAGTTTATCAGGATGAGTGTCTTTTAAGTAATTTAAACCTTCATCTATAATAATATCTGTTATAGCTTTGGTTATTATAGCATTATTAGGATAGTTGTTTTTAGCTCTACTTAAGAACCACTCATCTTTAATGCCATGGATAGCTTTTTGTAAAAGATCTTGATTGTTAGACTCAAGAGCCATTTCCACGGTTTTTGCTAAATAATATTGATTGGTTATTTGTGGCAGCAATTTTTCAGTCATTTCTTTTCTATTCAGTCTAGCAGCTAGAATCAATTGAGGCCCCAAATACTGAGGTGCTTTGATTGCTTGAAAAAGCTCATTAAATAAAGGGCTATCATGTTCAATGCAGGTTGTGAGTGATGCTCTAATCACTCTTTCATCTTGTAATTCCGCTAAATAAGTGTGCGCAGCATTAACATCGCCGTTTTTAATCAAATCTTGCATTTTTTGGATTTGCGCTATTAATAGTTTTTCTGGTTTAGTAAGCTTCTGCTGATCTTTTGCTATAAGTTCATCTTCACCGCTGCGATTTAGTATAGTTTCTGGGTGATATTTATCCATGTCATTAGATAAAAGCATCTCTTTCCGTGGATGATTTGCAATATATTCAAGCCATCTTGGAGTTATTTGAGTTTTATAATATTCTTCTAGTGGAGCAAAACAATCTCTTATATGCGGAGGAAGCTCTCCTAATTCAGCAATAATTTGTGGTAGCCTAACTACAAATTCATTATGCCACTTGCTTTCTTCATAAGGGTTTTTTAAAAACAGGTAAGATGAAACAGCATTAATAATAGCTTCTTCTTGAGGCGCTAAACTTTCTTTATATCTTTCTAAATTACTTGCTAATTCATTTACGCTTGAGGGTGGAATTATATTCGGTATGAGTTGCTGATGAAGGTTAGTTAAGGCTTGATTCATAACAGCTTCAAAAATTTTGTTTTTCGAGGTTTCAGAAGTAGATTGAGGATAAGGATAAGAATTATCGTACTGATTAGATAACATCATTCCACGATGTGATAATTCATGAGCGAGGGTGCCTTTCATTTGTTTTGCTGAACGATTATCTTCCGTACTAATAAATATTCTTCCATCATACCTTGCAAAACCATCAACATCCACTATAGGAGCAAATAAAAGTCTTCTCTGATAAATTTTAGAATCTAAATTATCAAGAGCTAAGGCTTTTAACAGCGTATCAAAATGAATATTTTCTCCTAAATCTTTCATTAGTTTGTGAGAGCTGACATCTATATTCCATGGCCCAGCAATCTTAGTTTTTAATGTATCGCTAGGTGGATAACCACTTACCCGATCAGAAGATTTTATTTCTTGATCATCTGTAAAACTATCTCGCAACAATATCTCATATGCGTGCTGCTCTTTCATTGCTTCGGTGACGAACTTATTTCGTTCATCTTCTTGAAGCGTGAGTGCGTATTTCATTTTTTCAGGATAGATATGCAAAAATTGAGTATGCTGTTTGTTTTTTGTAAATTGAGGTAAATTATTGTTTTTAAGATTTTCTTCCAAATTCTGTAATGATTGATCTAGTCTATAATTATAATCCATTCCAAAATTATTTACATAATTAATAATATCAATGTTATCAGTTTGTTTATTATTTTTATTAAATTCACTAAATATATATCCTATCATCCCACTTAAGGAAGTGCTAGCATCAGAATATGCATCCCACATACTACTAGTTCTTTTATCTTTAGACATAATATACCTCTCTTATTCAAGAGACTCAATAATAGCATTAAATTCACACAAAGGAATTATTAATTGAAAACTTACTAGAGATAAACAATAAACCAAAATCACCTAAAGCATTAATTCATTAATATTAAATATAGGCGATTGAGGTTATTAATAGAAAATTTATCTATTTAAATTATTATAAAATTCTCTAACCTGTGGGTTTACTTTCAGTAAAGCTGGTTTGAAGCCTTTAAT
>JBASGW010000017.1:0-3014 GCA_049653745.1 Rickettsiales bacterium
CTTCGGACAGCTCTCTTCTCTGCGCGAGTGCTATCTGGACAAGAACCAGCTTGTATCCCTTCCGGACAACATCGGCAACCTGCAGCAGCTCACCATCCTCTCCGTACGCAGCAACCGCTTGCAGTCCCTCAACGAAACCATCGGTGAGCTCGGCGCGCTAGAGTCCCTCTATCTGGACCACAACAGTCTCTACTACCTTCCTGATGAGATAACCGACCTGGGAAATCTCTTGGAGCTTACCTTGGACGATAACGGTCTGTACGGGTTTCCGTGGCAGCTCAGCAACCTGCACCGCCTGCAGCTCCTCTCCGCGAATGAGAACAATCTTGGGTACCTCAACTACGAAATCGGGTACTTGCGGGAGCTGCTGTTTCTCTACGTGCGCGGCAATTATATACACGATATACCATCGTCCTTCGAAGATCTTCGCAAGCTGCGCGAGCTGGACATTTCGAATAACACTGTGGACTCTATTCCGCAGTTCCTATTCGAGCTGCCGGACCTGCAGGTGTTCCACTATGACGGCGCGCCGAACTTCCGCTGCGATGGAGAGACCACTACGATGTATCTGTCCTACCAGAATCTCTACCTCTTCAACTTCCCTGACCTGTCACAGTGCGGGAATATCACGCATCTGTTCGCATCCGGGAACCACCTGGAGGAGATCCCTGAGTCGATTTTCCGCCTAAAGAAGCTGCAGATGCTCCAGTTCGCTGAAAATAACCTCTTGTCTGTGCCGTGGGAGATCGAGGCCCTGCACGAGCTGGTGGATCTCGTTCTTGATAACAACATGCTCGAGTACTTGCCAGACGAGCTGTGCGGCCTGCAGAGCCTGAAGTTGTTAAGTGTGGACAGAAACGACCTGCTGCAGCTGCCTGACTGCCTGGGCGGCCTCCAGCACCTTACCTCGCTGTACGTAGCAAGCAACTATCTGACCCACCTGCCGCCTCAGTTTAGCCAGCTGCAGGAGCTGGAAAGCCTCGATATATCTGGAAACAATTTTGATCAACTTCCATTCGACATTGGTGGCCTCACAAATCTTCAGCGCCTGCGGGCCACGTACAACGAGCTATCTTCACTGCCTCAATCCATCGGAAATTTGCGCAGCCTGACCAGCTTGGATCTTGATTCCAATCATCTCACTACCTTGCCGATCTCAATCGGCGACCTGAGCCGTCTTGAAGAACTGAGTGTCAGGTATAACGATCTTTTAGCACTTCCCTCCGAAATTGGCCAACTGTCCAACATGACGGGCCTATACCTCACTAACAACGAGCTCAAGAGCCTGCCGCCTACGATGGGGATGATGCACGCTCTGCACCACCTGGACGTATCCTGGAACCACCTTGTGGCATTCCCTGTCGAGCTGTACAGTTTGGCCGCCGTGAGCGACCTGGACTTATCTGGTAATCAATTTGACACCCTACCTGCCGAACTGGGTAACTTGCAGCAACTGTACTTTCTCGATGCATCTTACAACCGCATCGCAGTTCTCCCCGAGACAATCGGGCAACTTCAAAGCCTCCGGACTCTGTCAGTGTCTGGCAACGGTCTGGTTGACTTACCATCGGCGCTGTTTGCGCTGGTCCATTTGCAGTACCTGCACCTTGGTAACAATCGACTTCGAAAAATCCCATCCGAGGTCGAAAACTTGCAAAATCTTTATATCCTGTACTTGTGGGATAACGAGCTGGAGGACCTTCCTGCAGAATTCGCGAGCTTGCCACTCGACGGGGTCCATATTAGCAACAACCTGTTCTCTAAGATCCCTGCGTGTCTCTTCAACATGACGGGGCTTTACTCCCTGGACATGTCCTGGAACAGGCTCGAGTACATCCCTTGGGAGATCTCGAAGGTGCACTCCCTGCACCGGCTGTACCTCAGCGGCAACAAGCTCAGCAGCTTCCCGGACTCCGTGGCCTATGTGTCGAAAATTTATCATCTCCAACTATCCTACAACCAGTTCTACTACATCCCCTATTCCGTTTGCATGATGCCGGAGCTGAGCTACCTGTCGATGCGAAATAACTTCATCACGGACCTGCCGGAGTACCTGTTGGCGCTGCAGGATACCCTGGAAGAGCTGGATCTTTCGCAGAACCAGATCTACGAGCTGCCGCCCTTCATCGGCAACCTCACGCAGCTGCGCCAGCTCGAACTCGGCTACAACCGCCTGGTCACACTGCCCTTGGAGATCACGAACCTGCAGTACTTAAACTATCTCGCGGTGTACCGCAACCAGATCCAGTACATTCCCTGGCAGATATTTGCCATGCCCGACCTGTACATATCCTACTGGGGCAATCCCGGCTACAGCGGGTACTACTATGACGACTACTACAATGACGACGGGTTTGTGTCCTTCATCGTGTCTGCAGCGAGCTTCTTCTACGACGTGTTCTCCACGGGCTGGAACCTGACCGCACGCCTGGGGTACGGGGACCACCGCTTCGCCGCGAACCTGTCCGAGCGCGCGGTGCTGGGCGGCAGAGAGAATTTTGGCATCGTTACCAATGGAGAGTTCAAGAAGCATGGACCGAGGGATTGGTAAGTATGTAACCATTTTGGAGATGAAGAATTTGGCCTCATCTGTTACCATTTTTATTATTGTAACACTCCACTTCTCTTAGGTGGTTCGACGTGCGCGACGTGAATGTGACGGTGATGGAGGAGCTGGTCGGCGCGGGCGAGGGATCCCTGTGGATCTCGGTGAAGAACACCTCGCGCGGAGACGCGATCCATCTGAGCAGCACTGCGCGCCTGTTTGACTCCGACTGGAAGGAAATCTTCGACCAGAACTCCACCGCGAAGATGCACCTGACCGCGCCGGAGAACATGACCTGCAGCATCAGTGGCGAGGCGGCGACCTCCCTCGTGGACCTGCACGGCGACCTGCGGTACCTGGCGCAGAAGTACATGGTCTCCGCGGGCCTGCGCCACGACAACGAGTCCATGGGCTTTGCCCGCAACTTCACGATGCCTCCGTTCTTCCCGAACCTGTGTCCTCTGCCACA
>JBASGW010000018.1:0-1594 GCA_049653745.1 Rickettsiales bacterium
ACGCAGATCTGCGGCATCTTTAACTATAAAGGGAGAAAAAAGGACGATTAACAACCCAGTGGCGGATAGAGCAAAACGCTTCAAAGATTACCTCCACATCAAGTTGCAAGACACGCAAATCCTCCGCGAGGCGGAGCCAGGGCAGGACGTCCTTCTCGATCTCATCGTTAAGAGCAGAGTTGTTCATCCTTTGAGGCAAGCGGCAGGGATACTCTTTGTTGGTCACGGCAACAGCTGCTGAAATTTCTGTCTGAACGCTGTGTTATTTACTGCCACTGCTCGTAAGACTTGTTAACATAACACAAGCTACTACGTACGAACCCTACCAGGCTTGTTTGGTCTGGATGGTAATGAATACAGATTTCAAGGTGTACCGTTGAGATAGCATAACTTGCCGGCGAAAACAAACTGAAACTGCGATCACGCAATCGCTACTGCGAGTTAAACACTGATACAAATGTGCATGTGCTGATGGATATCACTACTCAATTGCTTTTATCCACCGCTTTCTTCTTCTTTTCATCCCCTTTCCACTTGCGATCGACTGGATCCCAGTCGGGGTCGATCCCCGCGTCCTGTGACCCGGCATTCATATACATTCCTCTCTGCCGTTGCGTGCCAGTTAAGGGACCCTCCTTACGCTCGAGCGGTTTCTAGGAACATCACCAACGAAGAATATAAAACATTTCATCACTTATACAAGCTATCATGATATGTAGGTGAGTGTCCCTTACCGTTCGGGCTTGGACCAGGTAAGGAAAGCTGAACATGAAGCCACCGCCAATAACACACATCGCAGCCACACCAAAGTGTTTCATTGACTTTTTCCTAACAAAAGAAGTTAGAATTTATCTAACAGCTACAGCAGCACTTAAAACGCGATCCTGGCCAACGGAGGTAGAGCGTCCGGAAGTGAAGACTTTGGTCGCAACTCCAGAACTTCGAGCGTGGCACAAAAAAGCAAGAACCAACGATTTGTATTTTTCCAGTTGGTCAAAATAATTTAACTCGGGAAATTGGTTTAATGGTATAATTCTCGCTTTGGGTGCGAGAGGTCCGGGGTTCGATTCCCCGATTTCCCCGTCTTTTTTGCACTTTCTCGTTGCTTCTCCTCTTTTGGTTGTTGCTGCAGCACGAAAACGTCAGAAGACGAGACCCACCGCCACACAAGCTGCGATACTGCCCCACTGTGTACGGCTGATCATCATACAGTACAGTACGGTATCATGATGTTGCGGAGTAGTGACGACCTCATCGATGCTTTGGTGGACAATCTCTTCCGGTCTTCGAAGAAGAATTTGCCCAGGGCTAGGGTTGGGAACAATCGGGCGGGGCCTCGATAGCGAGCAACAATACGAAAAACTTTCTTCTTCTTTTTTTATCCCCCTCGGAACTCGTTATCTACCAGACGCGCTCTTTGCTGTTTTAGTTGAGCTTATCCGTTCAAAAGTTTCTGTTTTCCGCTTCAAATCGGAATATTACGTCGAAATTAACACCGACAGCGGGTGAGTGGGCGTCGAGGATGAGACTCAAACGGAGACTTCTTTGAAAAAAGCAGAAAAGGACGGAACACAGCGCCACGCTACAACTTCAC
>JBASGW010000019.1:0-2604 GCA_049653745.1 Rickettsiales bacterium
TCTTACAATGACGATTGGCTGGATAGCTTTACTTTCATGGAAAATGTCACAGAGATAAATGTTTCGCTGGATTTTCCCTTCGAAATATCCTTTAACGAGGGCCCGACCGAAGGAGTGCTTCCTGTGAGCGAAGAGAGTGATGTTTCTGAAATAACGACCGATAGCAGCCCAATTGTGGATGGTCTTCCGACGTCATCGAGTGCAGCTTCTGACATTGTTGATCAGGGACAAAAGCAGCAAGTGGTTTCCACAAAACGCAAGAAAGGCCCTGTATCAAAGTATCGATTATCAAAATCCAAATCAAAAGTACCAAATGTCTCACGAGGAAAGCCTGCCGTACTGTATGCATTCCCATCATTCGATAAGTGCGATTCACTACTGTATTTCCCGACGTCCATGTCAAGACTTTCGAACAGCGGAGATCTTGCTGGGCTTACAAAGCTAATAAAGACACACTTTCACAAGCGATGCATCACGGAGATGGAGGGTGCCCAACTAGACCTGGCGGGAACACTCAAGTTGTTTGAGGTATATGACATGCTGTGCCCGGACAGTATGGAGTGCGTGACGCAGACAAAAGTGATCGAGAACTGCATCGAAGCAACACTGGTCGCCAAGTACACGGAGTCAAATTTCCTGTACCAAATGGTGGAACAGAAGGTTAAAGGAACTCCATTTCAGGCCATGCTCCGTGGATCCCGCAGCGCGTTCCTGAGAAGCGCGAAGTTTGCGGACGAGGCGGTTCAGGAGCAGTTTCGAGCTTCCGATCTTCCGGATTCCGGTTTGGATTTCACTGTCCACGCGAGTCTACACTTCAAACTGACGTTTGATGACATGCATCGGAAGGTAACGAAGATGGAGTTTGCAATGATAATGAATTCGATGGAGCCCATCTCCTAGGCAATTTCTGCTACAGTTTCCTTTCTGTTTCAACTGCGTGTGTAAAAAACATATCAGACCGAGTAACAAGCCTACAGTGTAGACCTCTATGCCATTGTTTGTGTAGCTCCATCCCTAGTAGATCACTGCATGTTGAAACTACTGCAATAGGCGAAGTCGTCCTTTGTTGTTGCGGTGTTCGTTGTGGCTTTCTCCAGTCCGTTCGATAATACTTTGTTGGATACTGCGTCTCCGGCCGCTATCTGCGCTTGCAGTCAATCTTTCTCAGTATACGCACTCAACTTGCTATACCGCTAATGACTACTTCGACCAGACAGCATAATGACTACTTCGAAGTACTTCGAGGTACTTCTCGTAGCCACTACGGAAGCTAGTTGCACGAGTAGCCATGCTCCGGGAAAAGATATGGTTGCGCTCCCTCCCTTCGAAGTAGGAGGTTGAAGGTGCAGTGTCAACTTCGCAGCCAGTTTTCCAGCTGTTACCTCGCTTTAATCTTTTCAGCTATGGAGACGCGCGATGATGATGACTGGCTTGATTGTTTTACCTTTATGGAAGATGTCTCAGACGTAAGCCTTCTGGTGAATTTTCCATTCGACCTCCACCGCAGTGACGAGAGTGAAGCGACTGTCGATTATGCACTGAGTGACAAAAGTGATATCTCTGAGATTACGGACGTTTGTACAGCCTCTACAACAACATATGCCGGGAGTAACTCACTAGACATCACTATTGAGACAAAAGAACAAGAAGTAAAGACTCATGCGGTGACGAAAAAGAAGAAGAAAGGTCCAGTGTCCAAGTATCGAGCCTCGAACGCACAACAGCGAATACCCAATTTGTCGCGAGCTCGACCGACTGTACTGTATGCGTTTCCGTCATTCGACAAGTGTGATTCATTGTTGTTTTTCCCGACATCGTTGTCACGACTGTCCAACAGCGGTGACCTGGCCGGTATGGCGAAGTTGTTTAAGACGCACTGTAATCGGAACTGCGTCACGGTGACAAATGGCATCAGTCTCGATGTAATCGGTACCTTGAAGATGTTTGAAATCATCAACATGCGGTTTCCGGACAGTATGGAGTGCGTAGCGCAGACAAAAGTAATCGAGAACACTATCGAGGCAACACTGGTCGCCAAGTACACGGAGTCAAACGCGCTGTACAATACGGTGCGGAACCAGCTACGGGGCACACTATTCGAGGCCTTTCTGGGTGGTTCCAGGAGTGAGCTCTTGCGGAACGCGACGTTCGACGATGCGGCCGCTCAGGAGGAATTTCGCGCCTCCACGCTGCCAGACTCTGGGATGGACTTCACAGTTAACGCTAACTTCCGCCTGAAACTGACCTTCGACGATCGGCACAGGAAAGTGACGCGGATGGAGTATTCAATGTCGATTAACACTATCCAGCCGATTTCTTCGGATGGCTGAATACTTTAGTGACAGTGACGTAATGAGTGACAGTGGCACATATGAATGCCCTAAGAGAATGAGCAATGTACTCGCAGCGCAAGTTCTTGTTGGTAGTTGCCCATCGCAATGTGTAGATAGTGGTATTGTGTAAGTGTAATACGTCAACCTGTAAGCATGAGAGCAGTGTCTGGCGCTGTGCGTTCCGTCCTGCTGCATAGGAAATGCAGTTATATTCTGTAGCTCTGTTCTGGCTGGACAAATTATCTTATTTGTATGTAGTATGGTGTTGGAA
>JBASGW010000020.1:0-1989 GCA_049653745.1 Rickettsiales bacterium
ATGCTGAGCTGTACAGCGCAGAGGCGTACCTGGCCAACCAGTGCGCACCCTCCGAGAGCGCTGCGGGCACCTTCACGGACGCCTGCACGGTCAGCAGCCCATATGCTGGCAGTGGCTGTACCAGGCAGAGTGCGCTGATGGCTCTGCGGGAGGAGACCACGATGACGACAGGCTTCAGCGACTTTGAGCTGCAGCTGTCCGCGAAGGCGTCCGACGTGGTGGATGAAGAACTGTTTCCGTCTCATTGAGACAGCAGCGTAGAGTCGTGAGAAGAGATAGCCTTCGTGAAGACAGAAAAGAGTCAAGAGAGTTGTGCTGTTTGTATGTTTGCATGTTCCTTTTTCCTTTGTCCAAAACCCACTTCCCTTTACACGCTTAATTCGATAAAATACCCAAGTTTCGGACATGTACCGGATAGAACCTGACGCACTTCCCTTAGGAGCAACTGCACCAAATATTTGTAGTGACAGAGCATGGACGATAGAAAGGCTACTCCCTTTGAGCTTCGCCGGTTGAAGACGTGGCAAAGTAATTCCAGATCGATCAGCGAAGCGAACGTGTACAACGGCAGCTGGGTCGCCTTTGCCAAAAATGGCTACGTGCACATCGCTGCCATATCCATCTGCCTCGCACTTTCCATCGTGTACTACCACCTTTCCGAAGACTGGAGCATTGTCGACAGTGTCTTCTTTGTCATGACCACGGTCACGAGCGTCGGCTATGGCGATGACTACCCTTCCACCACGAACACTCGCACATTCACGATTTTTCTCATGCTTTTCGGCGCAATCATTCTGTTCGGCGAAGTCAGTCAATTTCTTAACGTGGGAATGACCAAGATGGACGACTTCTTAAAGCGCAGTGATATCACCATGCTGAAGAAGACGGAGGTTCTCTTCAAGCGCAGAGCGGTGCACTCTGCCTTCTGGGTCATATGCTACTCCCTGCTCGGGGCAATGTTTCTGCAGCTTCTGGAGCCGGAATGGTCCTACTTCACGGCCGTATACTTCATAGTTCAAACCATCACGGTAAGGATAGTCTCCGTTGATCGTTCCGAATGCTTTCTCCGCTTGCGCTGCAAGAAGGCTCTGTTTGACTCTCTTACCACTTTCGTCGGTTGCAGAGTGTGGGCTACGGAGACATCGACTTCCACGCGGACGGCACCAAGATGTTCCTGTGCGGCTATATTCTTGGCTCCATCGGTCTGCTTGTGTTCGCCTTCCACAACTCCTACTGTTGGTTCGAGACTGTCAAAACCCTCAAACGACGCAGCAAGCAACTGACCGCCCAGAGCGACCTGCGCTTCCTCGCTGCCGCGGGTAGCGCCCAGGGACAGGGGATGAACAAGTTCGAGATCATCTTAGCCATTCTGGCGCGCACAGGGAAGCTGAATTTGGACAGAGACATCGCCCCGTTGCTTAAGGTAGGTCGAAATGGGCAATTCAATGGGTTTTTGCTGCTTGTTGCTAATTGTGTCCATTCCTTTGTACAGACGTTTGATGCCGTCGGCGCCGCGAATTGTTCTGCCATGGACGAGCAGGTAAACACACTCCCTGCGATACTGTGTCGTGGTGTCTCGCTTGTAACTGGATATTTTAATTCCTTTGTGGTATTCGCAGCAAATGTCGCTGTTCTGCGAGCTCAACGCCAAGGACTGTGCCAAGAAGATCGCACAGATCACCAACCCTGTGGAGCGCGTCGAGGCGTTCGAGATCTCACCAGACGCCCCTCTGGCGTCCCTGCGTCAGGGTGCCATGGCATTGGGACTGTTCTCCGACGCGGAGCTGTACGGCGCGGAGTCGTACCTGGCCAGCCTGGGCGCACCCTCTGAGAGCACGACGGACGCCTCCACCGTCCCTAGCCCCTGCGAAGTCAGCAGCCCCTGTATGGACTCCTGCCCGTCCAGCAGCCCGTGCTCTGACAGCGCCGGCGCTCCCCGAAAAAAGAGCGCACTGGAGGATGGCGTCCACGGCGAGGACGCCACAATGA
>JBASGW010000021.1:0-2944 GCA_049653745.1 Rickettsiales bacterium
TTACAACACTGGACCTTGTCTAACAATGAAATTAAGATTATAAATACAAAGAATAATAAATTGGTTTATGCTTTTAAGATGCGTTATTTTGATATTCATGGAGGTGCTGCTATAGAAAACAATATACAAACATCTATTATCAATTTTATTTGTGATCAGCTTGGTATATCAAATACAGATTTAGCTAACTATGAGTGGAGTGACAGAACCTCTAGAAGACATGATGCAGAAATTAGAGAGTATTATGGTTCTAGAAAATTTAGCAAATTTGATTATTTAAAAATAAAGAATTACCTAACCAAGGAAATTATAGTACAAGGAGCTTCAAAAGGTGAAGCACTAAACTCGATAGTTTCTTATTTATACAAAGAGAAAATAGATTGTCCCTCAATACAAGAACTGCACAAATACATAAACTCTATATATAAAGATTATGAAGACTCTCTATTTAGTTCTATTGAGCAAGTTCTAACCTTAGAAAATAAAAAACACCTTGATATATTGATTGACTCAGAATTCGATGGTAGATCAGTGTTATATACGGTGAAATCTAGTGCAGGTAAAATTTCGACATCTACGATTAAGGAAGAAATCTGCAAATTAGAATATGTTTTAGCTACGGGAATCTTTCAATTAAATCTAATGGAAAATGTTCCTAGGAAAGTGCTGAAAAAATACCACGATAAAGTTGTAATTTTAAAAATTTCAGATTTAAAAGTAATTAGAGATACTAATATATGTAGATATTTCGGTTTACTAAGTTGTTTTTGTTTATATAAAGGAGCAAAAATACTTGATTCGTTGACAGAAATTTTTATTAGAAGGTTCCATAAAATAGAACAGAAAGCCAAAGTAGCGGCAAAACAAGAATTGTGGGATACACTAGAAACTAATAATACATTATTTGATGATTTAGTTGAAATAACATTAAACGAACCTGACGGAATAATTAGGCAAGCAATATATCCACAAGTTGGTGGTGTTGAGCAATTAATACAAGCTAAATCCTATAAAGACAAGAAACATATAATGAGACTACAGCTTGAGTATAAACATCTTAACAAACTTTATATTCATCACCATAGATCAGTTATAATTTTGTTGTTAAAGTATTTAGATTTACGAACTAATGAATCAGGAATATTGAATACACTTACTAATGTTATAGTTTGCCTAAATGATTCTCAGCACCAGGATTATTACCTACCCATAGACCAGACATTAGCAGAAGGTATAATATCTACTAAAGATTTAGATGCAATTAATAGTCCTTGTAGTGGGTATGTGATTAAAACCTATTATGAACTTGTAGTTTTGAGGAAGTTACAAAAAGCAATAAAGTGCAAGAATATATGGATATCGAATTCATTGAAATACTCGAACCCTGAGCAAGATTTACCTACAGATTTTTATCAACGAAAAGAGTATTATTTTAAACTTTTAAATCTAGATAAAAATGGAGGCACAACAGTAGCAAAGGTTCGAAAAGATTTATTAGAAGCCACCAAAGAATTAAATACAACTTTAGAATCAAATATCAATGTGCGCATAGGTAAGAAAAAAGGAAAACCCCATATTTTTATTACACCACACGCTCCTCAGGCTGAACCACAAAATCTTTCTATACTGAAACAAAAAATTGTACAGAAATGGGGAAATCTCAGTTTATTAGATATATTGAAAGAAAGTGATATTCGTATAGGATTAATGACAGAAATAATTAACCTACTTGAAAAATCATCAATTACCGCTGAAGTAGCGCGCCAGCGACTATTATTATGCATATATAGTATGGCAACTAACACAGATTTCAAAAGAATTTGTAATGGCACTGAGGGTACAACCGAACAAGATTTGCAATATATCAAGAAGCGTTATTTAACATCAGAAATAATGAGGCATGTCATCAAAAAGCTTATTAACAGCACAGTTGCAATAAGAGATAAGCATTTATGGAATCCAGTTAAAAGTTTAATAGCATCAGACTCTACAAAAATTGCATCTTGGGATGAAAATCTTATGAGTGAATATCATATACGTTATAAAGGAAATGGTATTATGGCTTATTGGCATGTAGAGAAAAAAGCTTTGTGCATATCTTCACAAATAAGAAGATGCTCGGATTCAGAAGTTGCTGCTATGCTAGTTGGTATAATAAATCACCAGACTGATGTTAGTATTGATGGGCATTCGACAGATACTCATGGTCAAAGTTTAATAGCATTTGCATTTTGTCATTTATTAGGTATTGAGTTAAGACCTCGCATTAAAGGAATAGGTAAATTAAAAATAGCAAAAGTCGATAGGAATGTGGCGTATTCAGCATATAATAATATAGCTGATGTGATTGGTAAACCAATAGATTGGCAGTTAATTACACAAAATTATGAAGAAATTGTTAGATATTTAGTAGCACTAAAAATAGGTACAGCAGAAGTTGAGGTCATATTAAAGAGGTTAATAGTCGAAAACTCTCATAACACAGTGTATAAAGCGCTGTTAGAGCTAGGAAAAGCAGTAAGATCTACATTCATGTGTAAATATTTAATGTCTGAAGAGCTAAGAATAGAAATTGATGAAGCTTTAAATGTTGTTGAAAATTGGAATTCAGGAAATAAATTTATTTTTTTTGGAAAAAGAGGCATATTATCTTCTAATGAAGAAAATGATCATAAATTATCAGTTTTATCGCTACATTTAGTTCAGTCATCTTTAGTATATATCAATATATTATTACTTCAGCAGGTAGTTAAAGCAGAAGATTTAACATCAGTCCTAACTGTTGAAGATAAGAGAGCCATCACACCATTATTCTATGATCACGTTAGTCAATACGGCTCATATCATCTTGATATGAATGCACGTATTCCAATTGAGGAGTAGTAATGACAGTTAAACAAAAAGCTAAACAAGTTGCTAAATTACTTAAAGACGATAAGCCTGA
>JBASGW010000022.1:0-1512 GCA_049653745.1 Rickettsiales bacterium
GGGTGGGGCCACATAAAAGTGGACGCCTTTTTTCAACGCCGCGTGTGCGGCATCTGAAGCCGCCTTCAAGGCAGTCTGAGCGGCAGTATCGGCAGCCTTCCGCGCCGCTTCCTGTGCGGCCGCTGCCGCCGCGTCAGCGGCCAGTTTAGCGGCCGCCTTGGTAGCGGCATTGGTTGCGGCTTGGGTAGCAGCATCGAACGCGGCATCCGCCGCTGCCTTTGCAACCGCCTCCGCGGACGCCTTCGCGGCCGCTTCAAGAGCAGTCTGCGCGGCGGCATTCAGCGCTGCGTCCGCGGCGGACTTGGTGCCAGCCTCCACCGCAGCCTTAGCGGCCGCATCAATTGCAGCTTGGGAAGCAGCACTGGCGGCAGCGCTCGCCACGGAATCCGCCGCACCCTGGGCGGCAACATTGGAGACCAGCGTGGCTGCGGTCTCCAGGGAGACGCCTCTCTCGGTTGGCGGTGGGGGTGCGTGGTTATAGGCAGGCACTTCACGGTTCCTCTTGTTGTACGGAACTCTGTCCTTAAAAGCTCGGGCGAATGTAGAGGCGTGTAAAGATTGCGGGATAAAATCGCTGTCGAAGCAGTCCAGCATTGCGTCGATGTCCACGCCTTCGGCATCAAGGTTGGTCGGGGACCACACCCCTGAATGACGCTCCACGCATGGAGAAGTCGATTCGCTGTGGGCGTATACGATATGTGTCCGGGGTGTGGACGTAACCTCAACCAACAAATCGGTATCAGCGTACTCTCCAGCTTCGAAGGCTGTCGAGATGTACGACGGCCAGTCGTCGAACATGTCCGGGCACGGCAGCAGAGCGACAGGGAGCGACGCGCGTGCAACACGGAAAGGTTCCACCTTGATCGCGGTCCGTCTTCTACATAGCACTGAGTCAGGCACCGCCGCCATCGAGCCGTCGCACCCCACACTCTTCGTGGACGCCGCTGCGGATTCAGGATCGCTTTCAGCAGCGGCACCTAGTCGCTGGCGCAGCGCTGCGTGCGACACTGCGGCCGCTGTGCTGCTGCTCTCCGTGGAGGTCGCTGGTGACACTGATTCCACAGGGTTTGCGCTGCGTTTCCGGGTGCGTATGGCGCGTCCGTCCGACTTCTTGACACCAATCACGTAGCAGCCTGGGCGGTACAAGCGAGGAAGCAGAGCTAAGAAACTTTTCTGATAGCAAATAGAGACCCGGCCTCACCTGCGGACAAGCGATAAAGTACGGCGGGGTGGCCTTTCTTTACTATCCTTGACTCTTCCTCAGTCTGGCGAACTTCCAACAGCTCCACGGTGTAAACGCCGTCCGTGAACTGAAATTCATACTCGAACAGAGCGTAGGACGCTTTTGGCTTCACATCCGATTGGCCGAAGCTCCCGGCAGCAGCATCCCGATCGGTTTCATTCTGCCCTTGGTTTGATTTCATCACCTTGCCTTTGGGTCGGGTCTTCAGATGCTCGGGCTGCAACGTGAATCATGATTATAAGGCACAATACAAAGAATGCGTCATCGGC
>JBASGW010000023.1:0-1863 GCA_049653745.1 Rickettsiales bacterium
GCTTGGCGTTGCGGTACTCGTCGAGGCTCTTCACGTATTCCTCCACGATGTCGTATGTAGGGCGACTGTGCGCGTGGCCATCGTGGTCTCCCGAGTCCCCGTTGGCCTTCCCGCCGCGCTTGCTGGCGAGACTCGCGCTGGTGTTGTTGCCCGCCTGGCGCTCCTTCTCGTTCTGCGTGAGCTGCGTCAGGGAAGACCAGAACTTGATGAAGTCGGTCTTGAACTTGGGCGTCCACCAGAGCTGGAACATCTCGATGTCCGTTAGGCAGTTCTTGACCTTGCTCCAGCTGCCCGCCATTTCCAGGTGGTACGGCAGCGCCACGAGCTTGCGGTCGCAGGGCGGCAGCTGGCCGAAGAAGCGGGCGAGGATGTTGTGCCAGCGGATCAGCGCGGGGCGCGAGCAGATGTATTTGTGGTACACCACCTCGCGGTAGATCTCGTGCGAGAAGGTGTGCATGTTGTTCACCACCATGGTGAAGTTCTTGAGCATGGTGAGCAGGCGATTGGCTTGGTGCTCGTCGGGCTCGACCTTGGAGACCAGGCGCACGAGGCCCCAGATCTCCGCCTCGGTCAGGCCGCTGCGGGAGGCGTACACGACCGACAGCATCTTGCCCAGCATGTCCGCCAGCGAGTCCTCGCCGCCGTCCTCGTAGCCATCTTGGTCCTCTAGGGACATCGACTGGCAGCAGACGTTCAGGTTCTTCTCGACGAGCTCGTGCGCGGAGGAGCAGGCCAAGAACTTCTCCAGCAGCTCGTCCACGCTGTTGTTCGTCAGCGACGTGGTCAGCCGCAGTGCCTGCAGCAGCGCGCGCAGGAAGAGCGGCTGCGAGGAGGACTGCGCGGTGACGATCTTGAACTGCTGGTTTTCAGTCAGCTCGAGCGAGCCCGCGCTCATCTTGATGAAGGCGTTGATCACGCTGTGCCGGATGGTCACGCCCAGTGGGTCGATGCGCAGGATGGGGCAGTGCCTGCGCGCGAGCTCCACGAAGGTGCGGTGCATCGTGCCCTTGCGCTCGACCTCCACGGTGGAGACGATGAAGCGCACACAGGGAGGTAGCTCGGTGGGCAACCAGTGCAGCGCTCCGTCCGGCGCGCCTTCGTTCTTGAGTTTGCTGATTCCGTCGATGATAATCACAATGCGCGCCGGGGAGTGTTTCTTCGAAGCGGCTTCCAAAAAGCGGTTGAGACTCCACCGAAGCTCGACTTCGGTGTCGGGAACTTTCATTTCACGCAACTGGAAGAAATCCTTCAGTGCAGTCTCCAGGCGAAACAATGTGTGTAGTAATTGGAAGCTCTGAGAAGAGCAACCGACGAAGTGCTGGAAGAGGAATTCGTCCCTGTGCTTATGCTCTCTTCTCTTCGCCACCCAGTTCGCGAGCAGTGCGCTCTTTCCGCTCCCTGTTGAAAGGTGAGAGATTAGATTGGCCTAACACACGCACGACCATCACCGTACCTTCGTTTCCGACCAGAACAAGTGGCGGTTTCACATCTCCGTCCAAAGTATCAGCGTGTTGATCAAGAACGGTAAACACTTCCTCTTTTGTCGGCACGAATACATATTGCGAGACTCGACTAAATTCGAACAATTGCACGACAAGAAAAGATGATGAGGATAGTAAGGGGCGAGATAGTCACTATACTTGTGGTTACCTCGCAGCAAAAGCTTCATGCTCGTTTCCGAATGAGTTGTTGCTCATGGTGTACGCTGGTTTCGTTAGCGCCAAAGCTCAAATCAAATGCAAACGCTGCAACGATCGTTGTCGTGTTGCGACGGTTTCTCTTCATCAACACATTCAATATTTAATATGCGTTTTATTTATATCATCATTGCAATAATACGTTTATATGTTGAATAGGTTAGGG
>JBASGW010000024.1:0-50358 GCA_049653745.1 Rickettsiales bacterium
TGACTATCCTATCAATTATATTGAAGATCCTATGGCTGAGAATGATTTTATAGGGTGGCAAGATTTAACAAAAACAATGGGATCAAATTTAATGATTGTTGGCGATGATTTATTTGTAACTAATAAAAAGTTTTTGGCTAATGGAATTGATAAGAAGATGGCCAATGCCATTTTAATAAAACCTAATCAGATTGGCACTCTTACTGAAACTTTAGAAACTATCAAAATGGCAAAAGGTTCTGGATATTCTGCAATTATTTCGCATCGTTCTGGAGAAACTGAAGATACCACAATAGCACATCTAGCAGTGGCTACTGGCGTTGGTTATATAAAAACAGGATCTCTTTCAAGAACTGATCGATTAGCAAAATATAATGAATTAATTAGAATAGAGGAGCAAGTTTTAAAACTTGCGAACTGACCATTGAAAATAGCAGCTTAGATAGTTATATGTCTATTACAAATATTTATTAATGAGAATATTATGGCTGAGAAAGATAAAACAAACATTCAAATTACCCTACCCTTAGTTCCTCTTAGGGACATAGTTATGCTGCCAAGTATGGTATCCCCTCTTTTTGTTGGAAGGCAAAAGTCTATTTTAGCAATTGAAGAGGCAGTTAAAAATAAACAACAAATAATTTTTGTAACTCAGAAAGATTCTACTAACGATTCTCCAGCTGCAAAAGATTTATTTGACGTGGGAGTAATTGCAAATATCTTACAATTATTAAAATTACCTGACGGAACTATTAAAGCTTTAGTTGAAGCTAAAAAGAGAGTTAAATTAAAAAAGATTTTTATATCAGATAGCTTTTTCTATGCAGATGCTGAAGAATTTAAAGATATTGCAGATAAATCAGAAATTCATTTAGAAGCTTTATCTAGAACATTATTAGATAACTTTATTGAATATGTACAATTAAATAAAAAAATAAACCCCGAAGTAATTAATGTTGTTTCTGAAATTAAAGACTACATTCTTTTGGTCAACACAATTTGTAGTCATCTCCAAGTTGATATTTCATATAAACAAGAAGTATTAGCAATGAATAGCCTTGCAAAAAGGTTAGAAAAAATCATTTTAATGATAGAAAGTGAAATAAATGTTCTAAATACTGAAAGAAAAATTCGTCAACGCATTAAGAAGCAAATGGAAAAAGTTCAAAAAGATTATTATCTAAATGAGCAAATGAAAGCCATTCAAAAAGAACTTAGCGAAGGGGAAAAAGGAAAAAGTGAATTCGAAGAAATTGAAGAGAAGATTGTTAAAACTAAGCTCTCTAAAGAAGCCCTTGAAAAAGTAAAAAGTGAATTAAAAAAACTAAAGTCAATGAATAATGTTTCAGCTGAAGCATCTATTACAAGAAATTATATTGATACACTCCTTGCTCTACCTTGGGGAATTAAAGATAAAGTTAAAAATGATTTAAAACATGCTAGTAAGGTCTTAAATAAAGATCATTACGGTCTTGATAAAGTAAAAGAGCGTATTCTTGAGTATTTAGCGGTGCAGCAAAGAATAAAAGTCTTAAAAGGACCCATAATATGTTTAGTTGGCCCTCCAGGAGTTGGGAAAACTTCTTTAGCTAAATCTATTGCTGATGCAACTGAGAGAAAATTTGTAAGATTTGCTATGGGTGGAATGCGTGATGAATCAGAGATTCGTGGACATAGAAAAACTTATATTGGCGCTATGCCTGGAAAAATTATCCAATTAATGAAAAAGGCAAAATCTATAAACCCAGTATTTTTACTTGATGAAGTGGATAAACTTGGGAATGATTACCGCGGTGACCCGGCGGCAGCCTTATTAGAGGTTTTAGATCCAGAACAAAATAATAAATTCATTGATCATTATATGGAGGTTGAGTTTGATCTCTCCAATGTGTTATTTATTGCAACAGCTAATAGCATTCAAAGCATACCAGCCCCTCTATTAGATCGTATGGAGATTATAAGACTATCTGGCTATACAGAGGATGAAAAAGTTAATATTGCTTCTAAATTTCTAATTGCTAAACAAAAAAAATTACATGGCTTAAAAGAAAAAGAATTAAATATTGAAGAGGACGCCGTTAAAGATTTAATTCGTTTTTATACTCGCGAATCTGGAGTAAGAAATTTAGAAAAAGAATTAGCAAAAATATCAAGAAAAGCAGTTAAAGCTATAATTGAGAAAAAAGATACATCTTACAATGTAAGTAAAGATAATCTTGATCAATTTTGTGGTGTAAAAAAATATAGCATTAGCCTTGCTGAAGAAGCAAATCAAATTGGTGTAGTAACAGGTTTAGCTTACACTGAAGTAGGCGGAGATCTATTGCTTATTGAGTCTGTTAAGCTTCCAGGTAAAGGATTAATTAAAACCACAGGTAAACTTGGAGAAGTGATGCAAGAATCTGCTCAAGCTGCCTTTAGTTATTTTAAATCTAGAAGTTTAGAATATGGAATTATTCCACCTTGTTATCAAAAATACGATATTCATCTACACGTACCTGAAGGTGCTGTGCCAAAGGATGGACCATCTGCTGGTATTGCCATGTTTACGTCTATAGTCTCTGC
This sequence comes from Rickettsiales bacterium, assembly GCA_049653745.1. GTDB lineage: Bacteria > Pseudomonadota > Alphaproteobacteria > Rickettsiales > CANDYO01 > CANDYO01. The sequence continues at coordinate 2,566 of JBASGW010000024.1, forward strand.
CATAACTGGAGTTGCTGTGAAAAAATCTGTTGCAATGACAGGAGAAATAACTTTAAGAGGAAGGGTTTTAGCAATAGGTGGATTAAAGGACAAGCTTCTTGCGGCATTACGAGGAGGAATAAAAACTGTTATAATTCCTCAAGAAAATCAAAAAGATTTATCTGAAATGCCTAAGAACGTTATTGAAAATCTAGAGATAGTTTTTGTATCTAACGCAGAAGAAGTGCTAAAAATTGCTCTAGAAGGCAACTTATCACCTGTAAAATGGATAGATAGTGACTTAAAAACAAGTTTTCCAGAAGAAAATAACAATATCAATGTCTTAACGCATTGACATATATATCAAAGTAAGGAAAACTAGAATGGTAAATGCTAGGAATAGCATTGTTTTGTAAGTAGGTATGGGTTAATTCCTCTCACCTTGTTGTTAACTCAAAATATATAGTAGGTATCTAAAGTGAATAAAAAAGAATTAGTAGCCATGATGGCAGAATTTTCAGAACAATCTAAGGCTTCATGTGAAAAATCTCTTGATGCTTTCATTCAAGCTGTTGGAACAGCTTTAAAAAATGGAGACGAAGTGAGATTAGTAGGTTTTGGTATTTTCCATGCTGTAAAAAGAAATGCAACAGAAGGTCGTAATCCTCGCACTGGCGCTGTTATCAAAATTCCAGCTTCTACACAGCCTAAATTTAAAGCTGGCAAAAGCTTAAAAGACGAAGTTAATTAATTATAAATTTACTTTGATTCTTTAAAATTTATGGTGGTTGTTTCTATAGATAATCACCATTTTCTTTATAAACATATATTATGATTATATGCGTATTAATTGTGAAAAATGCAATTCAGTATACTCCATTGCTGAAAAAATAATTGGTAGTAATGGCCGTGCAGTAAAATGCGCTAAATGTTCACATAGCTGGATGGTATATCCACAAAATAAATCCCAAGTTTCTTTAAAAAATACATCAAAAAATTCTTCTAATATTGGATATTTAAAATATTTAATTACATTATTGTTAGTCACTAACTTAACTATAATTTTCTTATTTTTTTCTGATAATCTATTAAATAAGCCAAATTTTAAATCCTTTTATGGATTATTTGATGTTTATGACCATGAAGGAATTATTATAGATAATTTTAAATTCAAAAAACATAATGATGAAATTTATATTACTGGATATATTTCTAATACTTCAGCTGAAGACAAAATTATTCCTAACATTCGTTATACTCTTTTAAATGAAAATAATGAGATAATTTTTAGTTTTACTTCTTTTTCTTCTAAACATGTTATTAAACCACAAGAAACATGGCCTGTTAACACTAGATTAGGTAATGTAAAGCAAAATACTAGCTTTATTAAAATTGATATAGGAAATAAGCTGGATCTTTTATTAAGATAATGAAGAATATACTTGGATAATATATTATCTTTTGATATAAACTCTATATCTAAAATTGCGGTCGTGGCGGAACGGTAGACGCGCAGCGTTGAGGTCGCTGTTCTTTAAGTGGAGTGGAAGTTCAAATCTTCTCGACCGCACCATTCTTTAATGGTAAGTTTATAAACCTTTTGTTTTAAATAAATTTATTGAGATAAAAATTTATGTTTTTATTTTGTTTTACAATTTTTATAAACAACAGTCAGAATTTTATTAAAAAATTATAAAATAAAATGGTAATTTAATAGTTTTATCTTTTCCAAGCTAAAATACTTATGTATTCATAAATTCAGTAAATTAATTTTTTACTATTCCTAAATATCTTGCTTATTTTTTTTTAAAATAGCCTTTAGAAAGAGTATTTTACTAAATTATATTAGTGAGATTTAAGCTGAAATTTGTAATATGCACTCTAAATTCTAATTATACAAAACTCAATTTATCTATTCCACCTTTTTTGCTACGATGTTGATCTCAATCTAGATTCAATAATTTATCAATTTTAATAATGGTTAATAGTTTTATTGACAACAGGCTTCTAATAATCTAATTTTTTAGTAATTCAGTTATTTTTAAGAGTCAATTATGAAATCATATTTAATTTATGGCCCCAGAACTGGGGTTCAATTGTCTTCTATGCTCCATGAACAATTTAATATAAATAAACGTTCTATTGATATTTATGGCGATGGCATCAATGAAATTAACTGCAATGAGATAGAACTTCTAGATAATGCTCATGTTATCATTCATGCACATGGATCAAGTTTTGGAGATCACAAACATCACATTGAATTATGCAATTCATATTATGATAGTCATTATGGTTATATTGATTCAAGCTCTAAAATTTTTCAAACAATCGCAAAAAACAAAATAATGAATATTGTTTTATCATCTTGCTACGGAGGAGCTGCAATTAATGATATTTCTTCTCTACCTCAATGGTCCACTTTAATAACAATTGGTTCATCTAATTACCCTAGTTCAACATTTAAAAACCTAGAAGTGCAAAGCAACCCTATAGTTATTCTTAGCTCAGATAATCCTTTTATGAACTTTGTTGCATATCTTTATACAAACCCCTGCTCCACTCAATTTGCTATTAATACTCAAGTAAATAATAAAATTTTTAGTTCTTTTATAGAATCATTAGAAGATTTTTCCATCCCAGGAATTACAAAATGGAGAAATAGTCAATTAGATAAATTTATAAAATTTATTCTTGATATACAAAAGCATATGAATCAACAGCGGATCGATCAAATTGATAACTTATTAAATTTATTTAAAGACGAGCAAGCTAAGGAAGAATGGTCAAATAATTTTGATGCTAATAGATATCAAGGTTTGTTACTAATAGAGAAAAGTTCTCAAGGTATCATTGAAGATTTAAAAAAAGTTATAGCGGCTGATGTTGATATAGATACTAAGCTACTAGATAATTCATCTGCATTGCATTTTGCGGTCTCTATTAACAAAGAAATAGTTAAAGTTTTAATTCAGGCGGATATTTCGGTTAATGAAGAAAATAATAATGGTTTTTCTCCATTAGATATTGCTATTCAAAAAGGAAGTATGAACATTGTCCAGCTATTATTAGCAGTTGGCGCGCATACAAAAATAGATAATTTTAAAGATGAAATTGAAATAGAAAATGAAATAATTAAATTTAAATTAAATCCTATTAAATACATCCTTCAAGGCAATAATGAAGCTAAATTTGCTTTAGAAGCTATACATAATTTAGAATATAATTTTGTTGAATTGAGAGATGAGCTTCAGAAAGTAGAATATTGCTTAATTGCTCAACCAAGTGGAGTGATAGAAAATTTAAATGCTATTTGTGGTATAAATAGCTTAGATTCCACTTATTATGATTTATAAAACTTACTACGTTATTGCTAGATAAGGAAAACTTAAATATACTCTAAAATATAATTAACTGTTATAATCTGGCATATAATGTTGAAAGGATTTTATTTAAATGTTAGAGTTGTATCTTGTTGAACCTAGAGGATTTTGTGCTGGAGTTGAACGGGCAATCAGTATCGTGGAAAAAGCTATTGAAAAATATGGATCCCCCATCTATGTTCGCCATGAAATTGTTCATAATCAATTTGTAGTAGAAAAATTAAAATCAAAGGGAGCTATCTTTGTTAATGAAATTGACGAGATACCTAAAAATGCCATTGTTATTTTTAGTGCCCATGGTGTGTCTACAAAAGTAGAAGAAAATGCTCAACAACATCACCTAAAAATTCTTGATGCCACCTGCCCTTTGGTTACTAAAGTTCACTTGGAAGCCCAAATTCATGAACGAAAAAATCGAGAAATTATCTTAATTGGCCATCATGGACATCCAGAAGTTGAAGGCACCTCTGGTAGAGTAAATAAAAAAGTTACTATTATCTCTAGCGCACAAGATGTAGATAAATTACATTTCTCAGATAACACAGACTTAGCTTACGTCACTCAAACCACTTTAAGTGTTGATGATACAAAAAATATTATAGATAAATTAAAACAAAAATATCCTCATATTAAGGGGCCAGAATTAAAAAATATTTGTTATGCCACCCAAAATCGCCAAAATGCAGTGAAAGAAATGGCTAAAATGATTGATATGCTAATTGTAATTGGCGCAAATAATAGCTCCAACTCTAATAGATTAAGAGATATTGCTTTAGAGTTAGATAAAAAGTCATATCTAATCAATAACTCTAAGGATATAGACCTGGAATGGTTTAATGATATCAAAAAAATAGGTATCACGGCTGGAGCCTCAGCTCCCGAAGAATTAGTGCAAGAGGTTATAGATTTTTTAACTAATAATTTTGAAATTAAAATCCATCATTTAAAAATAATAGAAGAAAATATTAAGTTTAATCTTCCATTAGAATTAAGAGGGTCATTCTAATTTTTTTTCCTTTACTAAAAGTAAGCTATACATCCTTATCTAAGCGCTAGACTGGCTCAAAAACCCTTCTGGAGATAGACTAAGGTGAATATCCTTAATTATACCAAGAACTAATCCATATTCGCCATACTCAGGTTTAGTAAAATTATCATTTTCTATGAATCCATCATGTTTAATAAAATGATAAATGCCTAAATCAGATAGTCTTTCAGAACCTTCGTCCTCTGAATTATATTCATAGTTGATTTCATGCCAAAATTTATCTAATAAATCTAATTCTAATGGAATTTCATATTCTAGAAGTAATTGATCAATTTTATTCTTTAGTTCTAACGCTTCTATATAGCAGAATTCTGGTTCCTGATAATGATAACTTACAATTTTATCATGCTTGTTATTTCTACTAAATTCATATTCAACTTTTATTTGAGTATATTCATTGAATGCTTTGAAATAATTTTCACTGATAGTGCCCCTAAAATTATCTATAGAAGAGGACTGTTCAATTTTATTCATTAGATAATCTATTTTATCGTGGCAATAAATGTTATTATTACAAGCTATTTGGCTAAAATGATCATGTACATATTGGCGCGAATCTTCACTAATGCTGCTGCCAAAATAAGACTCACTTAAAATAATAGGATCTATAGTTTCTTTGCCAACAATGGATATGGTTGGACTTTCATCTACTAGAAACATATGTGCTAGATAGTTGTTATAAAAGATATCAAATGTAAATTTATGATTTAGTAAATGATCTAGCGTATCTAATATATTTATTACGTAAGAGTCTTGATCAACGTCTGAAAAAATTATAACTCTACTATTTAATGGTAAAGTTTCAATATCCTTTAAGGCCGCCTTTCCGTGACAAGGAACAAAAATAATATCAATGGAGCTTTTGATATTTTCTACTAAAATTTTAAATAAGATTCTTGATGAAAGTAGTGACCCTTCTTTATTTATTATAATAGCGTGCTTATTATCTGCTACTATTCCATGAGCTTCTATATAAACTAAAATCTTTCCTTCATTAATAAAGTTAGGGTGATCCTGGCTTAAGGTTATCAGACCTTCTAATGATCCCTCGCCATTTTCGTTAAGAAGATCATTTTTACCATCACCAATTACTATAACCTTATTAAATTTAGCATTTAAGAATTTTAATGTTTTCTCATAGCTATCTTCATTATCTGGGCCAATGATATAAATTGCGCCGCTATATTCTTCTTGCATGGTTGATTACTTTTTCTTTATTAATTTGTATTTACAATAAATTAATTATTTAAACTATAAATATAAACAAAAAACAACTATTTGCTACAGTAAAATAATGTATTAAAGAAACTATATCGCTTCTAAGATAGTTTAAAAAACTTCTTGGAACTTTTCTTAGGATATCTAAAAGGATAAATCTCCCTAGAAGAAAAAAACGACGTTTCTTCTGCTCGTGGATAATTAATATTCCATGTATTTTAGGCAGTTGCGCATTTAGAACCAAATTAATTTTGGAACGCACAAAAGATGTTATTAATGCTACTTTTTTAAAAGGTAAGATACCATGATATACTCACTTAGATAAAAATAAACTTGATTCAGAACTAAAGTTGATTAAATCAAGATTATCTCAAACCGATGTAGTAAAATATATAGTTTTAACAATAATAACTTAAGTTACTTTTATTTATTGATTATATAGCGCTGATGCAGCAACAATAACAGCAACTAGAAGTATACCGTCAACTCGATCAAGCAATCCTCCATGACCAGGAATAAGAGAACCAGAATCTTTTGTATCGCATTTACGCTTAATCCAAGATTCAAGTAAATCACCCACTGAAGCTACTATTGCAATAATGCCAGCAATAGCCATATTTTCTAAAAGTATTGGGCTTATGAGCATGCTACAAATTACTCCACCAAAAAATCCAGACCATGTTTTATTTGGACTTATTTTAGGGCATAATTTTTTACCCCCAAAAAGTCTACCAAAAATATATCCACCAATATCATTTGCCCAAACAATAACAAAAATAGATATTATTGTGTTCACGCCATTAAACTTTACAGTTTCATTCAAAATAGAATTTTGTTGTTCAATCCATAATAATGAAAGGCATGGAAGCCCTATATATAATATTCCAAAGCATTGCCATAAAAGACTTTTATCTTTAGTCATTTTAGTCCATTCTCCACCCATTATAATAGCAGCCACTAAAATCATGGAAGTGAAATAAAAACCAGATAATTTAATGATTAGAATCACTAAAGGGGCCAGTATACATGCTGAAATCAACCTCATAATAAAGTTTGATTTACTTTGATAAGCCATATTTTCTCTCTCTCTTATAATAATTATTTATAGCGTTTTTTAAATGTTTAGCATTAAAATCAGGCCATAATACTTTAGTAAAATAAAATTCTGTATATGCAATCTGCCACAGAAGAAAATTACTTACTCTATTTTCTCCACTAGTCCTTATTAAAAGATCTGGATCAGGAACATCTTTAGTATATAGGTAAGTTAAAAAAACTTCTTTATTAATATCTTCTATATCAATTTTACCAGAAATTATATCAGAGAAAAGCTTTTTTTGCGCTTCAATAATTTCTTCCCTAGCTCCATAACTTAAAGCAAGCTGTAAGCATAATTTATTATTATTTTTAGTAGCTTCTTCGCATTTATTAATGAGAGACTCTAGATCTTTAGGTAATCTGCTTTTATCACCGATAATTCTAATTCTAACCTGATTTTCAACAAGTAGATGCATTTCATTGGTCAGATATAATTTTAGTAAATCCATAAGATCACTAACTTCTTGAGGATTTCTTTGCCAATTTTCAGAAGAAAAAGTGTATAAAGTGAGATATGGAATTTTAAGCTTTAAACAAGAAATCAGAACTCTTCTTGCTGCTTCAGCTCCATGCTTATGACCCATAGCGGTTGGCAATTCTCTTTGTTTTGCCCATCTACTATTACCATCCATTATAATAGCTATATGTTTTAATTCATTCTGCATTAGAACCTAACCGTTTTGAATGAATGAAATTCTCAAAATCTGCAACAGTGCTAAAATCCTTATATACAGATGCAAATCTTACATATGCAACCTGATCTATTTTAGACAATTCTGTCATTATTGATTCCCCAATAATGCTTGTTGGAATTTCTCCTTCATGAAAAGTTTCAAAATAATTAATCAAATTACTTACCATCAACTCAACTTCTTCTTTATTTATGGATAATTTTCTAAGGGCAGTTTTTATTGATCTAGTCATTTTATCGCGATCAAATGGTTTTTTCTCACCAGTTTTTTTAACCACTACTAATTCTCTAACGTAAATACGCTCTATAGTGGTGAACCTAGAATTGCATTCATTACAAAAACGCCTACGCCTTACAGATAGTCTATCTTCAGCTGGTCTAGAATCTTTTACTTGGGTATCTTCATCTCCACAAAATGGACAACGCATATTTTAATAACTCATAAACTATTTATTAAATTACAAATTATATTAATATGCTAATCTAGGCAAGAAAATCTTATAAACTGTTAAGTTTGAGCAATAATTTAGAGCATTTATTGTTCCATAACACTATGAAAATTAATCTCTCTAGTACTTGCCGCAATCCAAATATCTGTTAATACTGTAAAAACTTCCATAAAATCAGGAGCATAATCTTCTAGATAATAAGCCATTCTATTTAGTTGAGCTTCAGTTTCTATGGTATTACCAACATAGCTTAGTAAGCTTACTCTAAAATTTAGATTATTTATTCCATCTATTATTACAGGAGATAATTGATATGAATTGATTAGTAATCGAGATATAGAGTTTTGTAATTCTTCTGGCGTCATAAATATTCCTGTATAATTAATTCTTATTAAAAATTGATTTTGCTTAAGTTATTTAATACCAATAGCAGTTTAATTAGTTGCACAATAATTAGGTATTAATCTCTTTATGAAGGATTTAATTTAGAGAGATAATTTAAATAATTTTTAACAGCGCTTGATGTCTATAAACTGGCTAATAGATTAAATTAGTTAAGCTTTGTTAAGTAATAATACAGCCTTAAAACACCAATGTCCATCAAATAGTTAAATTAAATTAACACCATTAAACTAGGTATAAAAATTATAAAAACCTATTATTTTTGTGAAAAACTTTTTAATAAGGTTAACTCAGCTTTTAATTCTTTTATTTTTAAAAATTCATTATAATCTTTCATTATGAGATTAAATTTGTCTTTAAAATTAATGAGCACCTCATGATTATCTTCAGTTAACACATGCAGTGATATTTCTACTCTGCCAATAATTTTATTTGCTAGCATAGATTGGAATTCATTAATCGATGTTTTATTATATAGATAGATATCAATTTTTTGCATTTTAGATGCTAGATAATCATCAAGAGGCATAATTGAATGCCCTGAAAGCCTTATACCCCCCTCGTCTTTTCTAACCTCAGCTTTAAGCATCATTGGAATATTTAATTCAAATAATTTATCAATTTCACTTAATAAGGCATCATCAAAAAAAGCTACTTCAACACTACCATAATGATCTGATAAAACAGCTTGCATATAACGACCTTTTGGTGAAATTCTGGCTCTTTTATTAAGAAGCATTCCAGCCAACTCAACAATTGTGTGCCCCATGGTATGCTCTGTTTTTAGGTGCTCGGTAGTGATTATATTAGTTTGCGTTAATATATCCTTATATTGGTCTAAAGGATGAGATGAAAGATAAAAACCTAAAGCTTCAAATTCATATATAACTTTATCATTAACTGGCCAATCATTTATTGAAGCTAGTGTTGGTGTGTATTGTTTTGCGTTAGATCCACCAAATAAGCCTATTTGATTGCTTTGTTTAGCTTTCAATAAATTATTACCATAATTCATTAATAGCTCTATTGAGATGAATAATTGCTGCCTATTTTTATTAAGATTATCAAAAGAACCAGATTTAACTAGGCTTTCAAACATTCTTTTATTTAATGACTTGCTACTCACTCTTGCTGCAAAATCAAATATATCTACAAATTCACCATTATCTTCTCTTTCTTGACATAAAAACTCAATTACTTGAACCCCAACATTTTTTAGCGCCCCTAATCCATAACGAATTGAATTGCCCTCTATTGTAAAATTACTATAAGATTTATTAACATCAGGAGATAAAATTTCAATACCAAAAGCTTTAATTTCTTGCTGAAAAATATTTATCTTATCAGTATCATCAATTTCTAAATTTAAAGATGCCGTAAAGAATTCTATGGGGAAATTTGCTTTAAGATAGGCTGTTTGATAAGAAATCATTGCATAAGCAGTTGCGTGGGCTTTATTAAACCCATAGCCAGCAAATTTTGCCACTAAATCGAAAATACCACTTGCTTGTTGCTCAGGAACATTATTTTTAATGGCACCTGAAACAAATATCTGCCTTTGCTCATCCATTTCAGATTTAATTTTTTTACCCATAGCTCTTCTAAGAAGATCTGCAGACCCTAAACTATAACCTCCCATAATTTGGGCAATTTGCATCACTTGCTCTTGATAAATAATCACTCCAAAAGTTTCTTTAAGAACTCCCTCTAATGTTGGGTGAAGATAGTCAGGCTGCTGCACACCATGTTTACAAGCTATATAGCTTGGAATATTATCCATTGGCCCTGGCCTATACAAAGCTCCCAAAGCTATAAGATCTTCAAAACTATCGGGTTTAAGCTTGCGCAAGGCATCTTTCATTCCAGAACTTTCAAACTGGAACACACCAGTTGAAAGGCCTTTACTCATCATTGTAAATACATTCTCATTATCTAATGCTATTGTATTAATATCAAAATTTGGATGTTTCTTTCGAATTAAATTTACTGCATAATCAATTACCGTAAGAGTTTTTAACCCTAAAAAGTCAAACTTAACTAAACCAGCTAATTCTCCATACTTCATAGAATATTGAATTACTAACATATCTGACTTATCGTCAGCATATAAAGGTAAAATTTCATCTAAGGGTTTGCCAGCTATTACAATTCCAGCAGCATGGGTGGAGGCATGGCGATGCAAGCCTTCTAATTGCAATGAAATCTTCAGAAGCTTCTCTATGGCTGGATCTTCCTTAGATGCCTGCTTAATCATTGGCTCCATTTCAATAGCTTGGCCTAAGGTAACAGGATTTACGGCATTAAATGGCACTAACTTAGAAATTCTATCAACTTGTCCATAAGGTATTTGAAGCACCCTTCCCACGTCTCTTAGCACCGCTCTGGCTTGCAATTTTCCAAAAGTGATAATTTGAGCCACTTTATCTTCGCCATATTTTTTTCTTACATACTGAATAACGTCGTCACGACGACTCTGACAAAAATCTATATCAAAGTCAGGTAATGAAATCCTTTCAGGATTTAAGAATCTTTCAAATAGAAGTCCAAATTTTATTGGATCTAAATCTGTTATGAACAAACTCCAAGCAACTACTGATCCTGCTCCAGATCCCCTTCCAGGACCAACTGGTATTCCATTTTCTTTACTCCATTTAATGAAGTCAGAGACGATAAGGAAATAACCAGGAAAATTCATTTTTCCAATTACTTCTAATTCATAGTCTAATCTTGTAAAATACTCATTTTTATCCCCTGTATAATCTACTAATCTCTTTTTTAATCCTTCTTTTGCTTGAATGATTAATTCTTCTGCTTCATTTTCTTTTGTTTTAGGAAGCATAGGATCTCTGCTTTGTGCCATTACTGAACAGCGCTTAGCAATTAAAGCGGTGTTTTCAATGGCCTCTGGAAGATCAGAAAATAATTCTTGCATTTCTAAAGGTGATTTAAAATAATGGTGAGGTGTAAAATTTTCATCCCCTCCTTCATTGATATATCTGCCTTTTGCTATACACATTAAAACTTGATGAGCATCATACATAGCCCTATCAGAAAACATCACATCGTTAGTGGCAACAAGAGGTATATTATGGTTATAAGCTAGTTCAATTAAGCAATCTTCGGTTTTTTCTTCATCAGATAATCCATGGCGCATTATTTCCATATAAAAGCGGTCATTAAATATTTGCTTAAACGATAAAAGATTTTTATTAGCTAGAGTTTTATTATTCTTTAAAATTGCCTGACCGATAGGCCCTGTATGCCCACCACTTAAACATATTAAGCCTTCATTGTACTTTAGCAAATCATCAAACTTTATATGCCCATCTAGGTTGGAGTATTTTTCTAGAAAAATTTTACTTGATAATTTCAAGAGATTTTTAAACCCTTGGTCATTTTTAGCAATTAAAATAATTTTAGTTAAGTTAACAGCATCTTCATTTTGCATATCTATAGGAAAGATGCAGCCTATAATGGGCTGTATGCCTGATTTTACACAAGCTAAAGAAAATTCCAATGAACAGAATAAATTAGCGCTATCAGTAACTGCTAAAGCAGGCATTTTATTGCGCTTAGCTAAGTTAATTAGGTCGTCAACTTTAATTGCACCTTCTGATAAAGAAAATGAAGTATGGCATCTGAGATGAATAAATTTATTTGTAGAGGTCATTAAATTTAAAGTATTAGATTTGTTATTAAAGCTATTATAGTTAATCTAAAGCTTTAGTAAATTAATGATTTTACTAAAGCATCAATTTTAATCTATCATCTCTATTTAGGTCTTTGGCAATACTTATTGCCGTATCTCCATTTTTATCAGCAATATTTGGGTTAGCACCATTATCCATAAGGGCTTTTATTATTTTATTTGATATTTTAGAAGGATCCAAAACAGCCTTTATTAATGCGCTTTGCCCCCTAGAATTTACCTGATCTATACTTGCTCCAGAAGCAACTAGAAGCTTAACTATTGAAAGTTTTTTAAGAATAACAGCTTCCATCAATGCAAATGAATCTGCAACCATTTCATTAAGTTGAACTTTGTTTTGAATTAAAATTCTTATTAATCCTTGATCCCCTTCATTAATTGCATACATAAGAATAGATTTATTAGTATAAGGATTAGTAGCATCAACATTAGCAGCATTGTCTATTAGTTTCTGAACATGCTCGTATCTACTGATAGTTGCTTGAATCAATGGTGAAATTCCTTCTTTATTTGCATAATTAACATCAGCTTTATTCTTAATTAAGATATTTACCAAAACTTGATTCTTGAATTTAATTGCTTCTAGTAATGGAGTGCTAGTTTTATCTGTTCCAAAGATTATATTTGGATTGGCTCCATTTTCTAACAACTCCTGTGTTTTAATAATATCCTTAAAGCTAATAGCTATACAAAGAGCATTATCAATTTTTTGTTGAGAATTTGACTTATAATGGATTGTATCAAATCCCATTTCAGCTAATGCTATAGCTAAATCTATTTGATCTTTTTTAATAGCATAGTCAATAATTTCTGTATTTCTGATTTTAATTTTAATAATATTATCATCTATTTTCAAGAGGTTAATTATTATTCCTAATTTAGAATTCTTGATTGCTTCAATAAGTATTTCTTCAATATTTATATGTTTAAGTATATCTAGTTCATTCCATAACAAGGTTAAGTCTAACCCTTGCAAAATTAGATCATCTATTGATTTTCTCTCTAGTATTTTATTGAAAGCATCTACTATATGAATATTTTTTTCTTGATCGTTAAACCCTAGTAAAATTAAACCAATATATGCATTCCAATATTGATTATTATAAGCAAAATTTGCAGAATTTTCCTTTCTTTGCTTTAAATTAGAATCATAATCTAGTAAATTATTTATAATTATATTATTTTCTTGTTTTATTGATTCATCCCAACATTCATCTATTAGGTTATTACTAATAGAATCTCTTAAAAATTTAGATAACTTAATACCATGCAAAATAAGATATTTTATAAGCATAGAATTCAATGTAATATCATTTAAATTTACTAAATTTAGATCAATATCCGGATGCTCTAATATGTTTTCTATCAATAGCATATTATTATTTTCTATTGCCAAATTTAATAGAGATTTTCCATTTAATTGGCAGTTAATATTAGCTCCCAACTCAATTAAATGCATAGCGTCATTAAGCTTGTTATACTTCAAAAGAAACAACAAAACTTGGTTTTTATATTCCTTAGAATCAGAATAGCTTACAATATTTTTGATACTGCTCTCAGTATCAAAAAACTTAATTGCATCATCTTTATTTAATTCAATTGAATATCTTAATGCCTTATCTATATCCTCTCTACTAGCATTTGCTGTATTAGCTTTTTCAATAAATTGCTGCTTACTATTTAGAGCAAAATCAATTAACGCATTTTTTTGCGCCACCCCCTCAATAGCCGCCCCCTTATAATTACTTCTTATATAGGTAATGGCGTCTTCAGCATCATATTTATTATTAACCTTCATATATATGGCAGCCAATGCTGTGCCCGTTCTGCCAACTCCTGCGCCGCAAGTGACTAAAATATTTTTATCTTGTTTTAAACGAATAATTGCATCATCAGATATTTTATCTAACTGTTCAAACGTAGAAGCATGAAAATCTTCAACTCCTATTTTTACTCCATCTATTTCTGTAATAAACTCTCTATTATAAATATTTTGCCAAATCCACTTTAATATTTCTGGATCTCTATCATAAGAAGAAGTAGCTAAACTATAAATAACGTTAACATCTATATTATCTAATTCTTGTAATTCAGATGTAATCCAACTATCAGCTATTGAAGCTTTTATACTTTGATCTTTTTTTAACCCAAGCAATATGTCTTTATCACTAACATCGCTTATATAATAATATCCAGGCTGAGCAGAACCAGCTATTCTCCCAGTAGAAATTTCCCACATAGAATGATCTATAACTTTATAGTTCACTGGTAAATCATCTTCCATTTTTTAGACTCAATTTTAATTACTATTAAAGATATATTACCTCAGTTATAAGCAACAATGAAATAGATAAATTAACTTTTAGTTGGTTTATTTTTTACTAAAGAAGAAAATTTCATCGTTTGACTAAATTTATACTTGCATTATTTTTTCTATTGGATATATTTCTTCTCATCTAAGCATTATGTAAATGCGGGTGTAGCTCAGTGGTAGAGCGTTACCTTGCCAAGGTAAATGTCGAGGGTTCGACTCCCTTCACCCGCTCCATTCTTTAAATTCTCTTATATATCACATATATTTCTTTATAATTTCACTCCTATATTCTTTACATTTTTTCAGAGAAAAGCTACTATAAACCCAACATCAACTTCACATATTATAGATGATAGGTATGCTATGAATGAATTAAAAATTGGCGATACAGTAACAAATTTCACTCTTTCATCTGATCAACAAGAAAGTGTAAGCATCAGCGATTTTCATGGTAAAAATATTATTTTATATTTCTATCCAAAAGATGACACCCCTGGATGCACTATTGAAGCAAAAGACTTTAGCTGCCTTACAGAAGAATTTAGTAAATTAAATACTGTAATAATAGGAATTTCTAAAGATGATATTAAAAGCCATGCTAAATTTAGAGTTAAGCATGATTTAAAACATATACTCTTAGCTGACCCTAATTTGGATATAATAAAGCAATTTAACTGCTGGGTTGAAAAATCTATGTATGGAAAGAAATATATGGGCGTAGCTAGAAAAACTTTTCTCATCAATAAAGAAGGCCTTCTTGAAAGAATATGGCCAGATGTAAAAATTAAAGATCACGCAGAAGAAGTATTGTCTGTAATAAAAAATATGAGTAAGTAAGATGATAAAATTTTTATCAAACAAAATTAAAAGAAATGTTTACTATCTTATTATAACCGCCTGTATTTTAGCGCTTATTTTAGCATATTGCGCTGAAATATTGTGGAATTTAAATCCATGTATGCTTTGTTTATATCAAAGATTAATATATATCTCGCTAATAATTCCTAGCTTAGTAATAATTTTGCTTCCTTCAACTAGAGGATTTTTTTCAATTATAGTATTATTATTAATATGCGCAGAAGTTGGTTTAGCTGCTTATAATGTTTCCATCGAGCATTATTTAATTGAAGAATCCTATATATGCTCTAGCCAAGCCCCGGCAAGATCTATATTACAAAAATTCCTTAGTTTTAAACGCATAGCCAGCAATTGCAGCGATATCAAGTTTAAATTTATGAACTTCTCAATGGCCGAATGGAACTTAGCTTATTCTAGTTTGTTGCTGTATATTTTTATTAAAAGGAAAAGAAAATAATGCGCCTTCCAGGAGATGCAACAACAAAGCAAACAATAGCCCAAATGATTAGAGTAAATCAGGCGGGAGAATTTGGCGCCAAACGTATTTATGCTGGGCAAATTTCAGTATTAAAAGATCCACAAGACCAAGAAATTTTAAAACATATGGCGCAGCAAGAAGAAGTGCATCTTGAATTTTTTAATCAAGAAATTGTTACTAGGAAAATACGCCCCTCTATACTCACTCCCATATGGAATTTATTAGGATATACTTTAGGTGCCACTACTGCAGCTTTGGGAAGAAATTCAGCAATGATTTGTACCGATGCGGTGGAAGAAGTTATCAACCAACATTATTCTGAGCAAATAGACAATTTACAACATACTGAAGAAAAAGACCTATTAAAAAATATCAAAAAATTTAGAGAAGAAGAACTAGAACATCAACAAACCGCGCAAAATAACATATACTCCCTTTCTTTGCGAGATAAATGCTTATATCATATAATTAAATTTGGCTGCAGCCTATCCATAAAATTAGCAAAATATTAAACATAGCAACTCTTTAAAATTATTTATTGACATAATCTTTTAAATATATTAATCTTATTAAGTCTTATGAAAGATTTTAATCATTATTTCGAGAACAAGTTCAAATGTTACAGTTAAATGTAGTTAATTACAGCTTAAATCAAAATACAAGTGAATTTCATCAAGGCATCCTCATATCTAAAATTCACCACATTCTCCGAAAGAGAACTCAAGTCTTAAGTGCCTATAAACGCTGGCTGTAAGCCAATATATCAACTTTAGAAATCAACATAATTGTTTAATAGCATAAAAAATTGCTACTAAATTTTGATATTATTTTAGGACTTAAGGAAAATTCTATGCATATTTATTTAGAAACCACTCGCCTTTGTTGGCGTAACAAAATGAACTAAATTTTAAAATTTATATTTAAATAAAAAATAATAAAAATACACAAGGAATAACTAGAAATGATGAACTTAATAATAACAGAAGCAATAAATTATGATGCGGATACTTACTCAAATAAACTCGAAGGAAAATTAATTGACGCCACTATTCAAGCATATTCTACTATTAACTTAGCCATAGTTAACAATTTACCT
Organism: Rickettsiales bacterium; assembly: GCA_049653745.1. Taxonomy (GTDB): domain Bacteria; phylum Pseudomonadota; class Alphaproteobacteria; order Rickettsiales; family CANDYO01; genus CANDYO01. Next base: position 19,289 of record JBASGW010000024.1, read on the forward strand.
ACATCGGTTACTAAGGCAATATATATAGATGCACCTATAAATTTATATAGCTATTTAACAGATCCAAAAGCAACAGCTTCACAAGCTTTTTATAAAACTGGAATTTCGGCAGCAACATATGAAATAAGAGTTCAAAGCAAAGCTTTTCTTATGGAATTAGGTTTAGATCAAAATACGGCAGGAGCACTTGCAGGATTTGCTGGAGGAGCTTTCAAATATTATTTTACTGACCAACATCCCGTAATTGGAGCTTTAAATAATGCCGCCTATGAACTTTGCAATAATGATGATTTTTGCTCTAATAATATTTATGCAAACACTGCCTTTACAATTGCAGTTGAAAGCATAGATGCAGCAATCCAAGCTGCTCTAAATTTAGCATCAGGTAATGCAATGGGAACCGCACTTAAAATTGCAGAAGCTGTAGAAAAAATTTCTGAAAGCATTAATAAATCAACCAGCCAAATTAAAGTAGCTGATGTTGCCAAAACTACAGCTGGAACAATATTAAGCGCAGCAGATAAAATAACCAGAAATAAAGCATTAGAGGCCTCAGGAAAAGGCGCTATTGAAGCTTCTAAACAAATTACTGAGGCTGTTCTTCAAATTGTTCCTTCTATTATAGAAGAAGTGGCAAAAGAAACTTTAAGCTCTGCCTTTAATTATATTAAGGAAGAAGCTATTGTTGGAGCTAAAGTTGGTGCATTAGTTTCATCTGCTGCCCTGTTTTTATATGTTCCTGCTATTACAATTTCAGAAGCTTTTCCAGCTAATACTTGTAGCCTTTATGGAATGTTTGTTGAAGATGTTTTTTCAAGTATAAGTATCTAGCCTAAGTTATAGGAAGATATAATATCTTCCTATACTAGAAAAAATTTTTTAAGCTGTTGCTAATATTTTGTCTACTGTGAATATTAACATTCATTACCAATCCAAATGCTATTAGAATTGTTATCATCATAGTTCCCCCATATGAAAGCAGAGGTAATGGCACCCCAACTGCAGGCAATAATCCCATAACCATAGCCACATTAATAAAAACATGCAGACAAAACATACTTGTCACGCCTATAGCAAGAAGTCTAGCAAATTGTGATCTTGCATTAAATGCAATAATATAACAATAAAATATCAATATCATAAATATCATTAATATCATCCCTGCCCCTATAAATCCCCATTCTTCACTAATCATAGTAAAAATAAAATCTGTTTGATGCTCGGGTAAAAATTGTAACTGACTTTGGGTCCCTTTCATTATACCCTTGCCACTAAATCCGCCAGATCCAATAGCAATTTTTGATTGAATAATATTATATCCACCCCCCAAAGGATCTCTGGATGGATCAACAAAGGTTAAAATTCTATTTTTCTGATAATCATATAGAAACTGCCATATTAATGGCAAAGCAATGCTTGCTGATATAAATCCTGCAACAAACACCCATTTAGCAACTCCAGCTACAAAAAATATTATCACTCCCAATGATAATAAAATAATACCCGTACCTAAATCAGGCTGTTTTATTATTAGAGCTGCTGGAATAAGAAGCATAATTAAGGGAGCTATTAAATGTTTTAACTTTATTTCTTGTTCACCAAGATCATGAAAATATCTAGCTAAAGCAAAAACTATAGCAATCTTCATTAATTCAGACGGCTGAAGCTTAATTAAACCTAAATCAATCCATCTAGTGGCCCCCATAGCGGTATACCCCAATAAATGCACTATAACTAAAAAAGACAGAGCAATATAATAAAAAAGATACGAAAATTTATAGTAGTATTTTATATCAACCAGGCTCACTGCTATCATTAATGGCATTGCAATAGAAAAATAAATCATCTGTCTAGAAGCCCAGGGATTAATATTCCCCTGAGCAGCTGAAAACATAAAAACAAATCCAAAACAAGCCACTAAACTTACTAATAAAATTATAGTGAAAGGTATTTTTGGAAATTTATTATAAATTGAAGAAAATAGAAGATTCATAAGTTAACTAACAAAAATCCTTATTGATTTTGCTCCTAAATAAAAAGCGGCAATAGCCTGCATTGCTCCACAACCTAAGATATTAACAACTAATATTTGTAATGGAAAATTAGTTAGAATTACGGATGGAAGTAAGTTACATAATGCAAATCTTGCCATTACTCCCACTCCTCCTCCTGCAGTCACTAATAAATATTTATTTAACACCTATATACCTATTAAAATTAAATATGTATGGCCCTATTATAAGCATTTAAAACTGATTCATGCATCATTTCTGATAATGTTGGATGAGCAAAAATAGTATTCATCAAATCTTCTTCAGTGCCTTCCATAGTTTTAGTAATAGCAAATCCTTGTATCATTTCTGTAACTTCAGCACCAATCATATGGGCGCCAAGTAATTCTCCTGTTTTTTTATCAAAAATAGTTTTTATTAGGCCATTAGTTTCACCCAAAGCAATTGCTTTCCCATTAGCCATAAATGGAAATCTACCTATATTTACTTCTAGTTTTTGCTCTTTAGCTTGCTTCTCAGTTAAACCAATACTAGCAATTTGAGGCATTGAATACGTGCATCCAGGAATGTTACTTCTATTAATGCTATGTAAATTTTTCTTACCTGATATTTTTTCGGCCACTAAAATGCCTTCATGACTTGCTTTATGGGCTAACCATGGGCCATTAATTACATCACCAATTGCATAAATTCCTGGCTCATCGGTTTCGCAATATTGATTGGTCTTGATTAAACCTTTTTCTAATTTTACTTTAGTTTTTTCTAAGCCTAAATTTTCTGTATTAGCAACAACCCCTACCGCCATTAATATTTTATCAGCCGTAATTTGTTGCTCTTTACCATTAGACACTAAGGTTGCTGTAATATCATGTTTATTTTTAACTATTTTAGTAATTTGGCTTGAGGTGTGAATTTGCATTCCTTGAGCTGAAAAAGACTTATGAGCTATAGCTGCTATTTCTTCATCCTCTGCTGGTAAAATTCTTTCAAACATTTCAACCAAAATAACTTCAGCTCCCATATTACGATAAAAACTAGCAAATTCAACTCCAATAGCACCAGAGCCAACCACAATAATAGACTTAGGCATAGCCTTAGGAATCATTGCTTCTTTATAACTCCAAACAAATTCATCAGGTTCAAAACCTGGTAATACTCTGGCTCTAGCTCCGGTTGCAATTATAATATTTTTAGCTTCAAGCTTAACAGACTTACCTTCATGGATAACTTCTAGGAGTCCTTTACCTAGAATTTTTCCCTCTCCCATAATAACTTCAATTTTATTTTTTTTAAGTAAATGAGCAATTCCAGAGCTTAGCTTCCCTGCCACATCTCTTGATCTTTGAACAATTTTGTTAAAATCAAATTTAATGTTATCAGCGCTAAAGCCAAACTGGTCAAGGTTATGAAGCAAGTGATTTATTTCAGAGCATCTTAAAAGAGCTTTAGTTGGAATACATCCCCAATTGAGGCATATTCCACCTAAATGAGACCTTTCAATAATGGCTGTTTTAAGACCCAATTGCGCAGCACGAATAGCAGCCACATATCCACCAGGCCCTGCACCAATAACTATACAATCAAATTTATTCATTATCTATTTTCCTTATCTAATTTTTATGTCTGAATTTTAAGGATAAAGCTCTTAGCTGTAAAGCAAAATAATATTTTTATATAAACTGAAGATTATAGATAATTTAAAAGAAACCTATTGCATTAATTATCAATTACTTAATAATACATCACAGTGAGAGACTTTAAGATCACTATTAATTTTTAAATATAGGTAAATTATGAACGAAGAATTTGAAAACGAATTAGACAATGAATTAGATGAACTATTAGAAGATGAGTTTTTTGAAGATGATTTTGATGATAATGCAAAAGTTGTAGCTTCAGTAATTAAAGCTGCTGCTAAATCTGCTGACAAATTAACTGATCTTATTGTTGAAAATAATCGTCATAACAGCGTTAAAGTATCTAGCGAAGATATCTATGAAATTTATAGAAATTCTTTCGTTGTGGCAATTACTACAATTTCTCCAACAGAAGAATAGTTTAAGTTACAGTAAGAAGGGAGAATTTCACTCCCTTCTTAAACATTTCAAATTAAATTATCACAGATAGAATTTTATAGAAATTTCTATTATATCATACCCAAAGCATGCTTATATAAGTCCATCAACTCTTCTTGCTCATCTAGCTTGGCTTTGTCTATTTTACGAATTCTTACAATTTGACGTAAAGCTTTGCTGTCAAAACCTTGAGCTTTAGCTTCAGCATATAATTCTTTAATATCATCAAGAAGAACTCTTTTTTCTTCTTCTAAACGCTCTATTCTTGCCATAAATTGATTTAAATATTCTTTTGCGCTACTATCTATAACTTCATTCATTTTTTATTTCCTATTATTTATTATAAGGTGGTTTGGTATATCCTTTTTGTGACAAAGTAAAAATTTCATAACCAGTTTCAGTTACTGCAATTGTATGTTCAAATTGTGCCGAAAGTTCTCTATCTTTAGTGGTTACTGTCCATCCGTCAACCGGACTTAGTCTGGTATGATATGTTCCAGCATTAATCATAGGCTCAACAGTAAAGAACATTCCAGGCTTAAGCATTATTCCTGTATTAGCTGCACCAAAATGCATTACACTTGGCTCAGTATGGAATGTTTTTCCTATTCCATGACCACAATATTCTCTCACTGAAGAATAACCAAATTTTTTAATATAAGTTTCTATTGTGTAGCCAATAACACCCAAATCAATTCCTGGTTTCACTTGCTCAATTCCAAGCATCATAGCTTCATAGGTAACATCAACTAGGCGCCTTGCTTTAATTGAAGGATTACCAGCATAATACATTCGACTATTATCTCCATGCCAGCCATCAACTATAACAGTTACATCAATATTAATAATGTCACCATCTTTTAGCTTACGATCATCAGGAATGCCATGACAAACCACATGATTAATTGAAGTGCAAATTGACTTAGGAAAACCACGATAATTTAATGGAGCTGGAATTGCGCCATTTTTTATTATCATTTCATGACATAAATCATTTAATTCAAGTGTAGTAATGCCAGGCTTTACATAATCGGTAATGAAATCAAGAACTTCTGCGGCCAACTTTCCTGCCACTCTCATTTTAGTAAAATCTTCTGCTGTGTGAATTGTTATGTTACTCATAGATATTTGTCATCAATATAAATTTTTAGCTAGTGTATGTAATTTACTTTTTTAAATCAAGTAAAGAGTAGTAATAATAATTTGGCCATTGTGGTTTATTTTTTTTTCTATTAGATTAGTAGAAGAAACTTTAGCAAATATTTAAATAATTTTTTATGAAACATAATAGCATTACTGCAGCAATCATTATTATTGGAAATGAGATTTTATCTGGTAAAACTCAAGATCTTAATATTCAATTTTTAGCAATTGAGCTAGGTAACTTAGGCATAAGACTAAAAGAAGTTAGAGTGGTGCCAGATGTTGAAAGAGATATTATTGAAGCCGTTAATCTTTTAAGAAAAAAATATACTTATATTTTTACAACTGGTGGTATTGGTCCAACTCATGACGATATAACCGCAAAAACCATAGCAATGGCATTTGATGACGAACTTATCTTGAACCCCAAAGCAAAAGAAAAAATTCATCAATATCTTATTTCTCTTGGCAGAGAAATGACACAAGAACATGAAATAATGGCCTATATCCCAAAATCAGCTACCTTGCTTTTAAATTACGAAACTGGAGCTCCAGGTTTTAAAATAGATAATGTTTTTGTAATGGCTGGCGTCCCTTATATAATGCAAGCAATTTTCCAAGAAGCTAAAAAACATTTAAGAACCGGAATTCCAATCATTTCCAAATCAATTGAAGTTAAAATTCCTGAAAGCGTTCTTGCTGAAGATTTTAGTAATTTACAAAATAAATATCCTGAAATTGAAATGGGAAGCTATCCATTTAAAACAGAAAATACCTGGAAAACTAATCTTGTTTTAAGAGGAGATAATTATGAGCTTATTGATAAAGCTATGGATGAATTAGAGCAAATTATAAAAAATGTTTCAAAGTAATTATAAAGACCCTGAGCATCTAACAGAAACCGAGGCAAAAGAAGAGTTAGAACGCTTAACTAAGGTTCTTCAATATCATAATCAATTATATTATGAAAAAAATTCACCCGTAATTAGCGATAGTGAATATGATAAAATTTTTCAACGCCAACTACAAATTGAAACTAAATTCCCTCAGTTATTGAAGGCAGATAGCCCTACTCAAAAAATCACTCCTGTTTCTAGTAAATTTACTAAAATCACTCATAGCAGACCAATGCTCTCTTTAGCTAATGCTTTTAGCAAAGAAGATTTAATAGATTTTATTGATAGAATTCAACGCTTTTTAAATATCAATTATTTTCCTCAAATTTGTTGTGAAGCTAAAATAGATGGATTATCTTTCGCTGCTAAATTTGAAAATGGAAAATTAGTAAATGCAGCAACTAGAGGAGATGGTTATGTAGGAGAAGATATAACGGAGAATCTTAAGCAGGTCTTAAATTTTCCAACCTCTATATCATCCACAGACTTATTGGAAGTTAGAGGTGAAATTTACATGACTCATGAAGATTTCTACCGCTTAAATGAAATTCAACTTGAAAAAAATGATCATCAATTTGCTAATCCTAGAAATGCTGCGGCAGGATCATTAAGGCAATTAGATAGTAGAATTACTGCTAGTAGAAATTTACGTTATTTTGTTTATTCCCTTGGCGAATCTAAAATTAAACCTAACTCCCAAATAGAACTACTAGAATATCTTAATAAATTTGGCTTTAAAATAAACACCACATATAAGCTTTGTAATTCTCTAGAAGAAATTATGGAATTTTACTCTATGATGGAAGATGAAAGAAGTAAACTCCCCTTTGATATTGACGGCATAGTTTATAAAATTAACGATTTAGCACTCCAAGAACGCCTTGGGTTTGTAGGAAAAAATCCGCGCTGGGCTATTGCTCATAAATTTCCGGCAGAGCAAGCTACTACTAAACTTTTAGATATAACCGTGCAGGTAGGAAGAACTGGAGCATTAACTCCTGTTGCCGAACTTGAGCCCATTAATATTGGAGGGGTTTTAGTTTCTAGGGCCAGCTTGCATAATCAAGATGAGATTGATAGAAAAGATATAAGAATTGGCGATATAGTTATTGTTCAACGCGCTGGAGATGTTATTCCCCAAGTGGTATCAGTTAAGCTAGAGCAACGCTCTAATAATAGCGTAAAATTTTATTTGCCCTCAACATGCCCATCATGCAATTCTAATGTAATTCGTGAAGAGGAAGAAGCTATAATTCGTTGCCCAAGCGGCCTAACCTGCCCTGCTCAAGCTTTAGAACATCTTTCTCATTTTGTTAGTAAAGATGCTTTTAATGTTGATGGCTTAGGAGAAAGACAATTGGCTTTTCTTATGGAGGAAAATTACATTAAATCTCCCGCAGATATTTTCAATCTACAACAATATCAAAACCAACTAAAGGAATTTGAGGGCTGGGGAGAAAAATCAGTATTAAATCTTCTTTCTGCTATTGAAAAATCTAAGTCTATAACTTTAGCAAAATTTATTTATTCTCTGGGAATACGTTCAGTAGGTATAGTTACTGCAAAATTATTAGCTAAAAACTATTTGAGTTTTTCTAATTGGTTTTCAGCAATGCTAAAAATTTCTAAAAATGATATTGAAGCAGAAGAATTTTTAAATAATATGGATGGGATTGGCAATAAAACTATTTTTATGATTGGAGAGTTTTTTGTTGATCAAACCAATTGTCAAATTATTGAAGCTTTAAGCACAATAGTTTATATTGAGAATTATATCGAATCAGATAAATCATCCATTTTAAGTGGGAAAACTATTATTTTCACTGGAAGTTTACTTCAAATGACCCGCAGTGAAGCAAAAGCAAAAGCAGAAAATTTAGGCATGAAAGTTTTAAGTACCGTTTCAAAAAATACCAACTATGTTATTGCTGGAGATGAGGCTGGCTCAAAACTTAAAAAAGCTAAAGAACTTGGTCTAGATATTCTTTCTGAAAGTCAATGGCTTGAGCTGTGCAAATAAAAACAATAGCCTTATTAGCTATAATAATAATTACTGGATTCTATTTAATTTCTAAAGGAAAAAACATGCAAGCACCAAAAGCCAAACAAATTGAATATATCTCTACTATTCATGGAGAAAAATTACATGATAATTATGCATGGATTCGTGATAAGAATTGGCCTAACGTTAAAACTCCAGAAATATTATCCTATTTAGAAGAAGAAAATGCCTATTATCACGCTCATGAAGATAAAAAATTGGAGCAAGAAATTTTTAATGAATTGAAATCAAGAATTAAAGATGATGATCAATCTTACCCTATAAAAAAGGGAGAGTTTTATTATTATAGCAAACAAGAAAAGGGAAAAGATTATCCTATTCTATATCGAAAAAATGCTAATAATGATATTATAATATTAGATTGTAATTTGCTCAGTATGGATAAATCTTCTTTTGCTATGGGAGATACTGAAGTTAGTCAAGATCATAGTAAATTAGCTTATGCATATGATGCAGATGGCTCAGAAAGATATGTCATTCATGTTAAAGATTTGAATAACAATATAAATTTAGATGATAAGATAATCAACAGCATTGGAAACATCATCTGGAATAATCAAACTACTGGATTTTATTACCAAGCTTTAGATGAAAACTGGCGCAGCAATCGAATATATTTTCATCAATTAGGAACTAATCAGAGCCAAGATCTTTTAGTTTACCAAGAATTAGATCTTACTTTTTCAGTTGGAATTTCTTATAGCTCTGATCATGAATATTTACTTATTAACACTGGCAACAGCACAAGTAATGAAATATATTATTCTTCTTTAAATAGCAGTAATCATGATATTAAGTTGGCTATTAAAAGGCGTAGTAATCATTTATATGATTTAGATTATTTAAAAAATAAATTTTATATAAAAACCAATGATAAAGGAACTAATTTTAGACTAGTTGCTTTAAACATAGGCGATAATTTTTTAGAAGATAAATTTATAGAAATAATTCCCTATTCTTCTGAAGATTATTTGGTGGATGTTAATTTATATAATAATTTTATTGTAATAACTAAAAATATTCTAGGAATAAACCATATTGCATATTACTCAATAGATAATTATAAATTTATTGATAGCATTAAAATGCCAGAAGAAATATATGACCTGGATGTAATTTTTACAACAACAGAAGATAAATTCTTACGTCTTCATTATTCATCACTAACTACTCCAAAAACAGTTTTTGAATTTGATTTTACTAATCAAGAATTACTAACCAGAAAAATATATGAAATTCCTGGATATGAATCTAATTTTTATGAAACTAAAAGAATTTGGGCCATATCTAAAGATGGAACAAAAATACCTGTTTCTATAGTTTATCGCAAAGACCTTAAAAAAAGCTCTGGTAATTCATTATTGCTTTATGGATATGGATCTTATGGCTATGCCATGCCTGTAAATTTTAGATCTAACATAATTTCGCTCCTTAATCGTGGATTTATATATGCAATAGCTCATATTCGTGGCGGAGATGACCTTGGTTATGATTGGTATGAGTCGGCAAAATTTTTAAATAAAAAACATACTTTTGAAGATTTTATTTCAGTTGCTGAAGATCTAATAAAAGAAAAATACACCAGTTCAAATAAATTAGCCATTATGGGCGGTAGCGCTGGGGGCATGCTGATGGGAGTGGTTGTTAATGAAAGGCCAGATTTATTCAAATCAGTGGTAGCTTTAGTTCCGTTTGTGGATGTTTTAAACACCATGCTAGATGAAACTTTGCCTTTAACTCCAGGAGAGTTTGAAGAATGGGGCAATCCTATAGTAAGCAAAGAATTTTTTGATTACATAAAATCATACTCACCTTATGATAATGTTAACGCTAAGCACTATCCAAATATGTTAGTAACCGCTGGCCTTACAGACCCTAGAGTTGGTTATTGGGAAGCTGCAAAATTAGTGGCAAAACTTAGAGATAAAAAATTAGATGATAATTTATTATTACTAAAAACAGAAATGGATTCAGGCCATCAAGGGCAATCAGGTAGATATAATAGCTTAGTTGAAACTGCAATGATTTATAGTTTTATAATTAGAACTATTATAGATGGAAGTAAAAACTAGAACATAAAAATATTCTAGTTTTTTTCTTTTAAAGAGAAGAGTTACATTGCTCCTGGATCAACCCAAGAAATATTTCCATCAACTCGATGATAAACAACGTTTAGCCTATTATTATTCTTATTGATAAATAAGAGAGCTGGTAAATGCGCCAAATCCATCTTCATAATAGCTTCACTCACAGTTAATTTTTCAATATTAGTAGCCTGTTCAGCTATAGTAACTGGTTCATGATGTTCATGTGAATCACAATTAGCTAAATTATCAACTTCTTTAGGAACATTAACTACATATTTAGTTCCAGCAATTATAGAATCATCAACTTTAACTCTCTTAGCATGAGCTTTGATTCTTCCTTTATATTTTCTTAACTGTTTTTCTATTTTTAGAATTGCGTTATCAAAGGCAGAATATACATCATCAGATTCACTTGTAGATTTGACAAGCCCCAAAGAACTATCATGAATTACAATATCAACATGATATAAATAAGTATTCTTTGAAAAAGTAACCTTACCTTGGGTAATATGGTCTAAATATTTACGAACTCCTGCTGACATTCTTTCTTGAACATATTCTTGTAAAGCATTACCAACTTCCATATGCTTACCTGAAACGCTAATTACCATAATATTATCTCCTTTTTAAGTTTTATGTTGCTAAATTAAATCCTTCACCTAAGTAAACTTTTCTTACAACCTCATGATTAATGATTTCTTCTTTCGATCCTTCTATTAAAACTTCTCCGTCATATATAATATAAGTTCTATCAACAATATCTAAAGTTTCTCTAACATTATGATCTGTTATTAAAACTCCAATATTCCGATCTTTTAAATGGTGAATTAGATTTTTTATATCCGCTATAGCTATAGGATCTATCCCCGCCAAAGGCTCATCCAACAGAATATACTCAGGCTTTGCTGCAATTGCTCTAGCAATTTCTAAACGTCTTCTTTCTCCTCCAGATAAATTTATTGATAAAATATTTCTTAAGTGAGTTATAGAAAACTCAGCTAACAGCTCTTCAAGTTGCTTTTCTCTTTCAGAAGCCACTGGCTCAATCAGCTCTAAAACTGCCATGATATTTTCTTCCACCGTTAAACCCCTGAAAATTGAGGATTCTTGGGGAAGATAGCCAATTCCAAGTTGGGCGCGACGATACATAGGCAAATCTGTTATATCACTGCCGTTTAAAACTATTTTTCCATAATCTGGTTTAATCAGGCCAGTTACAATATAAAAACAAGTTGTTTTACCGGCTCCATTTGGCCCTAATAAACCAACAATTTCTCCTTTAGATAATTTTAAGGTTGCTTTTCTTAATACTAAGCGCTTATCGTATTTTTTACCTATTCCTATTATTTCTAACATTCAGATATTTTCACTCTTTATTTTCTTAAATTAAAATAGTTAATTTTATTACATTATAAATGATAGATTTTTTTAAAGCCACCAAAATCTATATTATTATTATCGGTTATGATAATATGATTTATCAATTTTATTACGGTACTCATTCTATGTTTTAGAAATTTTTTAGGAAGATAGAGAGATAGAAAAATTCATTAAAGTGATTGCCATTTATAAAAAATGCTTATAGTGCAAATTTAATTGTAATAGCTAATCACTTTATAAGTATAGATTTATTTTAAGTTTAAGTTAGCAAGGTAAAGAATCAACATTATCACATTGATTTGAATGCAATCCAGAACAAATAATTGATTTAGGATAATCTTCACAATACATATTATACAATTTTCCTGATGACTCGTATACATCTTTAGATCCGTTGTAAATTAATTGCCCAGCAATGTTTCCGATAGCATAATTTCCAACCGTAAAAACTACAACTCCAGCCAATATTTTTTCTAGCCCTGGGATTATGTTTTGAAAAAAACGAAGTTGGGGCGCTATATTAGGAATTCTTAAGTTATTTTGATGTAGCATAACAGCCTTCTTTAATAAGAGTTAATAATAAAAGTCAAATACTTAATTTTAATCTATTTGTCAATATTTATTAATATGTTAGTTATTAACTTGCATTCAATTGTAATTTATTTTCATCAAATTTGATATATATTACACCACTCACCTTAGATGGTTTATCCGTAAATAAAACACTTTCTAATTATCTTCAGCTATTATATTGACTAACTTTATAAAAAATTGAATAATATGCTAAAAATTGATTTAGCTCTATTATTAAGGAAATTTATGCAAAATAACAATGATTGGCATGGCACAACAATTCTTTCGGTTAGAAAAAATGGTAAATCAGTTATCGGTGCTGATGGCCAGGTTTCTTTAGGAAACACTATTATCAAAGCTTCTGCAAGAAAATTAAGAGTCCTAGCAAATGGTAAAATTTTAGCTGGATTTGCTGGAGCAACGGCCGATGCATTCACTTTATTTGAACGCTTAGAAGAAAAGCTAGAAAAACATCCAGGGCAATTAACCAGAGCAGCTGTTGAATTGGCAAAAGATTGGCGCACTGATAAATATTTAAGACGCCTTGAAGCAATGATGATTATTTTAGATAGCACCACCACCTTAATTATAACAGGAAATGGAGATGTTTTAGAGCCAGAAGATAATATAGCTGCAATTGGATCTGGTGGAAATTATGCTTTATCAGCTGCAAGAGCTCTTATAGATATTGATAATTTATCAGCAGAAGATGTTGTAAGAAAATCTATGAAAATAGCCAGTGATATTTGTGTGTATACTAATAGTAACCTAACGATGGAAGTAATTTAAGTGGAAAATATACAAGACTTAACACCTAAACAAATTGTAAATGAATTAGATAAACATATAATTGGTCAAACCAATGCTAAAAAAGCTGTTGCCATTGCTCTTCGCAATCGTTGGCGCCGCAAACAAGTTTCCCACCCATTAAAAGAGGAAATAGTTCCTAAAAATATTTTAATGGTGGGCCCTACTGGCGTTGGTAAAACTGAAATTGCTAGACGCTTAGCAAAGCTTGCTAACTCTCCATTTATTAAAGTTGAAGCAACCAAATTTACAGAAATAGGCTATGTTGGTAGAGATGTTGATTCCATTATTAGAGATTTGCTTGATATAGCAATATTAATAACTCGTAAATTAATGCATCAACAAGTTCATGACCAAGCCACAATAAACACCAAAAGACGTATTTTAGATGCATTAGTGGGAATTACTGCAAGCGAAGAAACTAGAAAGAAATATTCAAATCTTTTAGATGATGGAAAATTAGATGAAAAGGAAGTGGATATTGAAATTCAAGAAGCTTCCACCTCTCCTTTTAATGCTTTAGACATACCAGGAATGCCTGGTGGCCAAATGGGCATATTAAATGTTAGTGAAATGCTTGGTAAAGCTATGGGCGGCCCTAAAATGAAGCTTCGTAAATTAAAAATAACAGAAGCCTATAAGCTGATACTAAATGAAGAAAGTGATAAATTACTCGATGAAGAGAAAATTATTAAAACTTCTATAGAGATGGTTGAAAATGATGGGATTGTTTTCTTAGATGAAATCGACAAAATTGCTGCCAAAAGCTCAAATAGAGGTGAAGTTAGCCGTGAAGGTGTTCAAAGAGATTTACTTCCTTTAATTGAAGGAACCACCGTAGTCACTAAACACGGAGCCATAAGAACTAACCATATTTTATTTATTGCATCCGGAGCTTTCCATATCTCTAAACCTTCTGACTTATTACCAGAACTTCAGGGGAGATTACCCATTAGAGTGGAGCTGAATCCTTTAAGCAAAGAAGATTTGATTCGCATCTTAGTTGAACCAGAAGCAAGCCTAATTAAACAATATATTGCATTAATTGCGACTGAAAATTTTAACTTAACATTCGAAGATTCCGCTATCGAGAGAATTGCAGATATCGCCTCTGAAATTAATAAGGAAGTTGAAAATATTGGAGCTAGACGCCTGCATACTATTTTAGAAAAACTTCTAGAAGAAATTAGTTTTAATGCCTCAGAAGTAGAAAACACAAAATGTATAATTGATGCCGATTATGTTAATAAAACCTTGGAAGGATTAGTACAAAACCGAGATTTGAGTAAATTCATTCTTTAAGGATAATTATTAACATTGATTAATTGTTCAAATTATATTAATAATATAAACATACTATTAATTAAATTAAGGTAAAAATTATTATGACATGTAACAAAGTCATCCTTTTCTATGAAAAACATAATGATCCTCACCCACCAAAAACTTTTGTTGAATTAATGCCTTTATTTAAAAATATGAATATCAATTCAATATGCCTTGAAGAACCAAGTGATATAAATCTTCAGGAAAAAACTCAAAACTACGAAGTAAATATAAAGTTTCTTAGCGAATGTATAGGTACAAATTCTTTAGAATCTTTATGTTCTCAAAAAATATTAATATCTACGCCTATATATCATAAAGGTAAAATTATAAGTAATTATAAAACGCTTCCTCTGAATGAGCAAAGCAATCTTTTATTGTACATTAATTCTATATATAAATCTTATTTAGAAGCAACTCAAGAAAATTTGAAATTAGCTACTAGTATTGTTAAGTACAAGCTTAACTATTGCGCTATGGATCTACCTGAAAGTTATAGAACAAAATTTGAGTCTGAGAATAAAAAAATTACCCCACAAGAAAGAAATGATATAAGAAGTTTATATATGAAAGATAAAATTCTTGAAGCATGCGAAGCAAAAGGTGATGTTGCGTTACTTGTAGGAGCATCTCATTTTAAATTAGCTCAATGGTTACAAAATGAAGGAATAAAAAATATCTACGAATATTATATATTTAATTCTCCTTTAGTGACTCTAGAAGGAGATAACACTGAAGGCTGTTTAAGATTAAAAGAGCATGATCACATAGAATATTGTAGAGACTACCAATATAAAGGCATGGCTATAGACTTAAATGAAAATCCTAATATTAACACAACAGAATTAGTTGGCTATCACTTACTTTTATCAAACATAGCTGCTAACGAACTGTAAACGTAATTAAACTGCATCTAGGGTAACTTATTACGTTATCCTTAGCTTTTATCTTTGCCAAAGGCATATAGATTATGCTATTTTCTCTTTAAGTTTTTCTCCTTACATTTGGATAATTTAGTTATGAATAAAAAAGATCAACATCTTGTTTTAATAGATGGTTACGGCTTTGTCTTTAGAGCATTCCATGCTTTTCCTCCTTTGAAAAATGCAAATGGAGAGCATGTTGGGGCAATTTATGGCTTCACCTCAATGCTCACTAGGGTGATTTTAGAAATTTCTTGTTCCCATTTTGCTGTGGTATTAGACTCAGGTGGAAAAACTTTTCGCCATGATATTTTTCCTGAATATAAATCACATCGCCCTCCTGTTCCTGAAGAATTAATAACTCAATTTCCTTTAGTGCGTGAAGCAGTTTCTGCACTTAATGTTGATATCCTAGAAAAGCAAGGATTTGAAGCAGATGATCTTATTGCAACTTTTGCTAAGGCAGCTAGCAATAAAGGAATTAAGGTAACAATCATTTCCTCTGATAAAGATTTAATGCAGTTAATTGATGATAATATAAGTTTATATGACCCCTTAAAATCAAAATACATTAATGTCCCAGAAGTAAAAGAAAAATTTGGCGTAAGACCAGATCAAATTATAGATATTTTAGCCTTAATTGGAGATAGTGCAGATTTTGTTCCAGGAGTTCCAGGGATCGGCCCTAAAACAGCTTCAGACCTTCTTAACACTTACGATAGTTTAGATGGGGTATATCAAAATATAGATAAACTTGCCACAAGTAAACGCAAGCAATCTTTAATTGATAATAAAGATTTGGCTTATCTTTCACAAAAACTGGTTATTTTAAATGACCAAGTTCCTATGAATATTGGTTTAGATGATTTAAAAATAAAAATCTCTCATGTTGAACAGTTTAAAGATTTTTTAAAGAAGCATGGTTTTAATTCTTTACATAACAAAGCTGAAAAAATTTGCAATAGTTTCTACAATAATAATATTCATAATCACGATTCTATACGTAGCACTAAGCTAATAGAAATAACTAATGAGATTGAACTAAAAGAATGGTTAGACAAGCGAACTTCAAAATCTGGACAGCTTAGCATTATAATGGAAGCTGGATTTTTATGTTTGGCCTGCGATAGCTCTGAAATAGCTATTTGCACTATAAATAACTCTTCAAGTCTAGGATTGTTTCAAAAAAACAATGAGTTAACAATTGCAATTGCATCAAAAACCCTTGAAAGTTTCTTAAATGACTCTTCAATTACTAAAATTTTTCATGATGCAAAAAGATTTTACCATTTGCTATCTCCGCACTGCTCACTCAATAAAAATATCTGGCAAGCAGAAGATATGCAGATCATTTCTTATGTTTTAAATAATGGCACTCATGCTCATGACTTAAAAACCTTAATACAAACTTATTTTGTATTAGAAGAAGGATTAGAACTAAAACAATGGCTAGGATATTGCGCCATGTTTATGCTACAGCTTTATCCACAATTTAAACAACGCATGGTTCAAGAAAAATTATTGATATTATATGAAAGAATTGAAAAACCACTTTCTTATGCATTATTTCAAATGGAAAATTATGGAATAAAAATTGATTCAATAAAATTACGAGAAATATCAGATGATTTTTCTAAACGAGTCTCTGAATTAGAACAACAAATTTACCAGCTTGCTGATTGTAAATTTAATATAGGATCTCCTAAACAATTAGGAGAAATATTATTTGAAAAATTAAAGTTAAAAAAAGAGGAAAAATCCTCTAAAAACAAAGATTTAAGCACAAATGCCGAAGTATTAGAAGAGTTAGCATCTCAGGGGCATAAAATAGCAGAATTGGTTCTTTCTTGGCGCCATTTAACCAAGCTAAATAACACCTACGCTAATAGTTTAGGCACTAATGTTGATAAGGAAAATAGAATTCATACTAATTTCCAAATGACCGTAACTTCAACCGGAAGATTAAGCTCTATCAGCCCTAATTTACAAAATATTCCTACTAAAACTGAAGATGGATTAAAAATTAGATCTGCATTTATTGCAGAAAATGGATATCAATTACTTTCCGCCGATTACTCTCAAGTTGAATTAAGGCTATTAGCCTCAATGTCCGATACACCAACTTTAAAACAAGCTTTTATAGATAATAAAGATATTCACACCATCACTGCTAGTGAAGTTTTTGGCGTAGAGTTAGAAAAAGTTTCATCAGATATGCGAAGACAAGCTAAAGCAATTAATTTTGGAATTATTTATGGTCAGAGCGCTTTTGGACTAGCTAATCAATTACATATTTCTAGAACAGATGCCAATAATTATATTCAAAAATATTTTGAACAATATCCAGGGATTAGAGATTACATAGAAAAAACTAAAGAATTTGCAAGACAAAATGGTTATGTAGAAACTTTATTTGGTAGAAAATGCTATTTTAAATCTATTAATGATTCTAACCCAACCATACGTAACTTCTCAGAAAGAGCCGCTATTAATGCCCCATTGCAAGGTAGCGCAGCTGATATCATAAAAAAAGCAATGATTCAACTGGCTAAAGAAATTGATGAACAAAAACTATCTGCAAAGATATTATTGCAAATTCATGATGAATTAATCTTAGAAGTTAAAGAAGAAGAGATAGAGATTGTTAGCAAATTAACTAAAAAAGTTATGGAATCTGTTGCTGAACTTGACGCCCCTCTTAAAGTTGACATTAATTTTGGAAAAAATTGGGCTCAAATCTAAATTTTAATATTTTATTTACCTTTTATTACTATTCTAATTTATAGTAGATAATTATAATCGAGAGAGAGAATGGATTCAGAAAAAGTAAGTACACCAGAGGCTATTGATGATATTTCTAAAATTCCAAAAGAAGAGTGGGAAGAGAGATCCTGGGATTTTTTAACTATTATTACAGAAATAGTTGAAGCATTGCCCAAAGAAATTCAAACTAGAATAGTTGAATTAGGAAGACAATTAGCTCAAATAGGAGCTTCCTACAACCATGATTCTAGTAAACCTCATAGACCACCATTAAGCCCTGCAAAACAATTAGCTGCTAAAGAACAAAAAAGTGGAAATGCGGCTTCTGCATAACATTAATTGTAATAAGTTAAACTAGTAATTTCTCTACAAGTTTTTTAAAGGCAATAAAGCGATGGCTTATTTGATCCTTTTCAACTTTATTCATTTGAGCAAAAGTTTTATTATATCCATTTGGTATAAAAATAGGGTCATAGCCAAATCCATTTTCTCCCTTAGAAGGAAAAGAAAGCATTCCATCAACACGCCCTTCAAAGTCATATAAAGACCCATCCGGATACCAAATTGCTAAAGAGCAAATAAAATGAGCTTTGCTAGTTTTTAAATTTCTTTGCTTTAAGCTATCTTCTATTTGGCTGAACACTTTATAATAATTTTTATCTTCTCCTGCCACTCTTGCCGAATATAAACCTGGAAACCCATCTAACTCTTCAACACAAAAACCTGAATCATCTGCAAGCGCTGGTAAATTAGTTAAACTTCCATAATATTTAGCCTTCAATCTAGAGTTTTCAGCAAAAGTTAATCCCGTTTCTTCAGGTTCAGGAATATCAAAATTGCTTGCAGAAATCACCTCAAAATCAAATAACGATAATAAACTTTGTATTTCTCTTACTTTTCCTTGATTATTACTGGCAATAAGTAATTTTTGATTTTTGAGATTATATTTCATAATAAATATTCCTCTAAGAGTAATAAACTTTGTTATATAATGGAACTAATCTGGACAAGAAGCTTATACTTGTGTTAAAAGATAACAAATAATGTTATAGAATTATAGTTATATGGTAGCTGGAGAGGGATTTGAACCCCCGACCCCAGGATTATGATTCCCGTGCTCTAACCAACTGAGCTACCCAGCCATATTATGTAAGCTTTGCTTAAGGTATTTATATATAATGATTCATTTGAGGATTGTCAACAACCAATGATTATATTTGATATAAACGAATATAAAAATTTTTTAAAAGAAGGCTATCGCATAATTTGTTTTGATGTGGGGCAAGTTAGAATTGGCACTGCTTTAAGTGATACAACCCAAATTCTTGCCACTCCCTATCTATTAATCAACACTAAAAAGCAGAAATTTACATTAGCATCTTTAAAATCTATTATTGATAAAGAAAATATATATGGAATTGTTGTAGGAAACCCATTACAAATGGATGGTGAAAAAGGATCTGCATGTTTAATGGTGGATAAATTCATTAACAAATATCTTATTCCATTAGAGCAGCCAATTTTTCTTCAAGATGAGCGGATGTCTAGTGCAGCAGTAAATCGCTATTTTAAAGACATGGAATTAAGTCGTAAACAACAAGTAGATTTAAATGATACTGCTGCTGCAAGTTATATTTTACAAATCGCTTTGGATAAATTAAGTAATTTAAAAAGAGATAATTAAAGTGAAAGTTATATTTATTATTTTTCTATTTATAATTAATAACAATTGTATAGCCTCAAGCCAAGAAGCAGATTTATCTGAAAAAACAATAGCGCCAACAGCTAGCCCTCAAGTTCAGAGCCCTAACTTACAAAATCCCTTGCCATCTCTTGGAACTTGTGATCAGTATACAGATTATTACATATATCAATGCATGCCTTTTAAATGCATATTTAATCCAGTTGGATTAGATGGAGTTGCAAGAGAGATGCAAACCATAGGCATGAATAAAAATGATCAATGTGTCCATAAAATTACAATGTATGTAACCCATCCTTCTTTTAGAAATGCTCAATTTAATTTAAATTGTAATTTATCACCTGAAGGTAGAGCAGAAATGGCTAAATTTTTCACCGATTATAAAAAAGGTGATTTAAATGCCTACAATAAAGGATTTTCGCCATTATTAAGCAAGGAATGTAGATAAAAATGATCGATATATATAATTTGACTAAAGAAGAATTAATTCAAGAAATGGCTAAATTAGAGGAAAAATCTTATAGGGCTGAACAAGTGTGGCATTGGCTATATATGCAAGGTTCAACCAAATTTAGTCAAATGAGTAATCTCAATATTACCCTACAAACTAAATTAAACGATAATTTTAATATTCAGCGCCCTCAAATTGCTGTAAAACAGCAATCCACTGATGGAACAATAAAATGGTTGTTAAAACTTGAAGATAATAGTCAAGTTGAAACAGTATATATACCAGAAAAAACTAGAGGTACACTTTGTATATCCTCACAAGTTGGCTGCACCCTCACCTGTAGTTTTTGTCATACTGGAACTCAAAGATTTGTTAGAAATTTAACTACCAGTGAAGTTCTACAACAAATAATATTAGCTAAGGATGAGCTTAATGATTGGCATGAGAATCCTAAACTAACTAATATTGTACTCATGGGTATGGGAGAGCCATTATATAATTACGATAATGTTGCTAAAGCTCTTAAAATTACTATGGATCAAAAAGGGATTAACTTCCCCAAAAGCAGAATAACTCTATCAACTTCCGGTGTAGTGCCAATGATAGAGAAATGCGCTACTGAGCTAGGTGTTCATTTGGCTATCTCATTACATGCAGTGAATGATAAACTAAGAGACATGCTAGTTCCCTTAAATAAGAAATACGATCTTGAACAATTAATTCAAGCTTGCAGAAACTATCCATCTAACAACCATCATAGAATAACGTTTGAATATGTAATGCTTGATAAAATTAATGATTCAATAGAAGATGCAAAAACATTAGCTAAGTTAATAAAAGGGATTCCAGCAAAAATTAATCTCATCCCATTCAATCCATGGCCAGGAAGTGTTTACTTATGCTCAAATGCAAATACTATAAGCGCTTTTGCAAAAACTCTTAATGATGCAGGCTATCTAGCTTTTGTAAGAACACCAAGAGGACAAGATATTTTGGCTGCATGTGGCCAACTTAAAACAGCTAGTGAAAAACAATCTAAATCTATTTTATGTAAGAATTAAAAAATCTTCATATTACTTTTAAAATAAGATATAATACTTAAATGAAAAGAATTTTATACTGCATTTTATTAATTTTCCCACTGCCCTTGTTTGCTAGAGCTGAAGAATATCAAGTTCTCATTCAAGATCATAAATTTGTGCCAGAAACAATAACTGTTCCAGCAGGAAAGAAAATAAAATTATTAATTAAAAATAATGATAATGAAATTGAAGAATTTGAGAGCTTTGATTTAAAAAGAGAAAAAATTATTGTACCAAATGGTAGTATTGTAATAAATATTGGCCCACTTGCCCCAGGAGAATATAAATTCTTTGGTGAGTTTCATATTAAAACTGCCCAAGGTGTCATCATTGCTAAGGAAAATGAATAATTATGCTAGCTGCAGCTATAATCACATTAAGAGAACTTGTTGAAATATGCTTAATTATTAGCATCATTTCTGCTGCATTAAATAATTTTGTACAAAAAAGAAGAATTTTAGCTCTAGGAATTGGTGGAGGAATTTTGATCTCCACTCTTATAGCTTTTAGTATTAGCTATATAAGCAATTTATTTGATCATAATGGCCAAGAAATTCTTAATATAGTTATCCTATCTATTTCAATTATATGTATAGCTTTAACAATTATTTGGATAAATAAACACACCAAAGCTCTTCTAAATAAAATTTCTACAGAAAAAGAACGCATTCTAAATAATGAATCAAATTCTTTAGCTTTAATTTTAATTATAGTAATGGCAATTAGCCGCGAAGGTGCCGAATTAATCCTATTTCTTCATGGAATTTACGCATCAAACCAACAACTAATGGACCTAGTTATTGGAATATCTATAGGAGCAACAATTGGAATAAGTTGGAGCATAGTTTTTTATGCTGGATTATTGAGAATTCCAATGAAATATTTCTTTAAGGTTATTAATATAATGCTAATTTTATTAGCTGCTGGAATGTCTTCTCAATTAGCTAATTTACTCACCACGACAGATTTGGTTACAGTCTTATACCAACAAGTTTGGGATAGTTCTTGGCTAATTAATGAGCATAAAATATTTGGAGAAATTATCCATAATCTTTTTGGATACACCGCCAAACCATCACAATTGCAAGTTGTATTTTATCTTGGAACTATCTTTATATTATTTTCTTTATTGAATAAAACTTCTCAAACAAAGAAATAGAGTTATATACTTATTTTAGCAATGATATTAATTCTCTCTCTTATTAGCTCAAACATCATAATAAGAGACAGATTTTAGATATTATATAAATAAGATTATAAGGCTGTTGATCTCTAGGTATAGACATACCCATCCCTTAAATTTCGCCAAAAGCTAAAGATACTATAGTGATTGATTTCCAGTTGCTTTAACATAGTCAATTTTATAGACTTTTAGTTGCCATACAACAATATATTAATATTGAAATTAAAATTATGTGGCACTGTAAAAAAGTCTATTTTATCTTTAAATAAAAATTGATTATATCTTTAACAAATTTTTCGGTAGTAAAATTTTCTTGTAAAATTTTATGAGCATTTTTAGCCATCTCATCTGCTTGTAGAGGATGCTCTTGAAGCCAACGTACATGTCCATCAATTTGCTTAAAAATCTCTTCAGCTGAAAGAGATGAATCAAAATAAAGCACATTATCACCAAAATATTTTATAACAAAAGGGTTTTTATCTGATATTGCCACAGCACCTGAAGATATAATTTCAAAAATTCTACTACTAGGAACAGCTTCCATGACATGAAATTTAGAATGAACACAAAGAGCAATACCATATTTATTTAGAACTTCTTGTAATGAAGATAAATTATTTGCAGGCTTAGTAAATTTTTGATCAACTCCCAATAAAAGATAAGCATTTTTTATAAAAAACATATAATCTTTAGCGGCCAGCAGCTTTACTGCTGTTTGTAATCCATCAGTCTTTCTTCCCCATAAAGAACCAAATAGAACTAATTTATCATGGTTAGAGGTTTTATAATCATTGGCTGGAACTCCAACTAAACCATAGGCAGAATTAACTTTTCTGTGCAATAATTCACTCATCATATCATCATTGCTGTTCAATAAATTAATATCAATAAAGTTATTATATTCTGCAATATCAGGAAATTCTTTTAATTTTTCTCTTTCAATTAAATAGTTCTTTGGAACCGAAATATACATCATTTTGGGTTCACTAATATTTAAATTAACGTGAAATGACATAGCTAAATGAAAATCAGTTTTAATAAAATAATCCATAATATAAATTACAATGTTATTAATATATCTTGCTAAAGTAAATAGCTGCATATCTAAGTCATTAAAAGCATAAACATAAGCTAAATTTCCTGTATTTTCAGCAGCTTGCTTCACCATTAACGCTTGGTTCATTTCTCCCTTTCTATTGGGGGTAATAATTCCTATGATATATTGACCTTCATTCTTTTTTACCTGCCAAAAATTTTCTTTTAAGACGGATGATATAAATAAACCAGATGAGAAACTTTGATATACAGTAACCATACAAAATGCAACATATATAGAAAATAAAAGAGTAAAAAAGACTAATATTTTTTTTAGATTATTATTCATTGGATTGTTCCATATTATCTATTAGATATATTTATATTTGATGAGTTTCTTCTTTCTTTTCTTCAGCATGAGGCACCACTGTAGGTGGTTTAGAATTTGTAGATTTTAAAACTCTCTGGATTTTAAAAGAATCATGTTTTTCTTGGTTTCCTGCATCTAAGCTCATTGTTCGCCTTAGCTGAGTTCCAACCTTATATGGTGCTTCGTGCATTGCTTCTCTTCCTGTATCTAAGCTCATTGTTCTGGGCCTAGATGTATCTACTCCACTATCTAAACTTAATGTTCTTTTAATCCTATCTATAAAATTTTGCTTAGGAAAAATTTTTCTTATTTCTGGTAAAACGCTAGAAATTTCTTGAGAATTTTTGCCTTGCCTTTTAAGAGACTCTTTAATATAAGTCTCTACATCTCCTTTTATAGCAGGAGTAGATTTACTTGATTTTATCCAGGTTATATTGTTATTATTTTCTATGACTGCTTTATGTTCAACTTTCCATTTAGCAAGACTTTCTGGCTTTACTCCAGCTTTTATTATTTCATCTAACTCAACTTGAGCTTTCATTATATCCGCTGCTTTTTCCATATCCCGTGCTTGACGCTGAGAAAATTCTTGTATTTTAGCAAAAGCTGCATCAATAGTTGCTTGCTCATTTGAAATATCGACTTTAATTCTAGGATTACCTGTATTATTAGCAACTTGCACTAAAGATTTTAAAACATGTTTTTTGTCTATTCCAGGAGTAGCTAGTAATAGATTAAATTCTTTTTTTGCAGCTTCAACCCCAAGCGCTACTTTATCTTTTCCTAATTCAGACGCATTAAGTAATGAATTTGCCATTTCAATTGATGGAATTAAATTTTCAAAATTACGCCAAAGTTTTGGAGTAGCGTCTTTACCTATTCTAGAATTAACACTTTGACGATTAAAGAAGTCTAATACCTGGTTTTCTTTATTTCTAACTTGTCCACCAAACATACTAGGCATGCTGATTAAGTCATTAAATGCATGTCCATAATCAATTCGAGCGATTTCTCCATTAGCGATTTCTCCATTCTTTAATTTAAGAAAGTTACCAGGATTAACATCATGATCACCAACTAAAATAGATAAAGCAATTCCATCACATATGGCTTGTTTTTCTTCTTTAGTTATAGTTATTTTAGCTCTTAGATCTTTAATCCCTTGATTTACAGCATCTTGATCAACACTATTTCTTAGCTCGGGATCAAGCCTTTGTCTTAAGTATTCATCGCTAATAGGAGTCTTTGGAGTTTCTCCTTCAACAATAAACTGAATATCTTTAAAATTGGGGCTATCTTCTTTAGTTAATAAATCGCGATCAGCCTTATCAATATATTTAGATACTATTCCAACTTTTCTTGTTTCATCATCAACAACAAATGAAACTTCAGGAACTAAGTGTTTTTGATTATTTCCTATAACAACTTTAGCAATATTAGCAGCAATTAATTCAGCAAAATTTTCAGTATCTAAACCTAATGCTTTAGCCCTTCTATCCCAGGTAGCAAATGATATAGCATTTTTTACTTGCCC
Source organism: Rickettsiales bacterium (assembly GCA_049653745.1). Lineage (GTDB taxonomy): Bacteria > Pseudomonadota > Alphaproteobacteria > Rickettsiales > CANDYO01 > CANDYO01. Next base: position 44,693 of record JBASGW010000024.1, read on the forward strand.
ATACCATCCACCTCTATTATGCTTAGCTTGACCACTACCTGTGGCCCCACCTGAATTTTTACTATCCCCAAAATCACTTCTATTAAAAATAACCATATTTTTTACTTTATAGCACAGAGGTTAAGATTGTTATCTATCGTTTCTGATTTTATTCCACTACAACCTAAAATACTGTGAAATAAATTATCATGTAAAATAGGAGTATGTTGCATTTTGCGTAAATTTTCTATTTTATCTGGATATTTTTGCATAAATTTATCAGAGGCCCAGACAATCATATTAACCGCAATTTGTTCATCAGCATTATGAGTTCCATGTAAAAATCTTCCTCCTTCACCCAAAGATTCAGCATGATCAGGGGTATAAATAACTAATGCATTTTTATCTCTTACTCTATCAATAATATTCTTAATAAAATTATCGGTAAATAAAATACTATTATCATAAGAATTGATAATTTCTTCCAAGCTACAATGAGTCATATCTGTTAAAAATTGTTTTTTAAGACAGGTGGGTGTAAACTTACGAAATTCATCTGTATAGCGCTCTTCATAATGAAAATGGCTACCATAAGTGTGGAGCATAAGTAAATTATTTCCTTTAGGATGTTCTTGAAAAAATTGATCAACAAAAGGATATAAGCTTGAATCATTGGTTGAAAAAACATCCACATCCACCCCTATTAATAAACTTTTATGAGCCTCTTTTGCTAAATCATAATAAGGTGAATCAATAACTGTATAAGTTCCTTGCATTCCAAACCATGAAGTATAAAAACCTAATTCTCTAAATATCCCAATAAAAGAAGTTTCTGTGGATGACTGCATCCTATTTTCCCTTGTAGCTCTTGTTAGTATGCAAGGCAGAGCAACTCTAGTTAATGGATAACATGCTGTAACATCTTTAAAATAAATCATATTTTTTGATTCTTTAGCCATCAATGGAGAAGTTTCTCTAGTGTAGCCACTTAAAGAAAAATGATCCCCTCTTCCAGATTCTCCTAAAATAAGAACTATATTTAAGTTATCATCTTTGGTATCTAAGCTATGTTTAAAGCTTTTTGCAACATCTAAACGCTTTGGCAGTACAGTCATTTTTTCAAGAATATAGGTGCCAGACTGCTTCATAATATTGCAAGGCATAATATTTATAGCCCAATCACCATCCCCTATAGTGCAGCCTAGAGAAAAAACAACAGTAATAAAGATTAATCTTCTATTTTTTTCTTTATCTATTTGTGCAAACTTCAATAGATAAACAGATAAAATTCCTAGCATTGCGCTAACAATAATAATTAAAATAACTTTTAGGTTAAAAAAGATCAAAAACTCATCTTTACTAGCTTCAAAAAAAGAAGCTATAATTTCAGAAGTTATTGTTATATTAAATGTATAAATAAAATATGAAGTTAAACCTGAAATGCAATAAATAAAAATTAAGGCTATTTTAGAAAATAAATTTCTACTTGATAATGCATATATCACCGGGAAGGTGAGCATTATAGACATAAAAATTTCAAAAATCAGAAGATATAAAGCTTTATTAGCTCCAGCAACCTTATAATTAGTATAACGCTGATATAAAACTGAAGAATTAAAAAATAAAGTAAAAAGAACACTATTTATAAGAACTATAAATTCTTTTTTTAGAAAAAATTTTACTTTATCTTTAGAATTTTCTGTTAACATTCAACTATTTATTTGTAGAAGAAGCCAATGGAACAGGTGCATTAGAAACATTATTCTTAGCAGGCTTTTTCTTTGCATCAGCTTTCTCATTGTCGTCTATAGATTTTCTTGATTGAATTAATTTTTCATTAAAGACACAAACTACATTTTCTCCATTTCTTAATGTAAATCTTTCTCTTAAAGATTCTACCACAATATAAGCGCCATTTACTCTGTAGTTAATTAATCCTTCAGTATGATCTTTATTAACATAAAAAATAGCAGGAAGATCTGATTCTTTATCTTTAAATTCAAAATAAGTAAATTTACCATCATCAAATATTTTTATAGGTGCAATGCTTTCAGGACCACTGATAGTATAGTTGAAGTTATACAAAGATTTATTTGATAAATCAGGCCCTGGAGTATAATGAGGCCAGCTAGAGCCATGGTTAGATGAACCTGAGCCATCTTGATTATCTCCATCTGCATAAAGAAATTTAACTGCAAACATTAAACCATCTTGATTAATATTATTAGCTTCTTTTGCATATAGCTCAAAGTAATATACTCTTTTATTGGTTATAAGAGTCATATTAGTGGTGGCATCTTGATCTATTGGCTTTAAAAACAATCTATTTCCACTAGGAACCATCTGCCATGGAATACTATCTCCCATACTAATAGTTTCAATTGTTTCTCCTTCAGCAAATATAATGCTTGATTGATAACCATAATATCCCGTAAATCTATGCACATCATTAGGGCTATAGACAATAATTCCCAATCTTTTATCCACTGACATTGGCTTAGGTTCTTTTATTGCATTAGCTGTGTTCACAACAAAGAATAAAAAAATAAATAAGAAAAAATTAGATTTCATATATAACATCATTTAACTAGGTTTATTAATTTTACGTAGATTATAGCTCATTACCAAAAATGTCATCTGGTTTGCTTTAGTTTTTATAATTGCTTCTATATTGTCTATTTTAAAATCAATAGTTGCAACAAAATCTTCATAATTCGTTTGATTAGTTGAAATATTTTTTAAAGCTGATTGAAAATATACAATTGATTTATGGGATGGAAGTCCTTTAACTGAATTATCTTGTGGCAATTTAATTAAATCCACTTTTTTAACGGTAATAATTTTTTGATATAGATCTTGATAAATCATCAATGGACTGAACGGATTATTAATGCTCATCATATTTTCATAATTTAAATAATCTGTTCCAACGGTAGTATTTTTAATAAATTCCAACTGGTTAGCAACTTCCTTTAAACTATAAGATTCTCTAGTTTTAACATATTTTTCTAAAACATATTTAGTGATTCTTTCTTGTGGGGGATTAGATTCATTACCAGGAGAACTAATAACTGAATAAGTTTTTGCAATATCTTCTGGAAACACCAGATAATTCACTATTGGATCAGCAGGGCTAGTATTACTATAATAATAGCTAGCTATGGCTATAACTAAAGAATAAAAACATATTAATACAAATAAATATGATCGATCTGAATGTGGAGTAATAAATCTATTTGTATACCATAATCTAGCATCTTCATAATATTTACCTGATTTAACATGCTGACTAATAGAACGGTTTATATCATCCATATGTTAATCCTTAGGTTTAATCATTTCAGCTGGCTTAACCCATTTTGTAAACTCTGTATCAGTTAAAATGTTTAATGAGGTGGCCGCCTTTCTAAGTGAAGTTCCATCTTGATGTGCTTTTTTCACAATCATAGCAGCCTTATCATAACCAATATGCGTATTCAAAGCAGTAACTAACATCAGGGAATTCTCTAAATGCTCAGCAATGCGCTTTTTATTTGCTTGTATATCTTTAACACATTTATCAGTGAAATTTTTACAAGCATCAGATAATAGCTGAATTGATTGCAATAAATTATAAATTATCACCGGTTTAAAAACATTTAACTGTAGATGGCCATTTGACCCAGCTATAGAAATGGTAACGTTATTACCCATAACTTGCGCACAAACCATAGTCATAGCTTCACACTGGGTGGGATTCACCTTTCCAGGCATAATTGAAGATCCAGGCTCATTTTCTGGAAGCAATAGCTCTCCTAATCCACATCTAGGTCCAGAACCTAATAATCTTATATCATTGGCAATCTTCATTAAGCTTACTGCTAAAACATTTAAAGCTCCTGAGATTTCAACCATTGCATCATTTGATGCTAAAGATTCAAATTTATTTGGAGCTGTAACAAAAGATTTACCAGTAATTTCTGAAAGTTTACTAGCAAATTTTTTATCAAAACCTATCTTAGTATTAATACCAGTACCAACAGCAGTTCCTCCTTGAGCAACAAAGCATAAATGTTTTAAAGTGTTTTTTACTCTAGCAATACCAAAATCGATCTGAGCAACATATGAAGAAAATTCTTGTCCCAAAGTAAGTGGAGTTGCATCTTGTAAATGAGTACGTCCTATTTTAATTATTTTATTAAATTCTTTTACCTTTTTATTCAAATTATCTCTAAGATATTTTAAAGATGGTAAAAGCTGTTCACACACAGCAATCACTGCAGCAATATGCATTGCTGTTGGAAAAGTGTCATTAGAAGATTGACCGTAATTTACATGATCATTAGGATGAACTGGAGATTTACTTCCTAATTCACCGCCTAAAATTTCAATGGCTCTGTTTGAAAGAACTTCGTTAATATTCATATTAGTTTGGGTGCCAGAGCCTGTTTGCCAAACTACTAAAGGAAAATGCTCATCAAGATTTCCTGCAATAACTTCATCTGCAGCCTTAACTATAGCATCCCCTATTTTGGGATCTAAGACACCAAGATCTATATTAGTCAATGCTGCCGCTTTTTTCAAAATTCCAAGGGCTTTGATAAGCTGAAGAGGCATTTTTTCCTCTCCAATTTTAAAGTTTTCAAGGGAACGCTCGGTTTGAGCTCCCCAATATTTATTTGATGGAACTTTTATTATTCCAAAAGAATCTTTTTCTTCTCTAAATTGCATAAGGGATTCCGCTTTAATTTTAACCTATCTGAACCCATTATAAAACAAGCAATTATAAATTGCAACCGCTCTAAATACTAATCAAAAAGTCCCCGAATATATCAAGGACTTTATTGCTGAACAACAATTAAATAAAAGTTAGAATGGCCTAGGAGATGTTAATTTAGTTATTATTTTGCTTTTTACCATATTTCTATTAATTTGACCTTCTTTATATCCAGTAGCATTTCCATTATCATCATATTTTGTAGCTTCAACATCACCTGTAGAAGATATGACTAAAGATGAGTTAGTTGCATTATCATTAGCATCATATCTTGTGGCATTAATCACTTTTTCAGGTGCTCCAGCACCATCTACCCCTTCGGATGTTTGAAAATCAACGCTTCCATCATTTATATATTTTGCACCCTGAACTCCTGTAGAAGATATTACTGTATTAATGGTAGAGAAAGGATCATTTCCCACATTTCCTTTTTGATGATTTGCACTGATCGTACCATCTTCATTTTGAGTTTTATAAGTTGTAGAGTATTTGTTATCAGAGCTTACTTCAGTATCAATATTTTTTCTAGATCCATCAGTATGTCTTGTAACACTATTCCCAGTACTAGAAGAAGTTCTAACGGCCGTATTATCAATATAACCATCGGTAGTTTTTGAAATAGAACCTGTTGATGATCCTCCATTCTTACCTGATATATTAATATCTGCACTCTCTCCGGTCTTATTACCATCATCATCAGATGAGGTTTGTTTATTTCCTATCGTTATCGTACCTGCTCTCTTTGCTGTACTAATATACGCACTGCCTCCGGTCTTATTACCATCATCATCAGATGCGGTTTGTTTATTTTGTATCGTTATTGTACCTGTTTTTGATTCCCCATTTTTACCTGTTTTTGTAATAGTCAAATTTTCCACTTCTCCAGTATCATTATCATTAATTTCGCTAGTTACCTCAGTTGTTGCAATTC
>JBASGW010000025.1:0-3171 GCA_049653745.1 Rickettsiales bacterium
GGATTAGATACCCTGGTAGTCCACGCTGTAAACGATGAATGCTAGATATCGGGTTTTCTCGGTGTCGTAGATAACTTATTAAGCATTCCGCCTGGGGAGTACGGTCGCAAGATTAAAACTCAAAGGAATTGACGGGGGCTCGCACAAGCGGTGGAATATGTGGTTTAATTCGAAGCAACGCGAAGAACCTTACCAGCCTTTGACATGGTGGTCGTAGAATCCAGAGATGGATTCGTCAGTTCGGCTGGACCACACACAGGTGTTGCATGGCTGTCGTCAGCTCGTGTCGTGAGATGTTGGGTTAAGTCCCGCAACGAGCGCAACCCTCATTTTTAGTTACCATCAGGTTATGCTGGGTACTCTAGAGAAACTGCCGATGATAAATCGGAGGAAGGTGGGGATGACGTCAAGTCATCATGGCCCTTATAGGCTGGGCTACACACGTATTACAATGGCGGATACAATGAGAAGCAATAGGGTGACCTGGAGCAAATCTGATAAAGTCCGTCTCAGTTCGGATTGCACTCTGCAACTCGAGTGCATGAAGTCGGAATCGCTAGTAATCGCAGATCAGCATGCTGCGGTGAATACGTTCTCGGGCCTTGTACACACTGCCCGTCACGCCATGGGAGTTGGTTTTACTCGAAGCAGGTGAGCTAACCGCAAGGAGGCAGCCTACCACAGTAAGATTAGCGACTGGGGTGAAGTCGTAACAAGGTAGCCGTAGGGGAACCTGCGGCTGGATTACCTCCTTTCAAAGACAATATACATATCAGAACTTAGGTTCTAGATATAGTCAATGAACAAAACACATCACCATCTACATTTCTTTTTTGAAAACAAACATTTGTTAAGAAAAGCGTCCTTAGGGGCGCTTTTTTTATGTCTAAATTAGAATTTTACTATGCCAGTTATGCCATTTTTCAAATTAAATAATACAATAAGTGAAGTGCGAAATTTATAAAATAGTACATGAGTAACTAAATTAAGTGATCATATTTAAAAAGGAAACTTAGTATTAATATCCTATTCTGTAATTTCTTACCAATATCTAAGATTTCTATGAAAAATATAATAATTAAGTGGAGAATCCTTAGTGCCCAATATTCGGTGATAATTATGCGAAGAAATTTAAAAGGGTGAACTTAAGCTAAAGATCACACTTTGAATCAAGTTACCACATGAATCCAGGAATTTTTTTTCTTAAAAAGTTATAAATGACATTGAGGATAAATATATTGGTATTATCTATTTCTATTCAAGAAAACAGATAGTAGCATATAAAAACTATTAACTTATATTTTACTTTTATAAAATTTATATCTAAGGTGATTATATAATCAACAAAGGTTGTATCTTTAAAAAATAGCTATTAAATTATTAGACAAAGGTAAAGAATGAATAAAAAACAAAGGCATGATAGTGATGATTCTTCAGATGAAGACGATCATAAAAAAGTTGAAATATATAATGAATTAGATGAACTTACAAAATTTATTAAATTAAATCCTTTAGCAAATAACCAATTACAAAAATTATCATTCATTTCTCATGCATTAGGAATTGAATTACTTTATTTTAAAAAGACGCAACAGGCGTATCTTGCTCAAAAGGAAAAATCACTAACTTTCACAAGGTATACATTTGATGATATTAATATAGATAATTTTACTTACAGAGAACCAAGACTTTTTCAAGAAGATGATGGGCTTTCTGGCATTACAGAAGCTCTAGGAAAAGGATTAAAAATAGGTGGTCTAGATGAAAATAAATCTAATATAGAGTTTCTTGCTGCCACAAGATTTATGAATCGTAATGCCAAAAGAATAGCTAAAGATATAAAATATAGTAAATATCTTGATAATGAAATTTCTAAAAAAACAATAACTCCTCAAAAAGGTTATCCTTATTATGAATATACTTATAAACAAAAAATGATTTTTGGTGATGGATCATCTATAAGAAGTGAGCATATAGCCACCACTAAGAAAGCTACTAGAGGACATAAAGTGGAGGTTGGTATTGGTTATGAAACTTACTCTGAATATGCTGATTTCCTATCTACAAACCCTCAAGAATATGCAATTATAATTAGAGAAATTTCTAAAAATATATATAGCACTAAATTTATTTCTCAATCTAAATATATTCAAAACAAACTATTAGCCATAACTAAATTATTGTTTAGTTGTGAGGCTTCAAAAAATCCTGCGGTTTATATTCATAATCATATGTTATTAGATTTTATTGATATAGGGCTTTCTTGGAAAGATGCTTTATTAAAATTTATGCCAATGTCTCCAACAGGCTCAATTATGAATGCCCGAGCTATAAATAAGCTTTATAAAAAGTATATGCCAATAGATTATACTTATGATTATGTAAATTCTACTGCGGATCAGTATTCACAAAAAAAATCTTGTTGATAGAGAAGGACTTTTAGTAAAATTATGGCTCAAAAATATAAAAAGCTTAGATTTAGATAAAGTAAAGACTACAGATGTTTATAAAAAAGTTATTGAAACAATAAAAGAGTCAATACAAGATTGGTATGGAATATCGCTAGATAACTCATGGTATAGTGAATATCAAATAAGAATTTTACTTGAGCATTATTTATCTAACGATGAGCAGTTTTATATTGCCCCTCAAACCCAGTTTGAACATAGTGATTTACTTAGAGCTAATGTAGAGTTTGCAATAAATCAGGCTATTGATGGAATAGTTGCAGTTCTTCCAATAAATTTACATAATAACCATTGGGTAGGAATTGTTATTAGCAACAATCAAGATGGGAGTTTAGTGGTTGTTTATATTGATCCTATGGGAAATCAATTAGCTAGCGAACCTAACTCTGAGCTTTTAATTAGCGCTATTCAAGAGTTGTCACCCGGTGCTAATATAATAGATCTTAGCTCTGTAAATTTTAGACAACAAAATAATGATTATGATTGTGGTCCTTTCACTGCTGACAATTTAGTGAGATTAGCGCGTTATTTTTCTGAGTATTATGGAGATAATATTACGGCTGAGAAAATAAAATCAGAAATACTTGATATTCCAGATAGTTTAAGTGCTGAAAATCAAAGAATGGAACATTCTCATATTTTTAATGGCGATGTAGAATCACCTGTTGTAGAAAAAGATAAAAATGAATCTGAGGTTGAAGAA
>JBASGW010000026.1:0-9299 GCA_049653745.1 Rickettsiales bacterium
GGAAAATAATACAGTTTCAATCCGTAAATTGGGTTCTGATGCTCAAGAGATATTGCAAATTGATGAGTGTTTAGCTATGCTTAAAAATATTGTTTTAAATAAATACTAATTTTATTAATTTTAAAAAAAGATAATCGATGAAAAAAAAATCTAATTCTTATCCTAAGGCTAACTTAGAAATTATATCTCCTTCTGTTAGATTGGTGGATAGTGCTGGTGAAATGTTAGGAATATTTTCACTTAGCGACGCCCTACAACAAGCACAGAAAGAAGGGTTAGATTTAGTTGAAATTTCTCCAAACTCAGAACCTCCAGTTTGTAAGGTGATGGATTTTGGTAGACATAAATACCAAGAAAAGAAAAAGCATCATGATGCTAGAAAGAAACAAAAAACCATTTCTCTTAAAGAATTAAAATTACGTCCTACAATTAGTGATCATGATCTTAATATTAAAATTAAGAGCATGAATGGCTTTATTGTTGAAGGTGATAAAGTGAAAATCACTCTTAAATTTAAGGGTCGTGAAATTACTCACCAAGAAATAGGCTTTGCAGTGTTTGAAAAAATAAAAGCTCAGCTCTGTGAAGAAGCCAAAATTGAATATGAGCCAAGAATGGAAGGCAATCAATTGATGATGATTGTTGTACCTAAAACCTTATAAATTTTAGTAAAACTCCTTTTTCTAACTATCGAGCGAGGCCTTGGTCGTGGCTTTTGCTCCTGCTTCGGTTAATTAGAGGTGTATGTTCTTCTGATATGCTTGCTCTATTCGCGCTATTAGTTAAAGATGTTCTCTCTTTCTCAGCTATTTTTTGTGCAGTTGCGCTATGAGAATGAGATGCAGTTTGTGTAATTGAAGCTTTGGAGTTATTAGGTAACGCGGTGTGTTCTTTATGTGCTTTTTCATAACTTGTAGCTTCTTGAATTGGATTAAGATAATCGCCTACACATAATAAGCTACTTTTAGTTGATCTCCAAGCAGAAGAAATCATTCCTTGTGGGGCATTTACTTTGTCGTTTGTAAATAATTTATTATAATCCATAGATGGTGACTTAGTTTTTTTTTCTACTTCTTCTGCTTTTAAATTAGTTTCTGCTTGTTCTCTGCAGCGATTAGCAGTCCAGTCTGTCTCTCCTTTATAAGTATTTGCTACCTTAAGAGTTTCAGCATAGATTGCCATTTCTTGGGCATGTTTTGCTAAATCATATTGTCTGGATTGTTGAGGATTATGATTAATTCCAGTTTCTGTTCGTAGATGCGCTATTTTTTCATTTAATTCATCTTTAGCTTTTTGTTCACCAACTTTGCCAGTAGCACCTCCAACCCAAGATAAAAAAGCAAAAGCACCGGCAGTTATTGCAGCTGCAGGGCTTGCTGCAGCGCTAGCTAAGGCTACTCCAACTGGAATTGCTTCTTTAAAAATTGTTCCTGGAACTGCTTTTAATGTTGCTTTATTAAGGTCATCTTTAGGTGCCGATACTCCCATTCTTTCTAAAAAAGAAGGTTTTCTTTCAGGTGTTTTAGGTGCCTCTGGTCTTAAAGCTATTATTTCTGCAGAAAGGCCATTTTCAAGATTTTTTATTTTATCTTGTGATTGTTTAAGTGAAGTTAAATGCGCTAATTCATCTGCTTTAACTTGAATTCGATTAACTCGTATAGAGCCTCTTGCAATATCTGTGGCAACAGCTGCTCCAGCTATTGCCCAGCCTATTGGTCCCATAAAAGTGCATGCCGTGGCCGCTGTGGCCATTGTTAATGTATGATAAGTTGCTTTGCTTTTTAGGATATTTCCCCAGGCTTGATGTACAGAATTGACAGCTGTACCTACACTGCTTGATCTCAAGGGTTTTAATTTATCGGCAACTCCTTCTAAAGTTTTATTATAAGTTCCAAATGTAGGTAATGTGGTTCTGGTGGTAACAAATAAGGCTGTGTTTATTGCGAGCATTGCTGTGTCTAAGGCTGCTCTTGTAAATTTATGAATAGGATGTTCGCTGTTGAGCTCAGCTTCGCTTCGGCTAACTATAGCTGTTCTGCTGGTGTCAACGCCTTGTTGTTCAAGTTCACGGTCATGAGCTTTATGAGGGTTAATGAAATTATCACCCATGGTTCCTTCATATAAGGGTACTTTTACTCCAAAAACAAATTGAGATGCTAAGCTTACTCCGGCGCCAATTATAGAAATAGTTTGCTTTAAAAAGGTGTTGTTATCCTTTTCATTATATATTTTAGATTCTTCAATAATATCAGCAACTTCAGAGTCACTTTTGGCTTGAGCGGCGGTGGCTGCTCCACCCATTGCCGTTTTAAAAATATCTATACCATTTTGGTCCATTTTTAATGAATTCCTTTTTAACTATGTGTAACTTTATAATATATCATATCTACTTTTAGTTAAAGATAACTATTATTAAAATTTCTAGACGCAATTAGTTTTGTTGTGTAAGCTATTATTAACTTTATTAAGATGGATTAATATATGAAAAAATCTGAACTTATAAATTATTTACACAAAATTTATCCTTTTTTTGATACTGAACAAATTACTAACTTAATTGATATAATATTTAGAGAAATAACCATCTCACTTAAAAATGATAAGCGAGTTGAGCTTAGAGACTTTGGAGTTTTTTCTGCAAAAAAGAGAAAGGTACAAAGTAAATTTAGAAGCAATATTCAAGATCCTGTTAATTTTGAAGAAAAAAAAGCGGTGCATTTTAAGATTGGTAAAGGTTTTTTTGATCGATTGAATAAATAAATGTCATTAAAGCAGAAGCAAATTACATATAATTTTGGTCTATTAGCTGAAAGGATTGCTTCTTGGTATTTAAGAATAAAATTTTATCAAATTTTAGCTATTCGTTACAAAAGCCCTTTTGGTGAAATTGATATTATAGCTAAACAAAGAAACAAAATTGTTTTTGTGGAAGTTAAGGCTAGAAAAGATACTTCTCTTATGGATTTTATTAGTGTTAGGCAACAAAGAAGAATTTCTAGAGCTGCAGAATATTACTTATTAAAGCATCCTAAGTATCACCTTTATCAAATATCTTTTGATGCTATAATTATGAATAGATTTTTCTGGCCTAAGCATTTTAAGCAATGCTGGTAAAAGTGAAGATCTTTTTATAAAAGAAAAATTTACTATAAAATTTTGTTTAGTTAGTTTTTTAAGAAAGCCTATCGCCGCATAAGACAACAGGCTTTTTAATAAATATTATACGTTATCACTTTCGCTAGACAGGCAATTCCCGGCACAAAGAGCAGTTTCAAATGGATTGCTGCTATCAAATGTTTTATTAAGAGCATCTGTGATGTTGCTATCCATGGGAGTTTTTATTTGATAAATTATGTCACATTTTGTAGCTAGTTCTTCAGTTTCAGATGCTATTTTAGTTAGATCTAGTTTTGCCAGTGGTTCTGGGTTTCCTTCTAATAATTGAGTGAATGCTTTTTGAACTTCGTTAACCTTGTGGATTACTGGAGAAAAACAGTTAAATTTATGTTTTCCTAAGAAGTCATCTGTTAGTTTCTGGTAATATGAATGAATTCTAATATTTTGAGAGTTGATGTTATTTTGGTTGCCCAGTTTTTTAATTGAATGAGAGATATCTGCAAAGGGGGAGGTTACTTTGTTAAGTTCTAAAATATTCTTATCTAGGTATTGATCCATAACAGGCAGATGCAATTTATTTAATTTTTCATATTTATTTTGATATTCTGAAATTAATTTGATGCTATCAATAGAACTTAAATCAAGAGTTTCTGAATATCGGCTTGTTGATGATTTTGATGACATATATTTCTCGCTAATTTAGATGTTTTTGTCTAAAAGTATAAGGTGGCACAAATAAATCATTACTATAAATTAAGCAATTATGTCAATAAATAAGAATATATTATCAGTGGAGATATTCACTATAGATAGGCATGCGTGCAATAAATATAACAACAAAGCAAGAAATCCCTAGCAAACAAGCATATGTGCAGTAAGTGAGAGACATGTCTATTGTAGACAATTTTAACTCATCAAGATTTAGTAAATAGATTAAATGCTTAGGTTAACTCTGATTATGTTCTTTAATAATCAGATTTCATATGCAATCTATCTATAAGGAACCTCGTTTTTAAAGTAAAGCCTATTATTATTTTTGTAATAATAGGCTTTATAGGTTTATTTATGCGTTATCGTTTTCTACTGATGTGCACTCACCTACGCAAAGGGCAGTTTCAGGTGCAACAATGTTATTGTTATTATAAGCGTTATCAAGGGCCGCAGTAATTTGGTTATCCATTGAGGTTGCTATATTATATATATAATTACAACCTTCAGCTATCCATTGAGATTTTTCAGATGCTTCATGCAAAGATTTTGTAATAGCTAAAATACTGGATTCGCTGTTTATAGAGCTAATTAATTGTTTTTGTGTATCTTCTGTATTTTTAAAATATAATTTTTGAGCTTCTTTGGTTATGTTTATTGCTTCCATGAAACACTTAAATTTTTCATTACCTAAGAAATTATCGGTTAAATTTTGGAAAAATTCATGGGTTTTTATGGCTTCCTTGTTGCTGTCAGTTGGATTATTTAAGGCTTTTAGCTCTAGTACTTTTGATTGAAAACTATCAACACGTGATTTTATAGGGCTATCTAGACCTTTAGGAGAATTTTCAGCCAGTATTTTTAAATTATAGGCCCCCATGCTTTGAGAAAGAAGTTGTTGAAGAGAGTTTAATTCATATAGCTTGTTGGCATATTCTTTAGCTATATTAATAGCTGCTCCTTTTTCTCTAAAGGAACCTAAGTTAATTTGTGAAGATTGGTTTATTGTTAATTCTGATGACATAATATTTCTCACTAAGTTTTTGTATATTAGTTTTATGCGCGTAGTTTTGCACAAGTAAATGGTTATTATACATCAAGTAATTTGTCAATAAATAATAATATTCTTAACTATTTTTTAATCTAGTCCCATTTAGCAACCGGTGGGAGAGACATTAAAATGGCCTCCGTGTTTCCTCCGGTCATAAAGCCAAATTTAGTTCCGCGATCATAAACTAAATTGAATTCTGCATATTTTCCTCGTTTTCGTAATTGGAATTCTCTTTGCTCTTCGGTCCATGATTTATCTTTATGTTTTAATATAATTTTAGGGTAAATATCAAGGAATGCATTGCCAACAGACTTAGTAAATTCAAAGTCATCACTCCAATTGCCAGTATTTATATAATCATAGAAAATTCCACCAACCCCTCTGGTTTCATTACGATGTTTGATATAAAAATATTCATCAGCCCATTTTTTAAATTTTGGATAATATTCAGGGTTATGTAGGTTGCATGCTTCTTTAAATGCTTGATGAAATTCATTAGTATCTTCTTCGTTTTCAAACATTGGGTTTAAATCTGCGCCACCACCGAACCAATTTTTACTGGTTTCTATATAGCGAGTGTTCATATGAACGGCGGGCACTAAAGGAGAATGCATGTGAGCAACTAGGGAAATGCCAGTGGCAAAGAATTTTGGATTTTCTTCGGCTCCTGGAATTTCTTTTCTAAATTCAGGAGAAAATTCACCAAAAACAGTAGAGATATTAACTCCCACTTTTTCAAAAACCTTACCTTTCATCACAGACATCACTCCACCGCCTCCATCTTGGCGGTGCCATTCTTTACGAATGAATTTTCCTTCTCCATCTATTTCTTCAAATTTAGCACAGATTAGATCCCTTAAGTGCATAAACCATTCAGCTGCTTGTTCTTTTTTATTCATTTACTATTTTCCTTATCCTTTGAATGAATTCATAAGATATACAAAAACCTGAGAAAATAAAAATGAAATTCATAAATAACCAGAATCTTTCATCTTCTTTAATAGGAAAAAATAAAAATAATTCACTTATGCTTATAACGGTTGCCAAGATAATAGGAATTTTAGTGTTTAATATTTTGTTTAGTTTGCAAATAAACAAGATTGGAAATCCAAAAATCAATAAATTCAGGTAGGACCATAATAAGGCAGTAATTAGCAAAGTTGAAAACATTAATCCTAAATCTGTATAGATCCCAGAAGATATTGAGAGTATTAGAGTGATGGTTAAGCTAGCAATAATTGCAGTTCGTAAAGGAGCTTTTATAAAAGCAAGTATAATATTTAAAGTTTTATATTTCATAAATTACTTTAACGCTATGTTTATAAATAATTTATATAACATATTGGCGTTATATTCAAATAACTCTATAATATTGTCTGTATTATATAAATTATTTACGGTTAGAATGTTTATTAATATTGGTAATGTTTTTGTAATTTATCATGATACTTATATTTACAAATTCAATTAGCAAGGTTATTAGTAATTATATATAAGAAGCAGGAGTGTTAATATGGTTGCGCATATAAAAACAGTAACTTTTCACGGTATTGAAGTTGTTGATGTAAACGTTCAAGTTCATTTCTCTCCAGGTATGCCAGTATTTGCTTTAGTAGGTTTACCCGATAAAACAATTGCTGAATCTAAAGAGAGAATTCGCGCTGCTTTGCACTCTATAGGTTTAATGTTGCCAGCTCAAAGAATAATTGTAAATCTTTCGCCTGCTGATGTAGTTAAGGAGGGAAGCCATTTTGATTTGCCCATAGCTATAGGATTGCTTATTAATATGGGAGTTATTGCTGCAGAAGAGGTAGAAAATTATTTGATTTTAGGTGAGTTAGCTTTGGATGGAAGTCTAATCTCAGTGAATGGAGTTCTGCCTGCTTCTATTGGCGCTAATGAAAGAAATTATGGAATCATTTGCCCTGAAGCAAATGGAAAGGAAGCAGCTTGGTCTGGAAATAATAATATTATTGCTTCTAATGGAATAACTCAATTATTGAATCATTTAAAAAAACGCCAATGCATTGCTCCGCCTAAAATTAGCAACACCCCCGCAGACTCATTTGCTTCATATGCGGTAGATTTAAAAGATATAAAAGGACAAGAAACGGCTAAAAGAGCATTAGAAATTGCCGCAACTGGTGGACATAACATGTTAATGTCTGGATCTCCTGGAGCAGGAAAGTCAATGTTAGCTAGTGCTATGCCTAGTATTTTACCAGCAATGACAGCAAAAGAAATTTTAGAAATAAGCATGATTTCAAGTATTGCTGGAGGAATTAGTGATGGAAATTTAAAAACATCTAGGCCTTTTAGAGCTCCGCATCATTCTTGTTCAATGCCAGCAATGGTTGGAGGAGGGGCTAATAAAAGAGTTATGCCAGGTGAAATTTCTTTGGCACATAATGGCGTTTTATTTTTAGATGAGCTTCCGGAATTTCCTCGTGTTGTTATTGATTCATTAAGGCAGCCTTTAGAAGAAGGAAAGGTGAATATTTCTAGAGCAAATTATCATGTTACTTATCCAGCTAATTTTCAATTAATTGCAGCAATGAACCCCTGTCGTTGTGGGTTTTTAGGAGATGCTGATCGAGAATGTAATAAGGCTCCAAGATGTGGTGAAGATTATCAAGGTAAAATATCTGGTCCATTTTTTGATCGGATAGATATATATTTAGAAGTTAACACCAGTTCAATTGATTCTATAATGAAAGCGGCTGAGTCAGAAGATTCAAAAACGGTAGCTAAAAGAGTACAAAAAGCTAGAGATTTACAAGCACAAAGATATGATGGATTTGGTATAAGAAACAATTCTGAATTAAATGGGAAATTAATTGAAGAATTTGCCAGCCCCATATCTGAAGCTCGTTTATTATTAAATAATGCCGCAGAAAAAATGAAATTATCAATGCGTGGTTATAATAGAATATTAAAATTAGCTCGTTCAATAGCAGATTTAGAAGAAGAAAATAATGTTAATAAAGCTCATATAGCCGAAGCACTTAATTATAGAAAACAAAGCTATAAATAAACAAACGATAAATACATGGTTCTTTATTATTAGCAGTTATATAGGATGTAGATGAATTTAAAATTCATCTACATCAAAATTCAAGTCAACTTAGTATATTCTCTCTCTTCATTGATCTTTTGTAATTAAAAAATTCTATTTATCTATGTATAATGTAATTATTGTTATGGATCATTTTATCGTTAATTGTTCTCAGTTAAGTAATTTAATATTAATAGAGATGGTATCAAATCTTTATATTTTATAAAAACAAAGATTACTTTAAGAATGAAATTAATAAAAGTATATGAGTAAAACAAGAGATAACCTAGGTTTTTTGGAGTTTGGAGTTGTAGAATGAAAAAAATAATCAAAATAATCAAAAAAAGTTGAATTTGGTTGTTGACATGCTCCAGGAATCGATATATAACTCCCCTACACAAATGTTGTATCAAATTGTTTAGAAAAGAAATGTAGATGGTGGTGTAGTTTTAAAAAAAATTACGTTATCATTTACAGGTAAAATATACCATAGTAAGTGATGCGAACAAAAGCCTGTCGGTTTAAATTGACATGGATTAAATTTGAGAGTTTGATCCTGGCTCAGAACGAACGCTGGCGGTATGCTTAACACATGCAAGTCGAACGAACAAGTCTAGCTTGCTAGATGAGTTAGTGGCAAACGGGTGAGTAACACGTGGGAATCTACCCAGTAGTACGGAATAACAGTTGGAAACGACTGCTAATACCGTATAGTATCGAGAGATTAAAGATTTATCGCTACTGGATGAGCCCGCGTCAGATTAGGTAGTTGGTGGGGTAATGGCCTACCAAGCCGAAGATCTGTAGCTGGTCTGAGAGGATGATCAGCCACACTGGAACTGAGACACGGTCCAGACTCCTACGGGAGGCAGCAGTGAGGAATATTGGACAATGGGCGAAAGCCTGATCCAGCAATACCGCGTGAGTGAAGAAGGCCTTAGGGTTGTAAAGCTCTTTCAGCAGGGAAAATAATGATGGTACCTGCAAAAGAAGTCCCGGCTAACTCCGTGCCAGCAGCCGCGGTAATACGGAGGGGACTAGCGTTGTTCGGATTTACTGGGCGTAAAGAGCGCGTAGGCGGTGTATTAAGTTAGAAGTGAAAGCCTGGGGCTTAACCTCAGAAATGCTTCTAAAACTGATACGCTAGAGTGTGGGAGAGGATAGTGGAATTCCTAGTGTAGAGGTGAAATTCTTAGATATTAGGAGGAACACCGGTGGCGAAAGCGGCTATCTGGAACACAACTGACGCTGAGGCGCGAAAGCGTGGGGAGCAAACAGGATTAGATACCCTGGTAGTCCACGCCCTAAACGATGTCAACTGGTTGTTGGGGGAGTGAAATCCCTTAGTAACGAAGCTAACGCGTGAAG
>JBASGW010000027.1:0-1952 GCA_049653745.1 Rickettsiales bacterium
TAGTAAAATATTTGCTTGAAAAGCAAGCTAACTTTAGTGATGTTTATTCGGTTCCAGGATATTTTTCTGAAGAAGTTTATGAATTGATGCTAGAAAAAGGCTTAAAAGTAGACTCATTATTTAGCAGAGCTATAGAATTAGAACCTGGAGAAAAGCATGATCAATTGCTTGATTTAGCTTTATCTAAAAAAGTAGATTTCTCTTCTATATATTTATCACTGCCGAGTTCTATTTCTGATAGTGACTTAGAAAAATGTTTCAAGCATGGCTTAACAATAGAAATATTAATAAGAAGTATTTTTAGAGAGCTGGAAAAAGCTTATAATCTAGATAGCATAGAATATAATCAAGCTAAACTTACTGAACGACAAATAGAAATTTTAAACAAAGCAAAAAATAATGATACTGATATTAATAAAGTTTTTACTGAATCTATAGAATCTTTTTATAGGTTAACAGATTTTGATGGAAAACTACATATTATTCCAGAAAAAATATTAGAAGTTTTACTAAAAAATTATGCTTTGGATTCCAATTTAATTTTAATATATGGAATATATAATAAAGTTACAGATATAGTTAAGTTTGCTATAGAGAATAATGCTGATGTTAATTGTGTAATACCTAATCAAAATATCAGTTTATTTGTGAAAGCATTATTTAACCAAAACATTGAAGGGGTAAACTTACTTATAGAGTATGGAGCTAAATTAGAAATTAGTATTGAGCATTATATTGGAGTGATAAAATCTTCTAGTTTTAATTTTGCCGCTCAAATAATTAATAAATTACCTAATCTTTATACTAATGATCAACTATATGAAATTTTTAGATCTTATGGTTCTTCTGAAGCACAAATCAGAGATTTTCTTGATTTGTATGACTTAATAAAAGAATATGTATCAGCTAAAGAAGGCAATTCCACTTCTATTAGCCAAATAGAAATGGGTATTTTAGATGGCAATGTTTTATTAGATAAAATTATTGAATATAAAGAGGCTACATTAACAAATAAATATGGTTATAGTTTATTGCATTTAAGCATAATAGCTGGTCAATATAAATTAGCTAGTAAATTAGTTAAAGATGGAGTTGATATTAATACAAAAAATCATAATAACATTACTCCTTTACAATTATTAGTTAGTAAAAAGGATGTTAATTTAGTTGAACTAGCAGAAGCAGTTCTAGAAAAAGCAGATAATATAGATATCTCTTTAGGTTCTGGTGAAATATTAACTGATATATTAATCCAAAATAAAGATTTAGAAGAAAGAGTAGTTGAATTAACTAATGATTCTTTGTTCAATTTATTTAAGAAAGAAGCTGATTTATTTTCTCCTTCAAAAGACTTGAGCAAAACCAATATTGCTATTAGTCATGGAGATAATTTCTGGTCAACTGGTATTTGGTCAACTGCAAGGATTATATCTAAAAATTATCCTGATGTTAAAATTTATTTGGTGAGAAGTGATACTCTAGAAAAAGGTGGAGAAGCTTTCTTAAAACAATTTGATGCAGTAATTAATCCTGGTGCTGGTGATACATATCCAAAAATAGATGAATTTACTAAAGCTGACTGTCCTTTTAATATGAATTTAGAAAAGCACTATCAAAATATGCTAGAATTTACTCATAATCATAATATTCCTTATCTCGGTATGTGCGCTGGAGCTCAGCATTTTGCAATGTATCATGGAGGATCTTTAAGGCCATTAAAAGGTTATAATAAAGGGCAGCATCAAGTTAAATATATTGAAGGAACTTATGCTCATTTTATGGCTTTAACTAAAGCCCAACAGCAAGAAGCTCTGCAGAATTGCGAATTGCCTGAGATCAAATTTGAAGGATATACTGCGCATAATTATGCGGCAATTAATGAAAAGCTTGGTAACAATATGGAGCTTGGTGCTGTATCTGAAGATAATGTGGCTATGTCATATGCTCATAGC
>JBASGW010000028.1:0-1990 GCA_049653745.1 Rickettsiales bacterium
AGAATATATTTCACTGGATCAGCTTTAAATTTAGTAATTTCATTATGCCTATATACCATTAAATTATTATTAACACTAGCTCCCGCTGCTAATAATTCTTTTATAACTTCCGTCTTATTTTCTTGCATGGCAAGCTGCAAAGCAGTAAAACCAGCATTAATTTTTTCATTAAGCGACGCACCTGAATCCACTAATAACTTAACTACTTTTTCATGACCAAAATATGCGGCTGTCTGTAAAGAAGTAGTACCAACATTATTTTTTTCGTTAAGCAAGGCACCTTTATCAACCAATAACTTAACTACTTTATCATGATCTTTTTCTGATGCTAAATGTAAAGCCGTAAGACCAGCATTAGTTTTTTCATTAAGCGATGCCCCGCTATCAAGCAATAATTTAACTACTTTATCATAACCCAAATATGCGGTTGTCTGCAAAGCGGTATAACCAACATTATTTTTTTCATTAGGCAAGGCACCTTTATCAACCAATAACTCAACTATTTTGCTATAACCTTTTCCTGATGCTAAATGTAAAGCAGTAAAACCATTATTATTTCTTTCGTTAAGCAATGCACCTGAATCTACTAATAGATTTACTATCTTAGTATAATTTTGCATTGCCGCTATATGTAAAGAAGTAGAACCATCTTCAAACTTTTCATTAATCGATGCACCTTTATTCACTAATAGCTTAGCTATTTTCTCATAACCACTCTGCACAGCTGAATGCAAAGCAGTCAAACCATTATCAGTTCTTTCGTTAAGCAATGCACCTTTATTCACTAATAGCTTAGCTATCTTCTCATAACCATTCTGTGCAGCTAAGTGCAAAGCAGTAAAACTATTATTAGTTCTTTCATTAAGCAATGCGCCTTTATTCACTAATAACTTTACTATCTTCTCATGACCATTATGTGCAGCTGAAAGTAAAGCCGTAAAACCATTATTACTTTTTTCGTTAAGCAATACACCTTTATCTATTAATAAAGAAACTTTGTCTATATTACCTCTATTAGATTCGTTTATAAGAATTAGTGCTTTATAATGCTTAATATCAAATGGTTCTAAGAATTCACTTTTTCTTTTATCATCTTGAAATAAAGAAACACATTCATCAATTTCTTTGGAGCGCTGCCCATTCATCTTAGGCTGTATTTTTTTTACAAATTGTAAAAAATTATTTAGCTGGTCATTCTGCCATGCAATCAGATTGGAATCAGAAAAGTCAGTAATCTTTTTAAAAGAATCATCTGTTGAATAAATATGAGCATATTTTCCCTCAGACTGAACTGCAAATTTCACAGAATCAGGATTAATAAAGATATAAGCAGCAAATCTAATAAAAGAATTATGCTCAATATTTATTAATTTAGTTATAACCCCTATAATTATAGCACTTAACGCTTCGTGATCTGGCGATGTTGAAGTAATGAGAGTTGACCATTTAGACAAAGAAGTTTTTGAGTTTATTGCAGTCCCTGCATAACAAGAAAATAATTCAAAGTTAACCGCTTTATTTTTCGCTATAGCCTTAAGTGATTGCTCCGTAACTTCTCCTTCTTTGCATAAACCAATAGTATGAACTTCATCATATTTATTACCATGAGTGTGGATTAAAACTTGAGAATATCCAGGAAAATTTAAATTCTCACAATCTATATAATTTTTTTCATCCCCGTAAATCTTTAATGCATAATTATTTTGAGCAAAGGCACCACTTAATTGCTGACCATGATCTTCAATACCTTTTCCTACAAGCCAATATGATTCCATTTTTTATGCCTTTTTATAATTTTGCAAATTAGTTTTAAATTTAATTTAAAATTAATGCAAAAATTAATACTTGTCAATTTTTTGCTGACTTTAAGGACTCACATTTTTAAGTTATTTTCTATTTATAATTCATCATACATAAGCATAGATTCAGCTCCACAAATAGCATTTAAATCTTGAGCTTCTGTATATTTTGCCAAGCATTCTTCTGTTTT
>JBASGW010000029.1:0-51936 GCA_049653745.1 Rickettsiales bacterium
CTATAACACATATTCTAGCACTCACCAAATGCCAATAGTAGCTAATAGCAAGCTTTACTTTATTGGCGTTACCGGCAACATCTCAGTATGGCATTAAAAAAATGAAAGAATTCCTTGTCGCCGTAGTAGGCAGACCTAATGTAGGGAAATCTACATTATTTAATCGATTAGTTGGCAAAAAGCACGCTATTATTGACGATCTTCCTGGAGTAACCAGAGACTGGCGCGAAGGCATGGCTAGTATTGGACCTTTATCTTTTAAAGTTCTTGATACTGCAGGGCTAGAAGAAAATGCCAAAGATGAACTTAGCAAGAAAATTAAACAAGTTACCCTTAGTGCATTAGATGATGCTGATGTTATTCTTTTTGTTACTGATAGTAAAACCGGAATAGTTGAAGATGATGTAATTCTCTCCCGTTGGCTGCGCCGCAGCTCTAAAAAAGTTATCCTTGTGGCAAATAAATGCGAAAGTGCAAACACTGTGGTTTTTGTTGAAGATTACTATAAATTAGGACTAGAAGAACCAGTATTCATCTCGGCAGAACATGGCCTAGGAATGGTTGATTTATTTGATGTTATTAATAAAGAAGCTGAAAAGCATAATCAAGAACAATCCGAGTTTAAAAAATCTGAAAAAACTGATGCTATTGCCATAGCTATTATTGGTCGCCCTAATGCAGGTAAATCTACATTAGTTAACCAATTACTAAAACAAGAAAGAATGGTAACCGGAGATATGCCGGGAATAACAAGAGATTCCATCTCTATAGATTTTGTATTTAATAATCAAAAAATTAAATTAGTAGATACGGCTGGAATTAAAAAGAAAGCTAGCATAAAAGATAAGTTAGAAGAAATGACTTATGAAGATAGTAAAAGAGCTCTACGCTTTGCCCATGTGGTTATTTTAACAATGGATGCTACTAGCGCTTTTGAAGCTCAAGATATTGCTATAGCCAATATGGCTATTACTGAAGGAAGAACTTTAATTATAGCAATAAATAAATGGGATAAGATTACCGATAAAAGTAAATATAATAATGCTTTAGTTGACTCAATAACAAAACTTCTTCCAGAAGTAAAAGACGTGCCAATCATTTATATTTCCGCTCTTAGTGGACATAATGTTAATTTGATGATGCAAGCAGCATTAGAATGCTATAATAACTGGAATATAAGAATTTCTACTCATAGGTTAAATAATTGGCTTAGAGAGAAAACCTCTGCTCATCCACTGCCTTTAGCACCAGGCGGTCGTAAAGTAAAAATAAAATATATCACTCAACATAACACCCGACCTCCAGCTTTTGTTCTATTTACTAATTTGCCCGATGCCATTAGCGACAGTTACATTCGCTATCTTGCAAATGGTCTAAAAGAAGATTTTGCTTTAAAAGGTGTTCCTGTTAGGCTTCATACTAAGAAAACAGATAATCCTTACGAATCAAAAGGGAAATAATCATTATCTTAATAAGATAGATAATGAAGATGTTAAATAGTAAAAGGATAAATTAAATTATGACTAAAAAGATACCTAATATAGATAAGATATATTTTATTAATATGGATAAATCTATTGATAGATTAAAAAATGTACAAAATCAATGTAAAGCCGCTGATATTGAGTGCTCTCGTTTTCCTGCAGTTAATGGTTACAACGTATTAATTGAAAATAGTATAGGAAAAAGCTTTTTTGGGATTGACCTCATGAATACTAAAACTCAGTTACCTGAAAATCAAAAGTTTAAAATTACATGCGACCCTAAATCTAGAGATATTACTACTTATAACATTATTGGAGATTCTTCAGTTTCTGCTGGACAACTTGGAGGTTGGTGCAGCGTCATAGAAATAATGAAGAATGCCAAAAGAAATAATTACAAGAATATACTTATATTTGAAGATGATATAAAAATTGAAAATCCTACAAATTTTGCTAATAAAGTAAGTAATATTCTATCACATACTCCTAAAAATTTTGATTTTTTATTTTTAGGATTAAGTGTAAATAAAGGCTTCCTGAGCCCTTTAAAATCAAATACTTTAATTAGTTCTGCAAGTAATAATTTTATGGGCTATGGACTTCATAGTTATGTGGTAAGCAATAAAGGCATAGAAAAATTTTTATCCTATGATGCATATGATTTTACTGCAAAAGATGTTTTTATTTGGAATCACGCCAGCACTTCTGATATACAAGCTGCTGAAAATTCTTTTGAATGCTATGCTTCATCAGAAAATCTTGTATATCAAAATTATGATTTTCAATCATTACTGACGGAGATGGGTAGAACTTATTAATGAATTCACCTAGAGTAAGTTATTTTAGCTTACTCTATATTTGATCGACAAACTCAATATCCCATATACAAAGACTAAAAACTATCTTTTATCTATTTGTATAAAATCTCTTTTGGCATAACCAGCGTAAAGCTCGCGTTGAGGCGACCAATTTTATTTGGTAGGGGTTTTTTCTATCATTTCTTTCCACTGCGCAATCCAACCATAAATTCTAGCTACGGCAAAAAGCGCCGTAAACATTATATAGTTTAGTTACATAAATTGCACTATGACCAACTATTCCAGGTAAAACTGGTAGTTCTTCAGCTTTTAAATTATTAACCTGAATTATGGCTTTTTTTATACTCATGATTTCTCATTATAATTTTCTTAATCATTAATTAACCTATATCTTCAATACTGAGTATATAATTCTTTCAAAATAAGAAAGTAAATAACCATTAGCTTAATAGTGATTAATCAATTCTCATAAAATTAATTCTTGAGTTACAATATCAAATATTAAAAGGATAAATTAAATTATGCCTAAAAAGATACCTAATATAAATGAGATTAAAAAATGTACAAAATCAATGCAAAGACTCTGATATTGAGTGCTCTCGTTTTCCTGCAGTTAATGGTTACAACGTGTTAATAGAAGATAATACAGGAAAAACCTTACTAGGAAGCGATATCAAAAAATTAAATAGTCCAACCCCCTCAGCAAAAATTTAAAATTACATGCAATCCTGGAGCCAATTCTCCAACAACCTATAATATTATTGGAGACTATCCAGTTTCTGCAGGAGTGCTTGGAACCTATTGTAGCATAATAGAAATCATGAAGGATGCTAAAAGAAATAATTACAAGAATATACTTATATTTGAAGATGATATAAAAATTTCAGATCCTATAAATTTTAACAATAAGGTAAAAATATTTTTATTACATTTACCACAAACATTTGATTTAGCATTTTTAGGTTTAGAGATCCAGCAAGGGTCACTAAATTCTATAGGAATAAATGGCGATGTTAATTCAGTAACCCCTGATTTTATGGCATTTGGAATACGTGGTTATATAGTAAGCCAAAAAGGATTAGATAAATTTCTATCATATGATACATATGACTCTTACTCACCAGATATTTTTGTTTGGAACCATGCTAGAAACTCAAATAGAGATACTTTTGTTACTGGAGAATTATTTGAATGCTATGTTTCTTCAGAAAATCTTATATACCAGAGTTTTGATTTTCCTTCCTTGGTAACAGAAATGGGTAGAATTTAATAACTACTAACTATATAAAATTCTAGAGGCCAGCCCAAAATCTGTCCTCTCTCTTTTAACTGCGTTTATCTATTTGTGTGAATTCTCTTTTAGCATACCCAGTATATAGCTGACGTGGACGACCAATTTTATTGGTAGGGTCTTCCATCATCTCTTTCCACTGCGCAATCCAACCAGAAATCCTAGCAACAGCAAAAAGCACTGTAAACATCTTTGATGGAATACCCATAGCTTTATAAATAATGCCTGAGTAAAAATCTACGTTTGGATATAATTTACGCTCAATGAAATATTCATCACTTAAAGCAATCTTCTCTAACTCTAAAGCAATATCTAATAAAGCTTCATTTTTAACATTAAGCTCTTTCAACACTTCATGACAAGCATCTCTTAAAACTGCAGCTCTAGGGTCGTAATTTTTGTAAACTCTATGACCAAATCCCATTAATTTATAATCATCATTTTTATCTTTAGCTCTAGCAATGAATTTAGGAATATTGTCTTTATGACCAATCTCTTCAAGCATATTAATCACTGCTTCATTGGCTCCACCATGAGCAGGGCCCCACAGCGATGCAATACCTGCACTAATACACGCAAACGGATTAGCTCCAGAAGATCCAGCAAGCCTCACAGTAGAAGTAGAAGCATTTTGTTCATGATCAGCGTGCAAAATAAAAATTTTGTCTAATGCTTTAGCTACAACATTATTAACTTGATAAGTTTCTGAAGGTACACCAAACATCATATAAAGAAAGTTTTCAGCAAAACCTAAATCATTTCTTGGATACATAAATGGCTGACCAATAGAATATTTATATGCCATAGCTGCTAAAGTTGGCATTTTAGCAATCATTTGAATAGCTGCGGCTTCTCTTTGCTCTGGATCATTAATATCTAAGTTATCGTGATAAACCGATGATAAAGATGAGAAAGCTCCAACCAGAATTGCCATGGGGTGAGCTCTGCGAGGAAAACCTCTATACAAAAACTGTAATTGCTCATGAACTAAAGTGTGATGTTTTATCTGATAAGTATAATTTTTCTTTTGCTCGGCATTTGGCAATTCTCCATTTAATAACAAATAAGAAACTTCTAAATAATCACTTTTAGCAGCTAAATCTTGAATTAAATATCCACGATGCATTAACACACCATTTTCACCATCAATATAAGTTATTTTAGATTCACATGATGCCGTGGACATAAATCCTGGATCATAAGTGAACATTCCAGTATCACGATATAATTTAGTTACATCAATTGCACTAGGACCAACTGTTCCAGGCAAAACTGGTAATTCTTCAGCTTTTAAATTATTAACCTGAATTGTAGCTTTTTCCATACTCATGATCACTCCTTATGATTTTCTTAATTTTCAACCATAAGTTTATATAACTATATTTATTAGGTAAAGGAATAAATATAAAAATTATATTGCTTTTCTTAACCATTAATTAACCTATATATTCAATACTCCCATCCAGATAGAACTTAATTTATGAGATGCTTGATGAAACCATCTAACACACCTACTCCAACCTCAACTCCCGTATTAAAACCATCTGCAAATGAAGATAGCTCTCAACCTCCTGTTCAATCAAGTATAAATACTCTAACTTACTGGGTTCCCAGTATTCAAGCTGGAACCATTCTAATAATTACGTTAAGATACTTGCCCATTGCTCATCACCCTGAGCCCAACTCAAATTTAGCAGCAGAAGACACCGAAACAACAAATATTGATTATATACATAATTTATCTTTCATTCCCTTAGCAATGGTTGCTAGCTTCTTTGCTACTACTTTGCTTTGCAATGCGATTTTTGGTAGAAGGCCTAGTAATGATAAACATCATGATCCATTATATCATCAAATTATTCAAGGAGCTGGGCATGTTATGCCCTCTGTTCTTGCACTAGGACACTCAATCTTTAATTTTGCTGGAAAATCTATTTTCGGAGATAGAGCAGAAGGGATAAGTCATGTTGCTTCAGAAGCTCTTGGAGTTGCTAGCGCAGCTCAAAGAATAAATACTATTCAAGATAGACAATATGATCATGCAATGGATAGATCTCCCTTGTTAGATGGAAATATGCGCAGAATTGAATATGCTGCAATGAGAACAGAAAATGCCATTATATATGCAACTGAAATTCTAACTGCATATATAGTTATGATGATGAATATGGGTTTAACTAGAATTCAAATTAATGATAATAATAGGCTATACTGGCTTGCTGGAACTTACCACACTGCAGATATTGTTGAAGCTGGTTTAATTATTCCTATTAATGAATATGCTTATTATGCTGAAAAAATAGCAGATACTTATATTATATCAGCTATGTTACATAAAATTGGTCTTAGTGATTCAGAAAATCCAATAAAGGCTGTAACCCCAAGATCAATAGATAGACTAGATAAAGAAATTAAGAATAAACTTAAAAAAGCTACCACTAAAGCTAAAGAAGCATTAGAAGATTTCACCGACACAGTTGAAGACGCTGCTGAAGAAGCCGGAAAGAAAATAGAAGGAGCTTTTCATGAGGTTGGACATCAATTAAGCAATGCGGGCGATACATTAGTAGGTGTTTTTCGTCATTCTTTTTCTCATCACCAAACTCCTCCAGTTGTGCCCGCGGTTAATAGCGCTGTCACTCATAATCAAGAGCCCGAAACTAAAATAAGTGGTGAGAAAGCTGATGCTAAAAAAGATAATACAACCAATAATGAACAACTAGAGCCAGAAACTAATGAAGAGGCACTCACTTTACTTGCTATATCAAACATGTTCTTTCTTGAAATGGAAGGATATGGGATGGAAGAAGATCAAGCTTATGGGTCCTCCAATTCTAGCTCCTCTAGCTCATCCTCCACATATCACCCACCTGTTTTTAGAAGCTTAATTTCTCAGGTTTTGCATCCTCAACCTACAATGGTAGATGCAGAAACTAATACTGAGGGATTTGGTATATTTAATACTATTGAGCATAGAGTTAATGGAGCTACTGTATTTACTGCTAATAATTTACATTTCAATTTTCATCGCACCGCTGATACTCCATCCAATCACGGAGGAATTTGGGGTAGATTATCAGAACATGCAAGAAATTTAGGACATGGAATTCATTCTTACAAACAGTCTGATGGAACTGTGGTAATAATTTTCCCTAATGGAATGGAATTAGAAATTAGTGGAGAAAGCTTTCATCACCCAGATCATAGCTCTTAAAAATTTTATCGACTAAATTTTATTCTTCCGCAGCGCAATCACTCCTAGCACCACTATGCCTGTTAGCCCCTTTAAGTCAGATGGGGCAAAACCTACAACTAGTGCTAAACCTTGTATTTGCTGGTATATCAGAGCACCAACTATAGGGGCCATTAGCTGTTTATTTAGAGTGTTATTGCCAATAACACTTTCTCCAATCATTAAAGCAGCTAAAGCATGGATCACAATCCCCACGCCCATTCCTATATCCATATAGCTTTGCAGTTGAACCATTAAGCTTCCTGCCATACCCACATAGCAATGTGCTAAAAATAATCCTAATAAAGTATATTTTGCTACCGAAATTTTTTGTCTTTTACAAAATTCTATATTTAATCCAACCGCGCGTAATCTTAAGCCAAATTCTGTTTTTAAAAATAAAGCTAAAGGAAAAACAACAATAAAAATAATAAATATCATAATGAATATCTTATTAAGAATATTATTCCCCGATAGCAAAATATCATGGTTAAATAGGGCTATGTTTGGCTTTCCCATTATTCTTAGGTTAGCACTATATAATATTGTGCTAATAATAATGCCGCATAATAGAGTATTTATTTTTAGCTTTAAATTTATCATAGCTGTAGCCACCCCCACCATGCCAGCAGCAATAGTTGCAATTGAAACTGCTATTATGGGAGATATATCCATAATTATTAAACTGCTACACAGCGCTCCCGCAAATGGGTAAGATCCTTCCGATGCTAAATCAGGAAAGTTAAGCAAACGCAAAGCAACCATCACTCCAAAAGCAACCAGAGCAAGTATTAATCCCTGTAAAACTCCTGTAAGTAGTAGCTCAATTGACATTTTTACCTCTCAAAGATAAATCTTCATATTGATGAAAAATTTGCAATAGCTGCGACACACTCAATTTCTTCTTCTCATCTCCTTTTAAATCAACCACTATTTCACCTTGGTGAAGCATTACAAGCCTATTTCCATATGCAATTGCATCATCAAATTTATGAGTAATCATCATTGTGGTAATTTTATTTTTCTCAATATTTTTAATAGTATAATCCATTATAAAATTTTGGGTTTTAGGATCCAAAGCGCTGGTATGCTCATCTAATAATAAAATATCTGGCTTTGAATTAATTGCCATAATTGTTGCTATCATCTGTCTTTGTCCACCAGATAAATTACCCAATGGTTCATCAATATATTTTGCTAAATCAACTCCTAATTCTTTAACTTCTTCAATCACTTCGTTCAGCTTATTACTATAAAAATTAAATTTGGCTTTCTTATTATATAATTTACTTAACATCATATTCTCAAGTAAGGTCATTTCAGCAATGGTACCCTTATTTATATCTTGAGTTACGCAAGCAATAGAAGCCCCTTTAGAAACAATAATTTTTCCACTATTAAAAACATATTCTCCAGAAACACACTTCATTAATGTAGATTTTCCTGATCCATTGCTTCCTATGAGTATACAAAAATCTCCAGGCAACAAAGCTAGATCTATTCCTTTTAATATAGGATTAAAGTTTCCTGAAAAAGATTTTATAACTTTTTGTAACTCTAACATCACCTACTCCACTATAGTTACATTATTTAAATTATTAGGTATTGCTATATTAAAAAACTTAGCTCTTTTTTTACTAATAAAGCCATGATGTGCATTGCTATCTGGATAAATTGGCGGCATGATCTTGCCGGTTTTTAGAAAAACATCTATCATATTGCCAGTATTTTTACCTATTTCAGTATAACTAACTCCAAAACTAGCTAGCGCTTGATCATTTTTTACTGCTTCTTCATTCACATTAAAAACAGGAATCATCATTTTATCTGCCTGAGCAATAATTACTGGTAAAGTTGGTTGAATTGGGCCGCTAGTACCTACATAGATAAAATCAACTTTATCTTTAAAACTTTGCATTCTTAAGGGGACATCTCTGGGCTGATCAATAGCCACCACAACTAATTCCATATTTAATTTATTTGTGGATTCTTGAAACATTTTTACTAATGCAATATCGTTAGCTTCAGAAGTTGCATATAATATTCCAACTCTAGTTGCACTAGGTAAAATTTCTTTAGCAAATGCCAAAACCAAATCTATATTTTGTTTATCTGAAGTGCAAGTTGCCATATTTTCTGCTTTATCTTTATTTTTAAGTAAACCAGCTTCCATGGGATCGGTAATTACATTATAAATTATGGGAATATCTTTAACATTATGTTTAGCAAATTGAGCAACAGGAGTGGTCATAGCTACTATAATATTTGGTTTACTAGCTTTTAACTTAGTTATCATTTGTGGAATTAATGCAGTATCAAATCCCACATCCATAATATCATAAGCTATGTTTTTATTTTCAATATAACCTTTAGCTGCTAATTCTTGCTTAATTCCACTAATAGAATCCTCTAGTGATGAATGAGGGCCATAATTAGCAATTGCTACTAATGGCAAGTGTGATTTTGATGACTTATTAAAAATAATAATTGCCACAATAACTATAAATATTAGCGCAACAATATAAACATTCGATAATACTTTATTTTTCATGAGAAAACTCCAGATCTAAAACTTGAATATATATTAAAAAATAATTGAAAAAAACGACACTATTATTTGGCCATAGGCCAGTTAAAATGAATTTGAATATATATGATTTTAGAAATAGATTGGAAAAACATTAAAACTTATACTCTTAAATAAAAAACAAAAAATAAAACCTAACTTGCAGCTTAAGCGCGCCAGAGCCAATTTTTCTGATTTTTATAAAAAAAAGTATTCATTTAATACCAATAAGAATAGAAATTATATAATTGGAAGTATATAATATTATATCTTAAGTGTCAAAGAAAATTCTAAATCATTAGAATTTATAAATATTTAATAAAGCAAAATAACATGAATATAATACGTTGCGATTGGGTGGGAATTAATAAACCACATTATGAAAAATATCATGATGAAGAATGGGGAATGCCTGTTCATGATGAAGTAAAACATTTTGAGATGCTAATTTTAGAAGGAGCTCAAGCGGGATTAAATTGGGAAACCATTCTTAAAAAGCGCGAAGGATATCGCAGAGCATTCAAGAATTTTGATCCAATAAAAGTTAAAAACATGAGCGATGAAGAACTTGAATCCTTAATGCTTAACCCAGAAATTATTCGTAATCGTTTAAAGATATTTTCAACTCGTAACAATGCATCAATATTTATAGATATTCAAAAAGAATTTGGTAGCTTTGATAAATATATTTGGGGGTTTGTTGATGGATCACCCATAGTAAATCATTGGGAAAATATTAGTGAAGTTCCCACAACTTCTAAACTCAGTGATTCTCTTTCTAAAGACCTTAAAAAACGCGGAATGAAATTTGTAGGCTCAACTATTATCTATGCGCATTGCCAGGCAATTGGCATGATTAACGATCACTTGATAAGTTGCTGGAAACGCAAATAATAGTTTTATATTTTAATTTAATTCTGATGAAATATAACTCATGAAAGATAATAGCTCTGCAAATTCTTTAATAGGACAAGAAATTTCTTCTATCCTTTCTATTCTTCCTAGTGATGAACAATCTGGAAAAGCATTGTTTCATCTTATAGAAAACTTTAGCACCCAATCAGTTTGGGGAAACCTTTGGAACATTAGAGCTTATCAAAGTAATTTCGGCTTAGGAGATGGCTTGACCATAGCCACTAATGCACTTTCACTAGTAACTAAAGTTAATTTTAAAGATAAAGACTCTATAAAAGATATTATTAATGAGAGCCTTATAGTTTTAAATCAAAAACCAAACAGCAAAAAAGTGATAACTAGCTTTATAAGTGGTCTAATTGAATCTATAGACACACCAGAATTTAGAAGAATACAAGCAATAAAAGAACTAGAAAACACTGAAAAAGCAACAAATAATCATATAAAAGAAAGAGAAGAACTTACTAAGAGACTTGGTCCTATAACTAAATTTGCTACGAATTATAGTGGTTTTGTTAACGAACGAACAAAATATTTTATTTCAGAAGCTTTATCTCATCCTGTAATTTTAAAAAATTTATCAAATAAAGTATTTGATTTCATAAACGACCCTATCATAGGCCCTGAATCCCAATTACACCTGAATGAGATACTTCATCATACTGCAGAATTACTAACTAAACCCAATGTTCAAGAAGCATTTATTCCTCTTATTAATAGTGAGTCTATTAAACAAATTTTCTCCTTACCAGTTGTAGATAAAGATGCACAACAATATCAACATATTGCAGTTGGCTTGGTAACAAGGCAACCCAAGGAATGTCAAGAGTTCATTAAATCCTTAGTTAGTAAAGGTCCAAAATTTACTCAATATGTTGATAATGCAATGGCTTATATAGCTGCACCCGCAGCAGGGGATGATATAAATTCAGATAAGTATAAAGCATCTCAAAAGTTATTTGAACAATCAAATTCTTCCTTAGTAAAACTTATAACTCCTAAAGCTATATCATCTTTAATTCCTCTAATTACCGAAGATTTAGCAAAAACTATAGCTGCATTACCTATATTTCAGAAAAATTCTGCTTCTCCCTCACCTCTATCTTCTTCTCTGGTTACTCCAGAAGCTACAAAAGGGAAAAAAGCTTTAGCAGATAAACTACAAGCAATTATGACTAATCGCCCATCTTTTCCTAAAATTCCTTTTAGTTCTCAGCCACCAACTAAAAATAAAGAAGCTAATACAGTTATGCTAGAATTTATTCAAGAATTAAGAAAGTCAAATAATTACCAGGAAATTCAAGGAAGTTTAGAAAAAAATAAAGAAAATATTGCACAAGCCCTAAATGTATTTATTGGACCACCACCTGTAGGAACCTTTGGAGAATATTTGCATGATGCGGGAATAAAGGGAAATGAAATAGCAGAGTTATTACCTAAAATTTTTACAAAAGATGGTATAGATAAATTAGAAAAATGTGTAAAAGACCCCTCAATAAAAAATATAATGAATTTAACATCTCATGCCGGTATAACTAAGTTTATCATAGTAAAAAAAGCTGGCACTTTTATAAAAAATAAATTTAAAAATTTATTAAATTCCTTTAAACTTCCAACCACTCCTTCAGTCCCTAAAGCCATTACAAAACATTTTAATGCAAATGATTTTAAAGCACAATCATCTAATTCATCTCATAACAATGCTACAAACCCTAATCAAATTCCACGCAACAATAATTTAAGAAGTAACACATCTTCAGTTATGCGCTAGAAATTACCCTTTATTATAGATATCTTTATTCAATAATTTCTCTGAACTATCAAGGCATAAAGTAACCGCGGCATCTCCAGTTATGCTAATTGTTGTTCTCATCATATCAACAATCCTATCAATGCCAGCAATAAGAGCAATTCCCTCTATTGGCAAACCTACCGCCCCTAAAACCATAGGTAACATAACTATCGTTCCTCCAGGAATTCCAGCTCCTCCTATTGATCCCAAAGTGCCAGTAAAAATTATTAAACTATAATCAGTAAATCCTAATACTTTACCAGTTGCTTGAGCAAAAAATAAGGCACAAATTGTAATATAAATTGCAATTCCATCCATATTAATAGAGGCTCCTAAAGGCAAAACAAATGAAGAGCTAAAATTAGAAATTCCCAGTTTTTCCTGACAAACTTTAATAGTGGTAGGTAGGGCCGCTTTGCTGCTACTTGTTGAAAAAGCAAGTGCTTGATATTCATAGCTTTTCTTAAAAAATGGCTTTGGCGACAACCCAGTCCATAGATAAATCATTATTCCAAAAAATATATACTGAATTGCAAATGCTAAATATGCACAAGCAACAAGTTTACCCAAATTCTTTAGCACATCTATTCCTTGTGTTCCAATAACCCAGGCTGTTAAACAACACGCTGCTAAAGGGGATAACTGAATGATTAAATTCACCATCTTAAATACCACTGTTGATGATAGCTGAATTATTTCTCCTATTTTTTTTGCAGGCTTTTCATCCAATTTATTTATAGTGATTGCTGTAAAAATTGCAAAAAACACCACCTGTAATACGGTTCCTTGAGCCATGGCCCCAATAGCATTATCCGGAATAATTTCTAATATCATTTCCATTATTTTTGCTATACTTGTTGCTTCTTGCTTAGGTGTTAAATTACTATCAAAATTTAAGGTAATACCTTCTCCTGGCTTAAAAATAGTTGCTATAGTTAAACCAATTATAGCTGCAAAACAAGTGGTTATTAAATATGCTATTGAGGCTTTGGTGCCAACCCTTCCTAAGATTTTAGGATTTTGAGCATTAACAATTCCACCAACAATTGCAAAGAAAATAAGTGGAACAATAATCATTTTTATTAGACGAATGAATATATCACCTAATGGCTTTAAATAAACTGTATCTTCCTTTAGATAAATTCCTAAAAACACGCCTAAGGCAAGTCCTAAAAGAACTTTTTGCCATAATTTCATATTCACCTTCAAAATAACTCTCAAATAAAAACCTAGCTTATTATATCAAATTACTTATTTCAACTGCAATTGCTTATAAAGATTGCTAAAATACGACTAATTTTATATAATTTTATAGTAAGAAAATTAATAGGGATTTATAAAAATGGCCATACAAACTGCTAATCAAATATTAGAAGACTTAAAAGCTGGTAATGACAGATTTCTATCAGGCAAATCTATAAAATGTTCTCAATCTTCTTTAGAAAAAATTAAGAGATATGCTGAAACTGGACAAGTTCCAAAAGCAATTGTTTTATGCTGCTCCGATTCTAGAGGACCTGCAGAAATGATCCTGGACCAAGATATCGGCGATTTATTTGTAATCAGAGTAGCAGGAAACATTGTGGCCCCCTCTCTTGTTGGTAGTGTTGAATTTGCCGCCAGCACTTTTGAAACTAAACTTGTTTTAGTTATGGGACATTCCCAATGTGGAGCTATTAAAGCCACTCTTGATCATATTGAGCATCCGCAAGAAATTTCTTCTGAAAATATACATGATATTGTTAGCAGAATAAAACCTCATATTTTTCCTATAGCTAAACTTACAAATGTATCTCACAATGAAAAAATGGATCAAGCAGTTATAGCTAATGTTATTTCATCGGTTAATCAGCTATCTCATTCTAGTAAATTAATTGAAGAATTAGTGGCAGCTAGAAAAATACTTATTGTTGGAGCAATTCTAAATTTAAACACTGGGAAAGTAGAGTTTTTAGAGATATAAATTATTTACGTTTTTTATCTTGCAATAAAAATTAAATACATAAACCGGCGAAAACTATGATTGGAAAATTAAAAGGTATTCTAGACACTATTGAAGCAGATAAAGTTATACTTGATGTATCTGGAGTTGGTTATATTATTTATTGCTCTAATAAAACTTTATCTTCATTGCCTCTAGTTGGGGAATCAGTATCTTTTTTAACTCATATGCAGGTTAAAGAAGATGATATTAGCTTATATGGTTTTCTTAATTTAAATGAACAGCAATGGTTTGAAAATCTTATAACTGTTCAAGGAATAGGACCCAGGCTTGCTTTAGTAATTCTTTCATTTTTAGCACCAGAACAGTTAACTATAATAATTGTTCAAAGAGATAAAGAAGCATTCAAGCATGTAAGCGGCGTGGGCCCAAAACTAGCAGAACGCATTTTTACTGAACTAGCTAAAAAAGCAGATCTGTACGTTGGAGATAATCCTAACTTAATTACCAAAAACACTATTTCTGAAGAAAATAATAGCAATATCAATGATGCTTTAACTGCTTTAACTAATCTTGGTTACTCTAAAGGCGAGGCTTTAGCTGTTTGTAGAAAAATTTGTCAAAATAATCCTAATATTTCAATAAGCAATTTAATTAGATCCGCATTACAGGAATTATCATCATAATGAGCGAAAACCAAATACTCGACCCTGCGTTAAAAGAGGATAATGAAGCAAAACTACGCCCATTAAATTTTAAAGAATTCATTGGACAACAAAAACTTAAAGAGAATGCAGATATATTTATAAAATCTGCCATTTCTCGCAAAGACTCACTAGATCATGTGTTGCTCTATGGCCCTCCAGGCCTTGGAAAAACAACTTTTGCTCAAATTATCGCTAACGAAATGGGTAGCAGCTTCAAAGCCACCTCTGGCCCCATTCTTGCTAAGTCCGGAGATTTAGCAGCAATTTTAACCAGCCTCAATGAAAATGATGTTTTATTTATTGATGAAGTTCATCGCTTAAATACTAGCGTTGAAGAAATTTTATACTCAGCAATGGAAGATTTTAATTTAGACTTAATGATTGGAGAAGGACCTTCCGCAAGAAGCATTAAAATCGATCTCCCAAAATTCACCTTAATTGGAGCCACCACAAGAATTGGTCTTATTTCTAACCCCTTACGTGATCGCTTTGGAATACCATTCCGTTTAGAGTTTTATGAACCATGTGATTTAGAAAAAATTATTATTCGTGCTTCAACAATTATAAAAGCCTCAATAAGCAAAGAAGGAGCCCAAATTATTGCTAGACGATGCAGAGGAACCCCTCGTATAGCCTTAAGAATTTTGAAACGGGTAAGAGATTATGCTTTAGTCTATAATTCTGACGTAATCGATAAAAAAATTACTGAAATTGCTTTAACTGAGCTAGATGTTGACAATCTAGGATTAGATAGCGGCGACCGGAAATATCTTCGCTTCATTGCCAATAATTATGCCGGAGGTCCTGTTGGAATAGAAACCATTGCGGCAGGCTTAGCAGAACAAAAAGATAATATAGAAGATACTATTGAACCATTCCTAATTCAACTAGGACTTATCCAAAGAACTCCAAGGGGAAGAATGTTAACTCCTCAAGCCTTTGAACATTTAGCTTAACTAGAAAAAAATATAATCTAGTTACTAGTTTATATTGGTATAATTAATGAGAATTTTTAAGGTTATAGTAAATAAGAATTTTTCACATGATTCACTAATATTTTTTTACACCATGCAACAAATTTACTAATATTTTTATAAAAAATTTACTTTACCAAAGCATATTTACTAATTATAGTTACAATAGGTGGTGTCAATTTTCTAGCACAACAACTCATGAAGGAGCGTCGGATAAATGGGCGTGAAACAATTCATGGGGAGCTTTAAATCCCAGAACTTGTCTTGGGGTATTATTCAAAATATCTGCAATAATGAGGCTGTTGCAAGATAGGTTTTTAAAAATATTTTGATCTTTTTGTTTATAAAATTACTAGAAAAATTATCAGACCTTATACTTCCAAGGTTTCCGCATTTAAAAACATCATAAATCTTAGCTTTTTATTGCACCAGATCGTTTAAATTCTCAGTTTTATGTAGCAGGAATGGTTAATCGCTTTAAATTAAAACATATTGCATTCATAAATTCTGCAAATTGATTTTTTGCAATTCCTATATACTGTATTCGTTTATTATCTTGAGAAAGCACCCTTTCAAGCGGAGATCTGATAGAAGAATAATATCGATCAAGATCAAAATTCTTATCCCGCATATTATTCTTTTTAATAGCGCAAAGATGAACTCCTTTGCGAGCAGCTGGCAATCTAGCTGGAGCAACATAATAACCTTTATCAGCGTAAACTGCGCCTTCCGCTTGGTAAAACATGGGCAATCCCTCTTGCATCTGCAATATTAGCGGGGGTTACAGCTACTTTATTGGTCAAACCAGATTGGATATCTACACTAACATGCTTTTTGTAGCCATACCAAAATTTACTACCACCTTTACAGCCTATCTTGGCTTGTTGGTCATACGCAACTTCTGGCATAGTTTCATTGTTGAGTTTCTCATATTTTTGCTTCCTAGCTTCATCGCGCTCCTCCCAAAGATTCGCTTTAGAAATTAAATGACTCGCATCGACAAAAGTAAATAGTTTAAATGCATTTTCTAAAGCAATAGTTAGCTCAGGATTTATGTTATTGCCTGCAATATCTAACAC
This sequence comes from Rickettsiales bacterium, assembly GCA_049653745.1. Taxonomy (GTDB): domain Bacteria; phylum Pseudomonadota; class Alphaproteobacteria; order Rickettsiales; family CANDYO01; genus CANDYO01. The sequence goes on from JBASGW010000029.1 coordinate 16,801, forward strand.
AGAAAACCTGCCTTATATTGCTGAAATTTATCAAGTAGCTGCTATAGGTATAACAGGCTATAGCGCCATAACAAATGCTTATTCATTTTACCTTGAGCAACAACAAGAAAATCATGAGTTAAAATCGTTTGAAGCTTATAGAAATTTATTTTCATATTTAAAAGCTTCACCATTACAGCATATTTATAATTTTAGCGCTTTAGAAGAAGATAATTCACAAGAAGGTCAATTATTCGAAACAAGCACCCCAGATCTTAACTATTGCATTGAAAATATTTATAGTGATAATTTTTATATTTGTTTGGTAGGAGAAAATAATTTAGAGTTATAATTACAGCAAAAAAGATCTTTATAAAAGGAAAAGTACTAGTTATTGCATTCTTATTCAATATTAGGTAACATCTGCTTTTATATTTAAGAAATCTATAATGAGTTTCTATGCGCTTTTCTTCTACTATATCCATATATCTAGTAAAGAACTTATTATTGAATCTACTTTATGTATTTTTATGCTTCATGTTTATAAGCTTTATCCTTGAGTTATTAGAGTTAATTCGCAAGATTCAAGGAAAAGAAATATATATATTTGAACTATTAAAAATAGCATTTTATAAAGTTCCTTTTTTAATGTTTTCGTTTTTGCCTTTTATATTTTTATTTGGATCTATTCTATCTCTTACTAAACTTAATAATAATTTTGAGATTGCGGCAATAAAATCTTTAGGTATTTCAATTTGGTCTATGTGCATTCCTTTAGTTGGAACCGTGATCATAATCAGTATTTTTATATTATGGGTTTTACAACCAATTTCTGCTGTTTTTTTAGACAAAAATCGATTACTTGAAAATAAATATTTTGGCTATAAATCTAATAGAGTATCCCTAAATACTAATGGTATTTGGTTATATGATCAGTATCCTGTACCTTCCGAAGAAAAATTCATTCATGTTTCATATCCAATAAAAAATGGTAAATTATTATATGGAGTTAATGTCTATCTTGCTGGAAAGAATAAAGATTTCACCACAAGCTATAGCGCTAAGTCCGCTTCACTAAAATATAATTTTCTAGTTCTAAATGATGCTTTTAAATATGAACCTGGTTCTCCTCCTGTTCATTACAATCAGCTAGAACTTCCTAGTAACTTAGTTCCAGAACAAATTCAGGAAAATATTGTTAATCCTGAAATTATTCCTATTTGGAATTTAAAAGAATTTATTGATCAAATAAAACAATCAGGTTTTTCTACATTAAAACATGAACTATATTATCAATCACTTTTAGCAGCTCCTTTACTTTATATTTCTTTAATACTAATAGCAATTTCTTGCTCCATTAGCTTACCTAGAAAAGGAAGAGTTGGAGTTGTGTTTATTATAGGTAGCCTGGTAACAGTATTTATCTTTTTTGTAGAAAAAATGGTTAATGTGATGGCTCTTACTTCAATATTACCAATAAACGTAGCAGTATTGGCACCTAGCATCACTTATTTACTCTTAAGCGCTGCAGCTCTTATCCATTATGAAGAAGGATGAACATGAGAAAATTAGGAATTATTATAATATTTTGTACTTTGATTCTTGATCAAATTAGCAAATATATTGTAGTGGATTATTTTACTAGTAATTTTAATATTATTAAATTAACTAGCTTCTTTAACATAGTTTTGGTTTATAACAAGGGCATAAGCTTTGGACTTTTTAATAACTTAGCTTATAGTAATTATTTATTCTCTATACTTTCTTTGAGCATCACTTACTTCTTATTGAAATGGCTTAGAAATTCTGCTATTTTACTCGAAATAGTCGCTCTTGGAATGATTATAGGTGGGGCTCTTGGAAACATAGTTGACCGCATACTATATCAAGGGGTGGTAGATTTTATTCAACTACATTGGAAAGAATTTTATTGGCCAAGTTTTAATATAGCTGATAGCGCAATTTGTATTGGAGTTTTGCTTCTAATAATTTTGAATTTAATCAATGAAAATAAAATAACCGAGGAAAAATCAACATGAATAAATTTATGATAATTTTCTTATCGCTTTTTATAGCATCCTGTGGAGGATTCAAAGAAAATATGGGCTTAGTAAAGCACCAGCCTGATGAATATCAAGTTGAAACAAATGACTCTTTAGCTGTGCCTCCTGATTTTAATATTCATTCACCAGAAGAATTAATTGCTAAAAAATCTAGATTATCAACACAAAATTCAGATGATAATAATTTATCTAAAGGTGAAAATCTTATTCTAAAAAACATGAATTAGCTATAAATGTTACTGGAACAGAAATTTCATTTACCAGATGAAATACTTTCTAAATTTAAACAAAATAAAAATTTAGTAGACCTCAAATTAAAAACTGAAGAGTCTATAGATACCATTACATCCAACTGCAAGTTAGAATATTATCAAGAAGAGCTAGATTTAGTTGAGAAAATTTCTGCTAAAATTTCTTTGCAATATTCTAAAGCTATTATCATCGCTATCGGCGGTTCTATGAGCTCAAGCCAAGCATTCACTGCCTGTAAAAATTATCAATCTAATAATTTTACATTAACCTATAGCAATAGCCTTGCTATTGATAAACAAGAAGCAGTTTTTACTAAAGAAAATCTTCAAAACTCAGCTATTATAATTATTAGTCGTTCAGGAGAAAGTGCCGAAATTCTGAATCAAGTTTATAATATTACCAATAAATATAAGCAATTCTTTGGCCCTAACTATGCTTTAGGAGACCATTTTTATATAATCACCCAAGGACCTAATTTTCTAACAGATTTTGGATCAAACATCAGGGCAAATATTTTTAATTATATTAGCAAAAGTGGAAAATTTTCTACCTTCTCTTTAGTTGGACTGCTGCCGGCAAGATTAATTGGCCTCTTGCCAAAAGAAATTATTTTAAGCGCCTTACAGGTTCTAAAATTTCCACAAAATGCTATTGATGCCGCTTATATAAACTATGAATTACTAAACTTAAAATATAATATTAATATTCTTTTGCACTATAATGATCTTCTTGAGAAAACACTCCTTAGACAAGCACAAACTGCTAGTGAAATTATAGCTAAAGATAACAGAGGCTTCACTCCTTTGGTAACTGGAATATCTGATCAACATGGATTATGGCAACTATTTTTAACTGGGCCTTCAGATAAATATTTTACTTTGCTCAGAACTAAAAAATCTGATTATGATCCAGAACTAAATTATTTAATTGAAGATACCTATTATAAACTTAATTTAAAAAGCCTTAAAAGAAAATCTATTCCTATAAGAGAGCTAATAATAGATAAAATAGATAGTGCATCGCTTGGAGCATTATCTATGCACTTACTCTTAGAGACTATTCTTTTAGCAAATATAATGAATGTTTCTTCAACAACTCACCCAGATATTGATAAAAATAAAAAACTATTGAGTAAAATATTTTTAACTAAACTAAAAAATATTTTCTAATTATCAAGATAGAATTTGCTATTTCTTTTCGTTACGTTCACTCCTTTTTACACTCTGCTCAATTAATTCTAATTTATGAATTTGAACCTTTTGGATTTCAATCAATTCTTTAAATTGTTCATTAATTAGTAAATCTAATTTATGATCTATGGCCCTGCTCTCTAACTCTGATTTTAAATTTATTAAATAATCATCTTTTGCTCTTTTACTTTCTCGAGCTTCCTTACGATTTTGACTCATTAAAATGATAGGAGCTTGAATCGCCGCTAAGCAAGATAATATTAAATTTAATAATATATAAGGATATGGATCAAAGGCTTTAACTCCACTCATTTTACTAAAAATCATCCAACCAAAAAGAAAAGTAAAAAATATAAATATAAAATACCAACTTCCTCCAAAACTAGCTATTTTATCAGAAATTTTTTGGCCAAAAGTTAAATGATTATTATTTTCTTCTTCAAATAATCTATGCACTAATCCTTCTTGCTCTCTTATTGCATCCACCACTATTTGATTCATCATTTTTTGATGATTATTTTGAACTTCTAAGAGTTTTTTTAAATATTCAGTCTTTTTTGTCATTTTTATATACCTTATGTTTTATCAAAAAAGATATTACACTATCTATTTAAAATATAAAATGTTAATTATACCGCTCTTTTTAAGTTACTATCGTATAAAAGAAATTAAAATACTGATTAAATTTATATTTAATTGAGAATCTTGATGAAAAGTTGTATAAACTTAAGTATTATAATACCATTAGATGCATTGGTATAAAATTTTATGAGAGTAATTACATGGATGATTCAGGCAGATTAAGAGTTGACCCTTTATTCGTGGGATTAACTAGACCAACATTAATTTTTGGTGTAAGTCAGGTTTTTTTTATTCTTAACTCAATAGGCTGTATGAGTTATTATGTTTTAGCCAATGATTTTAAGGCGATATTTATATTATTTATTAATCACCTGGTAGCTTATTTAGTATGCTCAAAAGAGCCTCTATTTATGGAATTATTTATGATCAAATTACAAAAATGTCCGCGATGCAGGAACCAGCTTTATCATGGCGCCAATTCGTATGATATGTATTAAATTTGATATTTATTGAGTATAAAGATGCTACAGCTTTTAAAATACACAACTAACAAACAGAAGTATGCTGATGCAGAAAAGAAAACTTCTAACTATATACCATATCTATGTCACTATAACAGCAATACTATTCTAACTAAGCAAAAAGAACTGATGCAAGTTATAAAAGTTGGAGGATTTTCTTTTGAAACCGCCGATGATGAAGACGTAGATATAAAAAAAGATTTATTAAACTCTCTTCTAAAAGGATTCCAAACAGGTGGATTTATATTATATTTCCATACTATCAGAAGAAAAGCTGACCTTAATCCTGATGAAGTTTTCACCATAGACCCATACATAAAAATTCCTAAGAGCTTTAGTGATTATGTATCTCAAGAATGGACCAAAAAATATTCCAGTCAACAATCTTTTGTGAATGAGCTTTATGTTTCAATTGTAAAAAGAGCTGATAAAAAAGGTGCTGCTGCTGTTGAAAATTTTATAAAAAATTTTAAAGCTTCAGCTGATAAAGCTACTTGGGAAAATGACATAAAAGAATCCTTTGAAGAGTTAGAAGAATCCACCGGCAGAGTATTGAGCACTCTAAGAGATTACTCTCCTGAGCTCTTGGGAGTTGAAACCACAGAAAATGGTTCATTTTGTCAAATTCTAGAGTTTCTTGGTAAATTAGTAAATTGTGGCAGTTCAGCGCCAATGCTAGTGCCAACAACACCTATAGATCAATACTTACCCATAAATAGATTATATTTTGGACAAAAAGCTATTGAAGTAAGAGGGCGAGATAAAACTCGAATGGCTGCCATAATTAGTATAAAAGAATATGGCCCCTCTTCCCACGCAGGAATGAATGACAGCTTCTTACAATTACCTTTTGAATTAATTATTTCTCAATCATTTAGTTTCACCAATCGTCAATTTGCTATTGCCAAAATGCAGTTGCAACAAAACCGAATGATTCAAGCCGAAGATAAAGCTGTATCTCAAATATCTGAAATCAATCAAGCTCTAGATATGGCAATGAGTGGTGAAATTGCCTTTGGTGAACATCATTTTACCGTTCTATGCTTAGAAGACAATCTTAAAGCTCTTGAAAATGTTACATCAATTGCTTCGGTAGAAATTCAAAATATGGGAGCCCAACCAGTAAGGGAAAAAGTTAATATGGAAACTGCTTTCTGGGCACAATTACCTGGAAATGATGGTTTTATTGTAAGAAAATCCACTATTAACTCCTTGAACTTAGCGGGACTTGCTTCTTTACATAACTACCCCACAGGAAAAGAAAAAAACAATCATTGGGGAGATTCTGTTGCTGTTTTTGATACCACCTCTGGCACACCATATCATTTTAATTTTCACGTAAGGGATGTTGGTCATTCTTTAATTATAGGCCCTACTGGAGCTGGTAAAACCGTATTAATGAATTTTTTATGCGCCATGTCACAAAAGTTCAAATGCAGAATGTTCTTTTTTGATAAAGACCGCGGAGGTGAAATTTTTATTAGAGCAATTGGTGGTATATATACAGTTATTGATCCTGGAAAACCATCGGGGTTTAATCCATTTGCATTACCAGACACAGGAGAAAACAGAACTTTTCTATTAGACCTACTCAGACTTTTAGTTACAGTTAACGGAGAGGAAATGACAGCTGAGAATATTACTTCGCTAACGCAAGCAATAGCTGGTAACTATAAATTAGCAAAAAAAGATCGTCGTTTATCTAATATAGTTGCCTTCCTTGGCATTGAAGGGGCTGGTAGTCTAGCTACTAGAATTTCTATGTGGCACTCAAATGGCTCACATGCTAATATTTTTGATAATGAGCATGATTCTTTAGATTTAAGTAATTATAGGATATTTGGCTTTGAAATGGCTGAATTACTAAAAGATACTATTTGTTTAGGACCTGTGCTTCTTTATATTTTCCATAGGATTAACATCTCTTTAGATGGAACTCCAACAATGATAGTTCTAGACGAAGCTTGGGCATTAATTGACAATCCTGTTTTTGCTCCTAAAATTAAAGATTGGTTAAAGGTTCTTAGAAAGTTAAATACCTTTGTAATTTTTGCGACTCAAAGTGTTGAAGATGCTGCAAAAAGCTCTATTAGTGACACATTAATTCAGCAAACTGCCACTCAAATATTTTTACCAAACCTTAAAGCCACGCAAGTGTATCGCACGGCTTTTATGTTAACTCAACGAGAATATACCTTAATTAAAACAACTGATCCAGGCAGTAGGTATTTTTTAATTAAACAAGGTATTAATGCAGTGGTTGCTAGAATTGATTTAAATGGAATGACTGATATTATCAATGTTCTTTCTGGCAGAACAGAAACTGTATTACTTTTAAAATCTTTACGTGAACAATACGGAGATAATCCAGACAATTGGTTGCATATTTTTTATGAGAAAGCTAGAAAGAAAAATGAAAAATAAAACCTTAATTGTCTTTGTATTTATAGTAGCTCTTCTATTTAGCTCGCTATCAAAAGCAGTTGACTATACACTTGATGATAGCTGCACTCAAGGTATTGGTATACTTAATAGAATAGTAGATGATATTACAACTTTAGGTCTATTTGAAGCCTATAGCTCTAGCTTTCATATGTATGGAGCAAATGGTTATGCTTCAAGCGATTCTGACAGTGTTAATGGCTGTTCAGCAGATTATTATCCTGATTGCAGCTGCGCTTCTATGGACGCAGATTGTTCCTGCGGTAGTGCATATACTCACTTAAGCACAGATTGTCAACAAGATGGAACTAATTGCTGTGATGGACAAATTTACGGAGGTGAAGCCACTTGTGCAAACGCATGTAACCCAGAAGGAGGAATGCAATGGTGCTATGACCAGTGGGATCCTCTAACCCTAGATTATGAACCATCTTGTTACTGGACTAAAGATGGATATAGTAACTGGTTTTTTTATCCTCCAGGACAAATAAGAATAGCCAGCGATGGAGATAAGCTCTGCGCTCAGTTTGCCACCACAATTGGTTATCAAAATATTGGTTGTAAATATCTTCCTTCATGCACCCAATTTAATCTTGATTCAAGCTGTTATGTGGCTCCTTCTTGTTATAGCTTTTCTGCACAAGCGTCACAAGCTTTATTACCTATAACTAGCGCTATAGTTCAATGCATTAACGATAGTATTAGTTATTTATTTTATACCAGCCCATGCACATCAGCAGATTCAGATTATACAGTTACCGTATTTCCAGAGTTTCAATCAGCAATGCGCAATGCTGTAAGAAGCGCTTTAATGCTTTATGTAATTCTCTTTGGATTAAAAACCGTCTTAGCTGCAGAACATCCTAGCAAGGGTGAGTTTTTTAAAATGGGTGCTAAATTTATTTTAGTATTATATTTTTCAACTGGCATTAATATTGATCCAAGTGGACAGCCAAGTTATGATGATGGAATCCATAGATACATGCTTCCTTTATACACCTCAGGGGCAGCTGAATTAGCAGACATGGTTTATTCTGCAGGTGGGTCTCCAGGGTTATGCGCTTATGATATGAACTCTTACCCCTCATCATCCAACGGCACTTCTTATGGTTATTTATCAATGTGGGATGGTATAGATTGTAGGTTACTCTATTATTTTGGATTTGATATAGCTTCAATAGATACGGATACTCCAGTTACCATGAGCGATATAGGAGCTCTAACATTATTAGGTTTATTACTGCCAGCTTTCTTTTCATTTCAGTTGATATTTCTAATATTTTCTATTGCTTTTGCTATAATGCTTTTATCTGTGGTAATTTATTTTGTTAACTTAACTGTTATTTCAGCAATATTAGTTGCAATTTTAATTTATTTAGCTCCCCTATTTGTACCAATGGCTTTATTTGAAGCAACCAAAGAATATTATGATAATTGGTTAAAAACCACCACCTCTTATGCTCTACAACCAATGATTATTGCAGCTTACATAGCAATGATGCTAACCATCTTTGATCAAACCATGTTTGGAGATTGTGTATTTAAAAATAAATCAATCACCTATCAGATGGGCTCCACAGGATCAGGTTCTACCACCACAAAAGAAATTCCATTTTTTTTGATTTGTGACCCTCATGATGCCAGTGAAAATTGTTCTGGCTATGACAGCCCGGTAGATAGTGAAGCAGCCAATGTAACTCAATGCTCAGAAACTATAGGATGGTATTTAAATCCTATTCAAGAAGGAAAAGCTTTTGTTAACAGCATTGATGCTATCTTTTTTAACATAACACTTTTAAATAGCAACGTAGCAACTGACATGCTAACTGGATTGATAACTCTAACTTTATTTGGCTATTTATTTTATAAATTTGGTGATGCCTTGAGTGACTTTGCTGCTGAACTAACTGGTGGAAATAATATTGGTAGTGCTGCAGGCAATCCTATGAAACTAGTTGAAAAGGCTGCGAATGCTGCTGTTGCAGCTATAAAATATGCCGTAGGAGACACTAAAGGAGCAGCCCAATCGGCTGCTAAAGCTGCAAGTTCTGATGATGAAGGTAGTAAAAGAAGTGGGGCAACCTCTTCCTCTAGTGGTGGTGGCGGTGGTGACGCGGCTAAGTCAGCAGGCGGAGGTGGAGGTGGTAGCACACCACCAGCTCTTCCTCCGGTCAAGTAATATAAAGATATAAAAAATGAATTTATTTAAAGAGAATATCATCAGAATAAAAATTTTTTATCTAATATTTTCTATTTGCTTTTTTCTATCTGGTTGTGGATGCGAATGTAATAAAATACAAAATCCAAACTCTTCTGATTACAGCACTGCAGGACCTTACTCCGTTATGGTTTATGCTGATGCATGCGCTCCTAATAATGGAAGCACAACAACTGAAGGATACTCATATTCTTCATCAGTTCCAGTTCCAAATGCTAAATGCGATACTTGGGATGGAGGATCATATAAAAACCGAGGAAGATGGGTTCAAATGCCTAACCTTGGAGTAGGTCCTAATAGTAAAATTCAACTCTCTACCTATGGATCTATATTTTATTGTTCTTCTGGTTATGACAATGTAAATATTTCACCAACATTAGCAGCCACTCCAGGAACGGGTATTAATCAGACTTTTAGTAATAAAACCACAATGCCCATTGAAAAAGGTCAGCTAGTGGTTTTAAATATTGCTGATACCACAGAAAATGGAATAGCTCAATTAGTAACAAATAGTAATGCCGCTTTAAGTCTACCAACTTGCTCTAGCTCTCAATATACTGATTTTCAAAATGGAAAATGCAGAGCAACTGGAGGATTTGGTTTAAGTATTTATTTAGATGAAAATGAAGTAGTAACTCTTGATAATACAGATTATACCGGATCTAAATCTTTTTATACTTTAGCCACTTCAAGATCTCCATACTTATATTCTCCCACCATTCCTTCTTCACAATTAACAACTTTTTACAATCAAGTGAAATCTACTTTTGGACAAGATGTTTCTGGGGCCAATGCCAATCAATATATTTTTGTAGCACCTTACAGCGGAATATTAGGCATAAATATGGCAGAAGGAGTAAATACAGGAACTCCTGGATATGGCGAATGGAATATTACAGTTTTAACTAACCCACCTTCTTGCTTTGTAGAAAACTCAATAGCTTATAATGAAGGTAACCGCGGAGCTTTAATGGTGATTTTTGGGGAAAGTCAATTCAACCCCAACACTTATGACACTGTTTTAGCAACATTTCAGAACTATGATCCCTCTCTTTCAATTTATTACCCAGAGTTAATGCAATATATTGGTAACAAAATTGGGGTAGAAGTTAGTGATGCTCCATCAGCTTTAAATGACTTGCTTGTTCCTGCAACAGGAACAACAGACGATAGTGCAACTGGCACTCCTAGTTTATACCCTACCTATATTGTAACCACCCAAGATGCAACTCTAAGCTCATCAATAAGTGGTAATATTTGGTTTAAAATTATGGATGATTATTATAATGATAATGTTGGCGCCTATCAGGTTAATGTAACTGTTCAAACACCTCAAGATTCACAAGTAAGCTCCTTTTTGGATACTTTATTCACTCCAATTTTAAATTCTTTAGAACAAACAACAGAAGCAATTTACAATAGCTTTGCCAAAGATGATGATTTTCGTGATATAATGCATATGTGCTTAGTATTATATATCATTATATTTGGAGCTCAATATATTCTTGGTTTAAATTCTTCATCTGCTCAAGATGTTGTAATTAGAGTTATAAAAATAGGTATGGTAGTAGAGCTTTTTAGCTCAGGAAGTTGGAGTTATTTTAATAAATACTTCTTTTCTATTTTTATCCAAGGACAAAGTTATATGATCACTGCAATCACAGGTGATGACTCACAATATTATCAAGGAGTATTTGGTTTTATTGATGACATATTTAATATATTTTTTTCAGCATATACTTGGCAAAAACTAGCTGCTCTTTTACCTAGCATTATTGGTGTATTATATGCATTTATTTTTATTAATGTTATTGTTGTTTACTTAGTTATTATATCTCAAGTAATGATGATTTATCTTCTGGCAATGATTGGTTTAGCATTATTAATATCCTTAGCCCCTATGTTTATGGTAACACTTTTATTTGAAAGGACTAAAAAAATATTTCATAATTGGGTAAGATATATATTTGATTATTCTGTTCAACCAGTAATTTTATTTGCGGTTTTATTTTTTGTGAATGAAATTTTTATGACCCTGTGGAATAGCGCTATGGATTTTGATATTTGCTGGGGAGGCGGCGAGTGGGGCGGATGGACTTTATATTTCTATGGAGTATATATCTGGACTTATCAGATAGTTCAACCCTTTGTTATAGGCTGCGTCCAGTATTACGGAGTTATAGGAGGAATAGGAAGTATAATTGTGCAACTATTCGTTGAAATAATGATGTTATACTTTTTTATATATATTGCAAAAGCAGTTATCGGCCTAACACCGGCAGTAACAGAAAAACTTACTGGAGCTGCTGGATCTGCAACTTCATTGGCAAATATGGGAGCTAAAATTGTTGCTTCTGTGGGTTATGCTGCACAAGGTGGAAACCCTATGAAACAAAGCCAACAAAGACAAACTTTATCAAATAGAAAAGGAGCAGAACAATCATTTGCAGCTAAAATGGATAAACGATTAGGTAGAAATAAACCTACAGAAGAAACAAATAATAATAGTGATAAACCTAAAGAAGAGAAAACACAAAATAATAACAGTGATAATTCTAAATCAACATCAAATCTTAACCCACCAGGAACAGAGAGTTAGGGTTTGAGATATGTATAAATTATTCAAAAATTATGGGCTCAAATTATTGATAAGAATCTTTTATCGAGTATTGAATATTCAATTTTTACAAACTCCTAAATTATTATTCTGTCTATCCTTAATCTTATCTTCATGTAACTTTAATTATCAACCACCTATAGACGCAGATGATTTTGGTTTTCCTAAATTAGCGATATATGCCATGGGACAACAAGTCACAGGGGAGCAAGAGAATGAACTTTCTGAGTGGACTCTCTCTGGTTATAAATATAATGGTGATTCGATTACTATAATGGTTTATAACCCCGTTAACTCCCCCGCATCTTCTACAGTTGGAACTTCATATGTGATTGGACCATGGCTTTGTGGAGGAGTTGAAGATATATGTCAAGATATGTATACCGCCACATACTGCAATACTCAAACTAACCAATATTGTTGCAATCTAAATTCTGCCGAATGCGCAGATGTTATGTATGAAACTTTTCCTAATGCTCCCTGTATGCTACAGAAAGGACAAGGATTATATTTGCTAATAACCACTAATCCACAAACCTACCCAACTTACCAGGGGAATCCAAACACATATTCTGCTATCAATAGGCAACCAAATTTAGCAGGCTTTTATACTAAAGGCCTATGGTATGATTCTGGATCATATCAAAATAATGAACCTGCGATGGGATATATTGGATCCCTACAAATACCATCCTCAACTAATGGAGATTACGATGCTATCGATTATGCAGCTTATGATGAATCAAGTTATGTAGGTGGATATGCTTATTTTAAATTTATGGATAGATATTATGGAGATAATTCTGGATATTATTATGTTTCTCTAAAAACAGGATTTGATCAGATTATTCCTCCACCAATTGACACTGTAATGACATTTTTAACTACAGCATTAAATTCTACCGCCCAAACTATATTTACTCAGCTTGTAGTGGAATCAGAATATAGAAATTCATTAAAAGCAATATTGGTGATGTATATTGTAATTCATGGAATTTTATTCTTAGGTGGATTGCTTGAAATTTCTCAAAGAGAATATGTAACAATGGCTATAAAATTAATTATAGTTATTCAATTAACCACTTCTCAACAGAGTTGGGATCTATTTAATAGTTACTTTTTTGAATTCTTCACCAGTGGTTTAGCTCAAATGATAGATATTGTAACTAGCAATATTCCTGGCTCTAGTGATGGTGGATTTTCTTTTTTTGATAGTCTTTTAGGATTATTATTTTCCTATGAAACCAATGTTAAAATTTTTGCTTTAATTGCAAGCTTCCCTTGTGGATTTATTGCAGCTCTTATAATTTATGCAGCTTTTTTTCTCTTTACTATTGGAATAGCTCAATCGGTAATGATTTATTTATTAGCGTCTATGGGCATAGACTTATTAATAATAGTAGCTCCTATTTTTATAATTTTTATGCTATTTAAAACAACCAAGCCTTTATTTGAAAATTGGCTAAACATGTTTGTTGGATTTTTTATGCAAGCTGTAATTGTTATGGCTGCTTTAAATTTAATGGCACAGATGATTGTAGACCAAATATATCTTATCCTAGGATTTGAAGCATGTTATAATAATTGGATATTTGTAGGAAGTTTTGTAATTTCTAAAGCCTGGCAGATATGTCCATTTTATAATACCACAGATATTATAGCAGTGCCCGGCTATTGGACAAATGACCAGGGAGAATGGTGCACCCCATATGCATGCACTGATGCTCGCTACGTAGACTTACCATTCTTAGACCCAAGCGATTCATACCAAAATAGCTTAATTCAAGATTTTAAATCAGCTCCAGGAACTAATGATTTAAATCTTCCTATGGTTTATAACGCATCTATATTATTGGTGATGACATATTTAATGATGAAATTCAATGATATTGTTCCAAATTTAGGCAAAGCTCTTGCAGGCGGTGGCTTCCAATCATCTATTGGTGATGCTGGAAAAGCTATCACTAAAGAATTGGCAAGTGCCTTATCTGGCATTAAAAATGCTACACTTAGAGTTGCAACTAACTCAACTCAAGAACAGAGAGAGCAAGCTATTAGGGCTCAAGGCAGAATGATGTCAAAAAGAGCTAAAATTCTCTCTACTACCTACATAACCGATCCTCTTAAATCTGGAATGCAAACTGCAACTACAGCAACTAAAAATGCTGCCATGTGGGCTGCGACAGGAACTAAAGATGCTGCCGTGTGGGCTGCAACAGGCAGTGCCAATATTGCGTACAAAGCCTCAGAAAAGGTTAAAAATACTGTTCTTGATAAAGCAACTGGCATGATTAAGCAAGAACGTCAAGAATATATTAACGAAGCGTTACAAAATAAAACTAGACAGATCACTAATATAAAAGATCAAGCTATGGCTGGTGCAACTGGCATGTCTAAAAATAAACGAAGTAAAATTACAGATAGCGTTAAAAAGCGTTTCAGCATCTCTAAAGAAAGTCAGGAAATTATTACTAAGACTGCTATTTCTACTGGAAGAGGTATATTCAACATACTATCCAGTATTACTTCTTCAACCTATAAAGCAGCTAAAGCAGTTGCCCCAACTTCTATGTATAGCTTAGGTGGATTTATAAAAGATATGATTATTCCACCTGGATCATTAATGGGAGTAACCTATAATGTTAATGCGGCTGAAGATTATAACAAAAAACTTCAGCAAGCTAAAAAAACTCTATGGGAATTTAATGTAAATGAGGGAGCTGATCCATATGATTACAAAACTCATCGTCAAAAATTATCTGACATGTTTAAAAGCATTAAAATTGGTGGAGTAAGCATAGCTGATATTGAAGCAGGAGCTGCCGCATTTGATAAAGAAAATAAAGACAGAAGGGAAAGAGGAGAAGGTCAAATTGGTCTTGGTTATGCAGTAACTAAATCAATAACTAAAGCAGGAACTAAACAGCTTGGAAAACTAGCTTATAAAACTGAGCTTGGTAAATGGGCAATGGATGGAGTTGCTGAGCGCGGTAAACAGTTTAGGGATTCTGTTAGAAATAGTTTAGAAGATCCTGATGTGAAATTACAAAAAGCTCTTGAAAATCAAAGAAAACAACAACAGGAAATTAACCAAAAAGTTAAAGAAAAATCTGATATAAGAACAAGAAGAAAAGCACAGCGTCAAGTAACTAAAGGAATAATAGCTAAAGAAAGAGACTTATGTGAAGCTTTAGGTATAAAACGTTCTGAGCTTGTAAGTAAGAGCTTTGAAGAACAACAATCAATGATTGAAAAAGCTTATAGAAAAGCAGCATTAAAATGCCATCCAGATAAGAATTTAGGTAAAGAAGCTGAAGCTGCTGAAGCCTTTAAGAAAATTAGTGCTATTAGAGACTCATTATTAGAATCTCTAGAAAAAAGAAAAGAATCTGCAGCACATAGAGCAAAAATAAAAGAAGAAAGAGATGCAGCATTATTAAAATCACTATCAGCGCAAGAAAAGAAAAAAGATAAACCTACATCTAAAGAATCACGGGAAGAATTAACAAAAGAACGCGAGATAAAAGAATCTGTTCTAAAACAACAGCGTAAAGAAAAAGAAGCGGCAGAATTAGCTGAGCTACAACAAAAAGCTGCAGAGAAAAGCGAGAAGCTAATTAGAGAAATGGGAAGTAATTTAAATTGGGAATTTAGAAAAGCAAATATATTATCAGGAGCTGCAGCAAAAGACACTATCATAGGAATAAAAGATACTATTATAGGAGCGGCAGGAGCTATAGGCTCAATACCTGAAACGATAAGGGAAATGAAGGAAGCTAGAACAGAAAGACAACAAGAAAAAGAATACAACAAAGCTGTAGATTCTCTTAATAAAGCAAGGGAAGAAGTAGGTTCTGTAGAACAACAAAAACAATGGCAAAAACATCTGCAAGAAAAACAAGACAAGAAAGAACAACAACAAAGAACAACTGGAAATGTTCTAGAAGAAATAGTTAAAAAGAAACAAAAAGAAGATGCTAAACTTGCAAAACAACAAGCAATGAAAGCAGAAATAGCTGCTGAAGAAGCAGCTAGAAATGCTGCAAAAAATGATATGCTTGCTAAACAAAAAATAAGTAAATTAAAAAGAGAAGCAGCTAAAACCCAAAGAGAAATTGATAACATAGTTGGAGGGATGGCTACACAACTAAAATATGAATTTGCAAAACAAGCAGCATGGGATTCTACATTTGGTTATGCTATTAAAAAAATAAAATATTCTTACAATGCTTGGCAGAAAGAAAATAATAAACAACAAACGGGCAAGATTTTAGGTAAATTTATTCAAGATAAGATAAATGCAGAGCTTTTACAAAAAGAAACTGGAAAAACCTTAGGCTCTTTAGCTAGAAAAATTAAGAGTGATAAGGATGAATCCATACAACAAGCTTCTGAGGCTATACAACGTGCTGAAAAAGCAGGGCTTAATGAAGTATGGAATCAACAGTATAATATAAGAAATAAAGTTGAAAAAAGCATAGCTAACAGTGAGAAGAATGAAGCCATGCATCAAGCTTATCAGGCCATAACAACTGCTGAGATAACAGGACATAATAAATTATGGAGTGAGCAAGATAAGTTAAGAAGAGAAGTTGAAAATGACATAGATAAAGAAGAGAAACTTATGAAACGAGTTGCTGATTTAACAAAAGAAACAACAAACAAGGAAAAATTATTTGATGAAAAAGATAAACCATTACCAAACAAGAAGAATCCCTTTGATGAATAATATCATTTATTAAATATAATAATGCAATGCACAAAACTATAAATGAATCCTAACTAAAATAAATTTATTTGTTAGACAAAATCATTTATTTTCTCTAGAATTAAACCTATAAGATAGACAAATAGTTTTAGTAAATATTTTTCCATGTATTATCCTTCACAAGACAATATTTTCGATAATTTCCCTGTTATTGAATTAGATAACATTAGATTGCGGAAAATCTCCCCTGAAGAAGATTATCAAAAATTTTTCCAATATGTTAATTCCCCAATGGTGGCAAAATATCTATCAATGGATGATTTACCTAAAGATCTAGAAGGGGCTAAAAAGGAATTATATTATTGGTCGCATATCTTTGATTATCGCCATAGTTTTTATTGGGCTATTGCTCTAAAAGATTCAAATGAAATTATTGGAACATGCGGCTTTAATTATTGGAATCGCAGTCAAGGACGTGCAGAAATAAGTTATGATCTTGATTATAATCACTGGAACAAAGGCATAACAACTAAGGCAATAAAAGCAATCACAAATTTTGGCTTGCATACTATGCAAGTAAAGCGTATACAAGCAACAGTAGCCCTTGATAATAATGCCTCAATGAGAGTACTTGAAAAAGCAGGATTCTCTCAAGAATCTATACTTCGCAAATATGGAATATTGCAGGAAGAATCAAGAGATTTTTACATGTATGCTAAATTTGATTGATTTTTAATAAAAAAAGAGGATTAATTTATGTATATCGGAAATAGTAATTCGATGCGTATTACTGTAACTCCATCTTATCAAGAAGAATTATCTTCAAATCATAATTTTTTCTGGGAGTATGAGATTTCTGTTGAAAATAATAGCAATGCAATTATCCAATTAATAGGAAGACATTGGCAAATTATTTGCTCTGATGGATCAATTCAAGAAGTTGTTGGAAATGATATAGTTGGTGAAAGACCAATTCTAAGACCAGGGGAATCTTTTCAATATACAAGCATAGCAAATTTAAAAACCTCTTCTGGTATTATCAAAGGAAAATACAAAATGCTTTCTAACGGTAAAGAACTTGACATTGAAGTGCCAACTTTTTCTTTAGACAATCCCTATAATGTAATGAGTATTAACTAGTAAAATTAAGGTAATAATTATGGATAAAAATAAAGCTCTTGAAACCGCGTTAAGCCAAATAGAAAAAGCATATGGTAAAGGTTCAATCTGGAAATTAGGTCAACGCCCAAGTATGGAAGTTGAAGCAATCTCAACAGGATCTCTTGGTTTAGATATTGCTTTAGGTATAGGCGGGCTACCAAAAGGAAGAGTTATTGAAATTTTTGGCCCTGAAAGTTCTGGTAAAACTACTTTAACTTTACAAGTTATTGCTGAAGCTCAGAAAAAAGGTGGAACATGCGCTTTTATTGATGCTGAACATGCATTAGATCCTGTATATGCTAAAAAACTTGGAGTTAATATTGATGAACTTATTCTTTCTCAGCCAGATACTGGTGAACAGGCTCTAGAAATTGCCGATACTCTTGTGCGCTCAGGAGCCATAGACGTGGTGGTAATTGATAGTGTTGCAGCTCTAGTTCCTAAAGCAGAAATTGAAGGAGAAATGGGCGACTCACATATGGGACTTCAAGCCAGATTGATGAGCCAAGCCCTAAGAAAATTAACTGGATCTATCTCTAAAACCAATTGTATGATTATCTTTATTAATCAAATTAGAATGAAAATTGGCGTAATGTTTGGCAGCCCTGAAACCACTACCGGTGGTAATGCATTAAAATTCTATGCCTCTGTAAGATTAGATATTCGTAGAACTGGATCAATAAAAGAAAAAGAAGATGTTATTGGCAGCCAGACTAAAGTAAAGGTAGTAAAAAACAAAGTATCGCCTCCATTTAAGATAGCTGAATTTGATATTATGTATGGCGAAGGAATTTCAAAAACAGGAGAATTAATCGACTTAGGTGTTAAAGCAGATATTGTTGAAAAGTCAGGATCATGGTATTCTTATAATAATGAAAGAATTGGACAAGGACGTGAGAATTGTAAAATATTCTTACGCAATAATCCTAGCATAGCCAATGAAATAGAACAAAAATTGCGTAAAATTGCCTCTGAGATTGCTGATGTATTTTCTGAATCCGCTCCTCGCGACGAAGCTGATTAATTAATAAATTTTATGCCTAGGGTAAGTTACAATATATCTTCACTACATAAAGTAGAAAACTTATTTAACTTAGTAGCTGATGTTGAATCTTACCCTAATTTCCTTCCATGGTGCAGCGCTACAAGAATTATAAAACAAGAAGAAAAAGAACTAATAGCAGAACTATTAATCAGATATAAGTTCTTTTCAAGCTCTTATGTTTCAAAAATAATATTAACTCCTTCAAAAGAAATTATTGTAGAATTAGTAGACGGGCCATTTAAACATCTTTACAATAAGTGGGAATTTACTGAACAAAATAATAAATCTCAAATAGAGTTTATCCTTGATTTTGAATTAAAATCCCCAATTTTAGAAGGAGTTATAAAACAAAATATTAATTCTTATGCAAAAAAAATGTTAGATGCTTTTATAAAAAGAGCTGATGCTTTATTTATAACTAAATAAATATATTAATGTATTGACATTAACAAAGATTAATATATGGTAACTAAAGTAATCAATTACTTATTTATATAAAATATAAAACAAAGCAGATCCAACTTTAGACAAATAACTTAATATATTATACTAAAAGGTTTGAGTTTTAAATAGTGCCTTATTGTTTAAAAACTAATAATTACACTATATAATTGATAGAAATTTATGCTTAAGTTAGTTAACAACTCATTTCAATATAAAGGCCCGTAATTACATGAGCTACAATAACGAAACAATAAACACAGATACTTATTATCTTAACTTTAGAGAGTTAAATAACACAAGAGTTAAAGAAGAACTCTTGCATGATAATGATGGGATAAGGCTTAGCATCTTATATAATCATGCCTTTAATGAAAGCTTACCAAGAATTACAGCTGTAACCCTATCTTCTGAAGAAACTTGGAAAAACAAGAACTCTATAGTTAAAATAGAAACTAAAACTAACCCAGCAACTAACTCTAGTGTATTTGAACCTTTCGTAACAAGGTTAGAAAAAATAGGCTCCAATTATCAAATAAAAAAAATTATATCGCGCTTTGACCAAGAAACAGAGTCTGAAGAATTAACACTCACCACTATTAATTCACATCGCTTACATGCTTTTGCAACTTTAATTAATTTATATCAATCTCCAGAAGCAAAAACGCTTCTAATTAAAGCTTTAGAGAAAATAGTATCCTGGTCAATAGACGATAAATTTAACGATGCAAAACAAGAAGAAATTATTTACTTTGCTAATATAAAAGAACAACAAGAGGCAATTGATAATATTTTAAGTATACAAGATATTTTTTACTCTTCATATAATTTTTATAATGATATGTGCCATAATAGCACTTACACATTATTAAGCCCGCAAGAACAAAAAATCTTATCCATATCTATCCCCTCTCCTAAAAAATTGCAAACAAGCCTTATACATATGAGAGAAGTATTAATACATCAAGAGATAGAAACCCTTCTAAAAGAAGCTGATGATATAAGTAATAATGATACTATAAAAAGCATTCCAGAAAATATTGAAAAATGTCGTCAATTTTTAAATGATAAATATCCAGAAGCTAAACCTGTATTAAATCAAACATTCAGCGTTATAAAAGAATCTTTCATAAACATAAATAATAAAAATCATTATTATAATGGAATAAAAGATAATGTTGGCTATGGAGCCAAAGTTACAAAAATTTTTACAGGAATAGCTGGAACCACCTTTGGTATGGCAAAATATGCCGAACAAATGAGCTCCCTTGGATACATAGGACAATGGCTTCAGACCCTAGATGAAATAACTCCACCAGCAGTTAAATTTAGTATATATGTGGCAACTGCATTATCTTATCTTACAAGCTTTACCGTGCTTCATCTTCCTGATAAAAAAAGCGTTACTGTTGACGACAAAGCTCTTGAAGAATTTAGCTGTAGAGTAGTTTTATGTAATATTGAAAAATTTATTAATTTGGATATTTCTGGACAAAAGGCATTAGCTAACTTTTATGGAAAATATTTATATAACACTCTATATCTGCATCATGATCAATATCAAAACGATGAATCGATTACCGATTTATTGCTCTCAAATTTACATAATGAAACATATTTAAATGATCATTTAAATATGGGAAGAGATTTAAAAGCCTCATTAACATTTAAAGAATCTTCAAATAGCACTGATAACATAAATAATATCTGGGACTATATCCATCATTCCGAAAGCCAATGCTGTGGTGAAATAGCCTTTTATGATGATTTAACAGCCATTGCTTCAACAGTATAAATTTTTCCTTTTATTAACTAAATATTCATTTTTAGAATATATACTAATCATTTATAAAGTAATAAACATGGTTAGTATAAATGATCACAACATCCACATCCCATCAAACGGAAGAAAGATTTGCCGAGGCTTATCTTCATAGCACAATAAGAGAGCAAACTAGATCTTTCTTAAGGTTGGTACTTAATTATAAATTTAATATTGCGCTACTTAAGGAAAAATTACAGCAATTAATTTTGTCTAAAAGTTGTAAAATAAATAAAGAGGCAATCAAACTTGCTCTAAATCATATTGATAATAAAAAAGATCAATTTGAACTTCCAGTTAGAGAAGCAATCAATGAAATTCTTATGAAAGAGAATGTATTTTCAAGCACCTCTAATAATTCACATTCTCATCAGGCATCTCCAATTTCACTAATTTTTAATAGCCAATCTTTCTCTGAAGGGGAAGAAATTTGCCATTATATTGCTAATAGCATTTCTAATCTTATGTTGGGAAAAAACTCTCTAAAACTTCGTTTACATAAAGGAGAAAATAATAATATAAAATTAATCCCTCTTTTAAGCGATAATTATCATCTTGTTGAAAATAGCCAAGAATTGTCAGTAAAAGAGGCTAAGGGCTTTGCTTCTCTATTTGCAACTTTAATCCTAATTGCTGATACTAATATTGAACAAACTAATTGCTGTTTAAGGCAAGCTAATAATAATATTTTTTATTGGACCAGAATAACTGGAAATCCTTTATTCTACAAATCCTTACCCGAAGTAACTATTATCTACAAAAATATAAGAAAATTATTTCCTCAAGCCGATTCTTCAGGGCTAAATTTTATTTGTGAATTAAATCAATTTATTAATAATATTGATGAGAAAAAAATTAGAAAAGCTATAAGCGCTGCTTTCAATGATATTTCTGAAACTTTTGGCTCTAGTTTTATTGAGCGCGACGGCGTTAGTAAGGCTTTGACTTCCAGACTCAATATTTCTAAAGATGAAACTTTGAATATGCATTCAATTGAAGAGCATATCATTAGTAATATCAAAAAACTATGCAAACAACTAAATAAGATGTTAGAAGAAGATTTCACAAATATTTTAAAGCAAAATAAAAATCCCAATGAAACAAGATCTATTCTTTATAAGAAATTACTTGATACATTAGACAAAGTTAATCAAGCGCCCACAAACCTAAATTTATTTATGAAAGATGCTATTAATAATGACGATTTTAAAGCCGTACAGTATTTATACGAACTAAATAGACAAAATTGTAATGAAGATATTAAAATTAATGGATCATCTCCTTTAGAATTTGCTCTAGATCAGGAAAAGAATCAACTAGCTCTTAACATGCTCAAAGAAGGATTTAGTCTAAATAGTAATGATTCTAATAAATCGGAGAAAGATCAAAAAAACAGAGAAATTGCACTTAAAAATATTTTAGAACGCAATATAGGACAACCTAAATTAAGAAAAACAGTATGATTACTAACTTGAGTAAATAATCAATATAGCACAAGCTATTTTTAAATTTTTATAACTGGGACTAGATTCAGATTTAAGTTCAAATTAACCAAAGCAATTATATGCTGATGAATTTGAAACTCTTCAGCATTAGCATCTATAATTATGCATCTCCCCTTTGCCATTGAGGCAATTTCTAGAAAGCCTTGGCGAACTCTATTATGAAAATCAAGATCAAGCCTCTCATAATTATCGCTCTCTCCTCTGTTTTTAGCTCTCTCTAACCCTTGTTTAGGATCAATATCTAAAATAAAAGTTAAATCTGGAGCCAATCCTTCCATAAACATATTATGAAGCAATGCGGGCAATTTTCTTCCAAGCTTATGTCCATATCCTTGATATGCCATAGTTGAATCTACAAATCTATCACAAACCACCATTTTATTATCTTTTAAAGCAGGAATAATTTTTATTTTAGCATGCTCATATCTACTGGCATTATGTAATAATAATTGAGTTACCGGATAAAAATTAGTATCTTGATGAAGTAGCAAATCCCTAATAAATTCTGCCGAACCCACTCCTCCTGGCTCTCTAGTTAAGATTGAATCAATTTTTTGATTTAAGAAAGCTTGATTCAATAATTTGGCTTGAGTTGATTTACCAGAGCCCTCACCACCTTCAAAAGTAAAAAACTTTGCTGATTTATTATTCATTAAATTTGTTCATTTTATCTTTAATTTCAGCAAAATTCTTACTAGCTTTTTTAGCAATTTCACTATTAGCTTTAGTAATTTCTGAACAAGCCTTGCTTGCGATGGAGCTAGAACTTTCTACAAGATGATCTACATTGCTTTTAACAAATTTTTCTCCCCAATTTATTATCTCATCAAAATTAGTACAGCTTAAAAAAGACTTTCCTAATGATAAATTATGAGCACAAATATCTGTTACTTTTTTTATTAATTCAGAATTGGCACTATGAGCAGTGGATACAATATTCTTGCCATATTCCATAGCATGATTTACATGATCTTTAACATAGTCAACATAATGATTATGATCATTATTATTATTTTCATTTACCATTTGAATCTCCTCCATAAGCTTTAAAATAGTTAAAATCAATTATATTTGCTTAACTTATAATTGCAATAAAAATTACTGCCCCTCTCCAGGATTAGAGCTGAATAAATCTTGTTTATTAGATTTATCTTTATATTCATCCGCCTCAGGCAATTGCGCCTTTTTAGCAGTGATGTTTGGCCATTTTGTTACAAATTCACGACTTTTTTCCAACCAATAGATATTGTCTTCTGACTCAGGCTTGATTGCCTCAACTGGGCATTCAGGTTCACACACCCCACAATCAATGCATTCATCCGGATTAATCATCAACATATTTTCTCCCTCATAAAAACAATCTACAGGGCAAACTTCAACACAATCGGTATATTTACATTTTATACAACTCTCAGTAACTACATAGGCCATAACTTTTACTTATCCTTAAATTATATTTATTCTCAATACTAACATAAAACTATAATTTGAGTCAAGAAATAGCCTAAATCCAATATATTTAGTTGCAATCAAAATAAGCTAAATGCATAATAGTTAAACTCGTAATAAATTTTTATATTTGCAGTTGTTTATGAAAACTAATATGTATTTACATGATTTATACCATAATGGAGACATTAATGGACTTGGTTTATACGAAGCTCTTAATAGTGAAGAAAATCAAAAATTTATTAATCAGCCTGATAAAACTAGTAAATTAACACTCTTACAGAAAGCTTGTTTTCATGGACAAACTCAACTTGTAGAATATCTTCTTACTAAAGAAATAAATCCCCTTGAAATAAATGAAAAGTTAGATTGTTTTGACTTATTGTCTTACAGCCCCAGTAAAAACTCTGGTGATATTTTTAAACTAATATTAAAAAAATATAACACTGCTTTTGAAAACTTAGGAATTGATCGAAAGGTTAAAATCATTAAACAAGCTTTAGAAAGTAACAATGCTGAATTAATTGAAACTATATTAGAAAATACTCACAGCCATGAAGATATTATAAAAGAAACTATCACCTCTTCACTTGATAATTTAAAAGATCAATTTGCTAGACTAGAGGACTTAGATAAAGAAATCTCTAAATTTAATATTGTTATATATAATCTAGAAAATATTTCACAAGAAACAAAAAATATTAATGATAGCATAGCTAATTCTATAAAAATTCTTTCAACTAAAAAGAATAAAATTCCAAAAGACCAAGAGCAAATTAACCGCCTTGAAAGAAATCTAGAAACACTAAAGGCACAGCAAAAACAAATCACAGATTCTGCATCAAATAAAAATATAGATGAAGAACTCTTAAAACTAAAGAAACAACTAACCCTTTGCCTTTCTACTAGAGACAAAATTATTCAAGAACAAAGTAGAAAAAATGAACTGCAAAAAATAAAACTAATACCTAAAGGCTTTTTAGAAAGAGACATATCTAATTTAAAAAATGCTATTTTAAAAGGAAATTTATCTAAAGTTGAGTTTTTATTAGAATCTGGAATTTCTTCATATAATACTCCAATCAATGGTCAATCAATCCTAACTCTTGCTTTAGAAAAAATTAAGCAACTAGAAGAAAAATTACTATCTGAAAAAGATGAAAGAAAGAAAGAAAGAAAGAAAATTATCAAGATACCATAAACGGCATTTATAGCTCCTTGCATCTACTTTTAGATAAACCCAATTTCAATCTTAGCGCTGTTTTAAACGAACAAAAACCTCAGCCATTTATTGCTGTTTCAAACGAACAAAAACCTCAGCCATTTATTAATGAAGTTTATGCCAATTTTAAAGAGTCTCCTAAAGAATTTAGATATCAAAAACAAAAGCTATTTGAAAAGTTATATAATCATAAAGACACACAGGATTATCTAATAGCTACAGATTCTAAAACTGGCAAAACAAATGGACTTGCACTGCTAAAAGACACTGCCAGATATAATGATTCTCATTTTTATTTTAAAACGCAAGATACAATTATAAATTTACCAGATGGTATAGATCAGCAAGAAATATTATTCAATGCAGCTCAATCTGGATCAAAAAAGATTTTTGATCCAGTTTTTGATATTGATCTTCTCAAAAATAATTCAACTTCAAATAATAAAACTCAAGCTAACTTACTTATGGCCGCCTGCAAAGGAGGAAACTATGAAATTGTTAATAAAATACTTTCAGAAAAAAATTCTCTCAATATTTCAATCAACGCCGTGGATAACTATGGTAACACAGTTTTACATTATCTTGCAAATTCTTCTTCTCATGACAATATTAGTATCATTCAAGGTTTAATAAAAGAAGGATCAAATATTGAAGTAACCAACAAGCTTGGTCATACAGCTTTAATATCAGCTGTACTAACTGGAAACACAGCTCTAATAAAAGAATTGTTACAAAAAGGGGCTAATGTCAATGCGGTGGATAAATCAGGAAATAATCCATTAATTTATGCTGTTTCTTCGAATAATAGAGAAGCGATTGAAGCAATTCTTTCTGCAAGCAATCTTAATGTTACTCATAAAAATAACCGTGGCATCTCTGCTTATAGCATTTCTATTAGTAGAGATATAACTATCCAAGCAACAAAAAACGATCCTTCCTTATCACCAAATGAATACCCGGAATTAAGTAGCGCTTTATTAAAGCGTGGTGCAGATCCTTACCGAGTGTCTCAAAGCACCATTTTAGACGTAGCCTTCACTACCACATTAGCAGTGAGCGCAGTTAAAGCTAGTAATATTCTTGCAGATGTAGTTAAAAACACTCCATTTAGCGCCGCAGGAGGAATATTAAAAACTTTAACATTTTTTGGAGCTTCAGCAGCAGTTCAACAAACAGCTAAAAGTTCTATAAGAGGCTTCTTAGATGGCTTAACAACAAAAGACTCAACTAAACTAAGCCTTAAAGACGAAATCATGATTGGCTCAATTCATAAAGGTTTTTTCATAAGAAGTGGCGAATCACTACGTCAAGATATGTTAAATCATTCTAATTTTAAAGATGTTAAAGATGGAATATACACAATAGAAGCTCTAAAAGATAGAATTAAAGACTTTAATAATGAAATAGGAAACAAAACAAAGATAGAAATTGATAAATTTCATGACTGGGCTTTAAAGGCTCAACAAGCTCTTCAAGATAAATTTGTTACTGCCACAAGAAGAATTGAAGATAGATCCTTAAGCACAAAAATATTAGACTATATTGTTCCTTTTAGAGAAAAAAGACTACAAGCTTCGCGCATAGATATACTAGAAGCCTCAAAATTAATTATAAAGCATGCTGGTGGAAAAACCGAAAATGATAATAAGACTTTTGAGGAAATTTGTCCCGACCTGGTTTTACAAATAAAACCTCCTCATAATCAAGATCTTCTAAGAAATATTATTGATGGCAATGGTAAAGACATAGAATCTCTAATTCAAGATGTTATTGAAAAAAAAATCTTAGTATCTCCTGAAACTTATCTTGCTTTTAGTCAATTTGATCAAATGCATAAACGCATTTGTCAAAATGATGATACTATTGATAACTTTAAGAATGAAGTTCCACAAAACTCTAGTTTTAGCATAGCTGTTATTAATAGCCTTGCAAAAGAAGATTTATCCAAATTAAAAAATAACGTAGATAATATAATTAAGAACCGTACTAATCCAATTATTCCTAAAAAAACATGGTACGAACAATCTTTAGAACTTGCTCAAACAGTTACAGATAATGCTAAAACTATTATTGACAAGGCTCTAACGCCAACAGCTAAAGACGCCCTATCAGTTACTGGATCCACCGTTTTTACAGCTGGAGTTATGTTTACAGCCACTGAAGACCCTGCAACTCTACAAAAATATACTTTATACAGCACTTGGATGCAACCTTATGTTAGTGGAGCTCTAAATGCAACTATTGGAGCAATAGGTAGCACACTTTACAATACTCCTTCCGCTATATCTAGTGGCCTAAACAATGCCTACACATTAACATCATCTGCCACAGGTAATATTAGCGCTACTTGTAAAATAGTTGGAGATGCTATTGTTGCCAATCCTGTAACAGCCTTGGCAGTTGGAGCAGCTGGTTTAGTAGCTGTAGCAGGATATTATATGTCTCAGGATTATAATACCCAATCTTCACAATCCACTACCACACTAATGGCTAAAATAGGGCCCACTTCAATAATAGATTTACCAACAGCAAGTCAGGTTAACGCTATAAACACTAAAAATAAAAATATCACTAGAAATGTATTTTCTACATTATGGTCATCTCACTCTCCTTCTTCTTCAGAAAAAGAGTCAGCCACGGCTAAAGAACCAAGTGAGAGATCTGTACGAAATTGGGAAAAACTAACCAGCAGACTTAGCGAGAAAACCTCAAATACTCCTAAAAGCAGAACCACTTCAGAAGATAGTGCTAGAGCCTTCTCAGTTGAAAATTTAACAACTAGAGATACTTTTTCTATTCAAGACGCTGGAGAAGTGATGAAAACATTAGGAGTTAAAGAAGATTCTAGAACCAGAAGCTCATCAAATGCTTCCACAGCATCCACAGCCTCTATGAGCACAACTAGAAGCTCTTCAAGACACAAAGACTAGTTTATAAAGAGTGAAATAGTATTTTAGTTTGATATATCTTCACTAGGTTTAAGTACAAAAAATAATATTGCTCCAAACATGCAGGTAACTGGTAAAATATATAGAGCATCGGTATAAGCAACATCAGAATATGCCATTTTTCCATCAACAAAATCACCAGTCCAATAATAGTCAAGAAGAGAACCTATTCCAGTATTAAAAAGCATTCCTGCTGTCATATTAAACATATTTACCACCGCTACTGTAATACCATTTAAACTTACAGGCACCAAATCTATAGCCGTAGAAATAACAATAACTTGATACGCACACATAATTCCAACAATAAACATGCAAATAAACATCAAATTATAACCAACTACTAACTTTTCTAACACTAAGTGAAATGCTATAGTCATCACAAATCCACATACTATATTGATATTATAATAATTATTAAATCTCTCAGCAATTGCAGCTAAGAGTGGGGCCCCAATGCAAAAACCAAAATATATAGCTGAAGCACTTAAATAACCTGCTTTTTGAGGGGTAAAACCATATACGTGAACAAAATATGGCTCACCAAAAATATCAGCAAAAGCTCCTAAAGGACCAACCATTAGAGCTCCAGCAGCTGCAATCCAAAGAATTTGCTTATTAGAAAAAACTTCTTTTAAAGATAACCAAACTGAGTGCTTTGCACTATCTAAATCCTTTTCATACTTACTATCCCTAGTGAATAACAATATTCCTAAGGCAATTATAACTCCTGGTATTGATAAGTAAATTATACTATCTTCCACTCCCCAGTAATTATATAGAAACCTATTAATTGATTTACCATAGATAGCCCCTAATAAACTTATGGTAATAGTGAAACCTATCATTTTTGACATATGTTTGCGGCTAAAATTTAACCTAACAGCCTGTATGGCTCCTAAAGCTCCGGCTGCAGAACCAATCCCTATTAAAAGACGGCCAACTAAAGCAACAACCCAATAATCGGAAACTAGCATAAGTATGTTTCCTAAAGAGCATATGATGGCCCCTGTTGCCACTACATAACGAACTCCATATTTATCTAGCAAAGCCCCTATAGGAATTTGCATTCCAGCATAACCTACATAATAAAAAGCACTAATTAAACCAAAGGTTGAAGCGTTTATATTATATTTATACATTATTTCATCAATTAACACACCTGGAGTAAGGCGTAGAACAAATTGATAAGAGAAGAAAAAAACAACAAATATCCACAGCATCAATGTGTTAATACGAATTTTTTGCATTTCTCCTCCCCTTTATTTACTAAATTTATTATATTATTAAGTAATCATTTATAACTCATCTCAGTTTTTTTATCAATAGTAACGCTATTAGTTATTTTCTTTTTTACTTACCTAATTAAATTAAATATAATCTATCACAGTCTAATACTTAAGTTGTTTCTTGCTATGAGTGTAATTAAAAAAATTATTAAAAGTGAAGTTGTTAAAAATATTGCATGTAAATTGGCATATGTTTATATAAAATTTGTTTTATTTACTTCTAAGCTTAATTATTCTTTTAAAGATTTTAATTTTGAAGAATATAAAAATCAACAATGCATTTTGGCAACTTGGCATGGCAGAGTTCTAATTATGCCAATTATAAATCCTTTTAAATTGCCAGCTTGCGCAATTGTTTCTGATCACAATGATGGACGCTTAATTGGTAAAATAATTCAGCATAATAATATAGAGCTTATTTATGGATCTAGTAGTAAAAAAAGATTATCATCTTTAAAAGAAATTCTAGTTTTTATCAGAAATGGCTATAACTTTCTTATAACACCAGATGGCCCCAGAGGACCAGCAAAACAAGTAAAAGGTGCCATCATCAATATTGCTAGTAATACAGGAATACCAATTATTCCTGCAATTTGTTCGGCGAAATCAGCAAAAATATTTAATAGTTGGGATAAATTTATGCTTCCCCTTCCTTTCTCAGAAATTTCAATTATTTTTTCTAAGCCTATTCAAATTCCTAAGAATATTAGTATGAGTGAAAAAGAACAATATGAACAAACTCTGAATGATAGTTTGAATAACATTACTGACATAGCAGACCAAGAAGTTGGTAGAATTCTATGATTTATAAAATATATCAATTGATTTCTATATTATTATATCCTTCTATTAAACTACTATTAATAAATAGAGTTAGAAAGGGAAAAGAAGACCCTCTAAGATACAAAGAGAAACTTGGGTTTTATAATACAACAAGACCCAAAGGAAAGCTCATTTGGTTTCATGCAGCAAGCATTGGCGAATTTAATGCTATTTTACCAATTATTAAATCCATTTCTGAAAAGCATCCATCTATTAATATTCTTCTTACTACCGTAACTTTAACCGCTGCTAATATTGCCGTTAACAACTTACCTTCTAATGCCATTCATCAATTTGCTCCGTTTGATTGCTCCAATATTATAAATAGATTTATTGGTTATTGGCAGCCAGATCTAACCATTTGGACTGAATCAGAATTTTGGCCTAATATGATTAGAGCAGCAGAAAATAGAGGACCTCTATTACTAATCAATGCAAGATTATCAGAAAAATCTTTCTTAAAATGGAAACAGATTAAATCTTTAGCACTATTTCTTCTGGAGAAATTTTCTTTAATTTTAACTCAAAATAAAGAAACTAAAATATTCATGGAAGAGTTAGGGGTTAAGAACTCAATTATAACTGGTAATTTAAAATTTATTGCTGGAAATTTTAATTTCAATCAGGAAGACCTTGATAAACTTAAAATTCAAACTGAAGAAAGAATTATAGTAATGGCGGCAAGCACGCATCCTGGAGAAGAAGAAATTTTTATCCAAATTCACAACAATCTAAAAACTAAATATCCTCAGCTATTAACATTAATTGCACCTAGACACCCTTCCCGCTCTGAAGAAGTTAAAAAAATTCTGAAGCATAATAATATAAATTATATAACTCGCTCTAGCAAAAATGATATAAGCAAAAAAACAGAAATAATGCTAATAGACACTCTTGGAGAATTTGGTTTATTTTATCACCTCACAAATATTGTGGCTGTTGGTGGCTCATGGAACAAAGTAGGTCATAATTTTATTGAACCTGCAAATTTAGGAAATATTATAATATTTGGACCTAAAATGGATAATTCTAGAGAAGTTTCAGATTATTTTATAGAAAGAAATGCAGCCTTAAATGCTAATAATGCCGAAGAAATAGAAAAAATTATTATAAAATATATACAAAATCCAAAAGATTTTCTAAAAATCCAAGAAAATGCAAAAGAAATCGTAACTGAAATGAATCAAGTTAAAAATACTATAATGAACTATATTCAACCTTATATTAATAATCTATTAGTGGGTGATTGATGCATATCTTATCTCTTTTAAAAAAATTATTTTTAAAGTTAAAAAAACTAAAAGATTTTTTTATTCGCGATGAAGAAAGCTACTTGCCTGAAACTTTAGTTCAAAAACTTTTTAGAATTTTTCTACAAAATTTAAAAAAACAACAAATATTCAAAAAGAAACAAAAACTAAAGAAAAAACCATCAAAAGAAGATAATGAAAATCTAGAAATAAGTAAAATTATTGAAAATGATCTTTCTTTTCTACAAGAAAATCTTGTTCTCAGAATAAAGCAGGCGCAAGCTTCTTTAGAAGATTTAAAAGATGATATTCTTTATCACCACCATAATAACACAAAAGAAATGAATAGTGATTTATATGAAATTTCTCAAATCTACACAGAATCTAAAATCAAATTAAACCAATGCAATGACCATTATTATAAATATAAGCAGCAAATTTTGAACTCTAGCACTGAAGAAAAATATCAAAAAGTTAGAAATACTTTGGATAAAGTTATAATTCATCTTAGAAAGGGACAACAATTAGTTGACCCTCAAAAGAATGATAATTATGTTTTTGTGAATGAATATCTAAAAGAAAGAAATAGATTAGCTATTAGAACTTAAATTTATATTTCAACGTAAGAATTATAGAATATATTATCGCATAATCCTTCTAAGTGATTAAGATCATAATTACATACGCCATTAAGATTACCTTCTCCACAACTCTCAAGTAGATGATTGTTTTTTGAATCTGATTTTAAGCAATTCTCAACATTTTCAATCTCGGGAATTAATTTCTTAAAATATTTTTGCTTTTTTATATTAGATATTCCTTCAAGAGCACTATCAGAATTGACATTATTTTTAAGAATATATTTAACTGGATCATATCTAAACTCATCAATTTCAGACCTTACTTCTTTATTTAGATTAAAATAAACCCATCTTGTTAACTTTTCAAACATTGGTTTATTTAATCCTTCAGCTAATAACTCCTTTAATAAGCCTACATCAATTTTAGATGGAATAAATTCTATTTTCTGATCAAAATTTATTTCCTCTAAAATAGTTTTAAACATAAGTTTTGCTATTTCTTTTTTACCTTCATTCATAGCTAATTCTAAAGGAGTATATCCCTCTACATTTGTTTCAGAAAGAAATTTTGGCAAAACTTTTACTAAATTCTTACAAGTTTCCATATCACCTTTTAAAACTGCTATGTGAAGAATATTAAAACCTTCATTTGTTTTTTGATAAAGAAAATCTGGAGCTTTACGTATAAGGTAATGAGACATTGCTTTATTTCCTTTATACACAGACCAATGCAATAGATTAAGGTTACTATTTAAATTAGACATTTCTTTATTTCCTTTAGAAACAGAGTAATTCAATAGATTCAGATTACTATTTAATTTATAGCTAAGCATATCAGGAGTATTTTCTAAAAACTCCTCTTCTTTTATTTCATAACCTATGCTTTTGGATAAATATTTAGTATATTTCATTGCAACAGCAGTAAGATCTAATTTTATCTGGTGAAAATCTTTTCCTAACCAAAAAAAGTTAGTTGATGGATTTTTCTCTAAGCTTATTATTTTTTCTCTAAAAACTTGTGGAGCCTCTTCAATTAAATATTTTGCTATTTCATTATAGCTATATTCAATAGCATTATGTAAAGATATAAAATCAGCTTTGTTAGGCTTATCAAGCAATTCTGGAGCCACTTTTATTACCAATTTAACTAGATCTATATTTCCTGAGATAGTGGCATAATGTAGGGCATTATTTCCTAATTTATTTACTTCATATAGAAGGTAAGGAGCCACTTTTATCAAATATTCAGCAACCTCAATCTGTTTATATGATAATGCATAATGCAAAGCATTGTCTCCATCTGCCGCCTTAAGTTTTAGAAGATGTGGAAACTTATCAATTAAATACTCAACAATATTTAATTGCCCCTTAGCAGCTGCATAATTTAAAGGATTAGCAGCTTTTTGTTTATGCGAATTAAAGGATTGATATATCTTCTTAAAGAAATAATCTTGTTCTGCATCATTAGAAAATAAATTAAATATAAATTTGCCATAATTTAAACTTGTAGATGCAATTAATAACTTGGTTTCTGGAGTTTTTAACCCTTCATTATTAAAAAATTTATATAATGACTTTTCAACTGAAGATATATTTGAAACTTTATCTCTTAATATTTTTGGAGCTTCTTCCATTAAAAATAGAACTATTTCTGCTTTACCAAATAAGACAGCAATCTCAGTTGCACTATCTCCATCATTATTTACTTCTAAAATTAATTCAGGATGATTTTTTACTATACTTATAACTAAATCTTGCCTTCCATTCATTGCAGCCTGCATTAATGGAATTAATCCATTTTTATCTCTTTGAATTAAAAGAGTTGGATGCTGCTGGGTTAAATACTCAGATACTTCAAGTTTACCATAAGCTGCACTAAGGTGAAGTGGGTTATTTCCTTGTTTTGTAACTTCATAAATAAGTTTAGGAAAATTATCATTATAATATTCTACAATATTTAAATGCCCGTTAAGAGCTGCAAGATGAATAGCATTATATCCTTCTTTGAAAGTTTTAAGCTTTAGAGCATTAGGATCCTTATCTAATAAAAGCTTTACTATTTCTAATAAACCTTTTGCACTAGCATAGTGCAATAAGCTATAGCCTTTTGGATCTATTATTTTTGTTTGACCAGGGTTTTGCTCTACTAGGTATTTTACAACTTCTTCATTACCATTAATTGCAGCCTGCATTAATGGAGTTAATCCATCTTCATCTC
The DNA here is from genome assembly GCA_049653745.1 of Rickettsiales bacterium. GTDB lineage: Bacteria > Pseudomonadota > Alphaproteobacteria > Rickettsiales > CANDYO01 > CANDYO01. The sequence goes on from JBASGW010000029.1 coordinate 51,126, forward strand.
TTTGAATTAAAAGAGTTGGATGCTGCTGGATTAAATACTCAGATACTTCAAGTTTACCATAAGCTGCGCTAATGTGAAGTGGGTTATAGCCTTGTTTTGTAACTTCATAACTAAGTTTAGGGAAGTTATTATTATAATATTCTACAATATTTAAATGCCCTTTAAGAGCTGCCAAATGAATAACATTATATCCTTCTTTGGAAGTTTTAAGTTTTAGAGCATTAGGATCCTTATCTAATAAAAGCTTTACTATTTCTAATAAACCTTTTGCACTAGCATAGTGCAATAAGCTATAACCTTTTGAATCTATTATTTTTCCCTGATCAGGATTTTGCTCTACTAGGTATTTTATAACTTCTTCATTGCCATTAATAACTGCATTGAATAATGCCGTTTGACCATATTCATTTTTTTTATTTAATAAGGCAGGAAATTTTTGACAAAGATAAACAATAATTTCAAGATTTCCTTTTCCAGCAGCCTTGTGTAATAAATTGTTTTTATTTTTATCTACTACTAAATCAAAAGACTTTGAATTAGATTCAATTGCTGCTTTTAGCGCATCAAAAGAGCCATCTGAAATTAACTTAAATAAATTTAACATTTAACAAGAATTTTTTAAATTACAATATAACAAACATAACATATGTTTATAAAAATTCAATAAATTATTTGCAATTTATTAATAAATTTATACTTTTATATTGGTGTTATTTAATAAATTTAAAAAACTATGAGTCTAGTTAAAAATTAGATGCTGTAAATACATACAATGCGGGAATATAAAAACATGCACACCAAGCCATATAGC
>JBASGW010000030.1:0-2319 GCA_049653745.1 Rickettsiales bacterium
TAGGCACGGGAGGCGACCTGAAGTTATCCGGCGGATCAAGCGCGTCGTCTAGTAGCAGCGGCACCGTCGACATCAGCACTGCTGCTCCTATCAGCGGCGCATCTGGTGCGCTGATGTTTGCGACCGGCGCCTCAATGAATGGTGCGAGCGGAGACGCTTTCATCGGTACCGGAACTGCCGGAGAAATCTCTGGCAATGTATTCATCAGCGGAAAATCCGTGCTGGTCGAATCTGGAGCCGGTGCGGTTGATCTGCTCAGTGCATCTGAATTGACGCTGCACACCCAAGACGGCCCGGTGACTGTGAAGTCTGCCAAGGATGCCGTCATTACCACTGGTGACAGTGCACAATCGCGCGCAGGTGATGTGATCGTTGGCGCTGGCTCTGGTGCAGAGGCTAGCTCCACCCGCATATCCAGCGGCGCCAGTGACCGTACCGGTGGTGAACTACTGCTGCAGAGCGGCGAAGGTACCGTTGGCGGTGACGCATCCATATTCGCTGCATCCGGCGGAGTAATTGTCGCGAAGACCGCAGCCTCCAGTGGAGCCACTGGTGACATCAACCTGTTGACCGGTGCAGCGACGAAGGGGCTGGCGGGCAGTGTCACTGTGGCAGCAGGCCATGGTGCGACCGAAGGCGGGAGCGTTGCAGTCGCTGCCGGTGATGGTGCTAGCGCGGGATCGGTGGTAATTCAGAGTGGATCCGGCGAAGTTGACGGCAGCGTCACTTTGCAGGGTTCGTCCATGGAGATCTACACTCGCACGACCGATGCTGGTAGCTCTGGAGACGTGGTTGTGTCCACTGGCTCTGCCCAGGCTGGACAGCCTACCGGTAGCGTCAAGATCCTGAACGAGGATGGTGAAGTTGCAGTAAGAGCGGGTGCGTCTGTGGGTGCAACTGGTGCCGCAGTTAACCTGATGGCCGGCCAGTCCGACTCGCTTCAGGGAGGCAATCTTGTGCTCCTTGCTGGTACCGGCGTATCTGGTGGTGATGTTTCTGTAGCTGCATCCGCCGGACTCGCCGGAGATGGAGGAAGCGTGCTTATCGCTGTCGGCGATAGCACCGCCTCCAAGGCAGGTAGCTCCATCTCTATCACCAGTGGTAGCGCCGATGCGGCTTCCGCCGGCGATCTATCCCTGCAGGCGGGCCAGAGTGAGACCAATGCCGGAGGAAGAGCGTCCGTCAAGGGTGGAGCGTCTGCTGACCTCCAGGGTGGCGATGTGGTCGTTACCAGCGGCGGAAGCGCTGAGGGCGGAAGTGGAGATGTGCGCGTAGCTAGTGCTGCGGTAACCAACTCCATGGCCGGTAGCGGCGCCGTAACATTCGCCACGGGAACTTCCACTTCTGGGTCTTCCGGAGATGTCTCGATTAGGTCTGGTGCCGCCAAGGAACAGGCCGGATCGGTGATTATTGAACCTGGAACTGGTAGAGTCGGTGGGTCGGTGATTCTCTCCAGCGGCTTCGGAACTACATCTGATGGACAAATGGTTATTACTGGTGGTGACTCAACCGCTGTACGCACGACTGAGTCCGCTCAGGATTCGTCAAGCATCACGATCAACTCTGGTGCTACGAGTAGCGCTCCAAGCGGAGGTGTTACTATTGGATCCGCGTCGAGCGACAAGGCAGGCAATGTGATTATCGCAGCTGGTGCCTCAACTGCTGCTGGATCAAGCGTCACCGTCTCTGCTGGCGACTCCTCTGCACTGACCGGCGGCGACCTGCTGCTGACCTCAGGCAGCGGCGACGTTAGTGGTGACGTCATGATCAATGCTGGTGACAGCTCGGTGGTCAGAGGTGGCAGCATCGCGCTGAGCACCGGTGACGCAGATATTGCTGGCGCCATCCAGATCAGTGGTAGTGATCGTGCGGGGGGTGTTGGACAGGGTGGATCCGTTGCCCTTGCCGGTGGCTCTTCCCTTGCGGATGGTGCCAGCGGCGGAGTTTTGACTCTGAACGGCGGTTTGTCTGCTGCAGCCAACGGTGGCGCGACCGTGATTTCTGGTGGTTCATCCGATCTGGGCAACTCTGGAGACGTGCTTGTATCAACACCGTCTGCTTCTCAGCTAACCGGTGATGTGACGATCAGCACCGGTTCTGCTGACGGAGCCAGTGGCAGCATCGCTATCCGGTCTGGCGCTTCTCAGGACGCATCCGCCGGAGAAGTGGCTCTGCTGGTCGGCGACAGCAAGCAGGCGGGCAGCAACGTCAAGATTCAAGCTGGAAACGGCTTAGAAGGCGGCTCCGTGGTACTTGTGTCCGGTGCAAGTGATGAGAGCAACGTCGGAGGACAGGTGCAGGTATCTGGGGGTGATGCTG
>JBASGW010000031.1:0-107223 GCA_049653745.1 Rickettsiales bacterium
GGTCTGGAAAATTATTAGATCAACTCTATGAAAGATTACGAAGCAGAGCTGACCATCCTATGGCGGTAGTATTTATCTCTGCAATGGATGAATGGAGCAAACAACGACTATCTAATCAAAATAATCATTCTTTATCCTATTTAAGTATTGGTCTAAAAGAACGCATCCTGCAGGCTATGGCTGTTGCAAAAAATAAAGAAATGGATAAATTGGAGAGCAAACTTCAATTTCTAGCAGTTGTTGGCTCAATTTCACCTTTTATAGGATTATTTGGCACGGTATGGGGAATTATGAACAGCTTTCAATCTATTTCAGCTTTAAAAAACGCTTCAATTGCAGCAGTGGCACCAGGAATAGCTGAAGCCCTGTTAGCAACCGCAATAGGGTTAATAGCAGCAATTCCAGCCGTAATATTTTATAATTTAATTGCTAGCAAAATTAATAGCCTAAATAATAGAGTAGAAGATTTTTCAAGCGAATTGGGCTCGTTGCTTTCTCAAGAAATTGATAGAGGGGTAGAAAATGGCGGCCACAGTCACTAAAGCCTCTAGAAGTAGAGCAAAAAAACAATTAATGAGCGAAATTAACATAACTCCATTTGTTGATGTTATGCTTGTATTGTTAGTGGTGTTTATGGTTACGGCGCCTATGATGATTTCTGGAATTAATGTAGACCTACCTAAAACATCTTCATCACCATTAAGTGGGAATGACGAACCTCTAACAATCACCGTTACTAATAAAGAAATTGTTTATATTCAGGATATAGCTATTGACCCTAAAGACTTAATCGTGAAATTAGATGCTATAGCTAAAGCAAAAAAAGACAGTAGAATTCTAATTAGAGGCGATAAAGATGTTTCATACGGAGTTATGATGTCTGTGGTTGGCTCAATAAACGAAGCTGGCTATAATCATATTTCTCTGGTAACTCAGATAGAAGATAAGAATATAAAATGATAAACAAGATAAACCAGATTATTGCTCTTATTCGGCATCATCCTGGGATGAGCATATCTGTATTTATACATTTAATTTTATTTGCACTTTTATTAGTTAGTTTTCCTCAATGCCAAAAAAAATCTCTTCAAGAGGTTGTTATTTCGGTAGATTTATTGCCTATCAGCAAAAAAACCAATGTTGAAAATAAACAGGCTAATGAGCCAAAGCCTAAAAAAGATGATAAGCCTTTAGAAAAACCAAAACCTGTGGAACCTCAAAAGCCTGAACTTGAAACACCTAAACCAGTTGAAAAATTAGAGCCCATTGAAGAGCCGCAAAAACCTCAGCCCATTGAAAAGCCAACCCCTGATTTAACTAATGAATTAAAAAAACCAGTATCTGAAGTGAAAGAGATCAAACCTCAAGTTAAAACTCCAGAAAAAAAAGAACCTGAAAAAAAGAAAAAAACAAAACCTAAAAGCGAATTTGATGCTTTATTAAAAACGCTAGAGGATACAGTTCAAAAAACTGATAAAAATGAAGAAAAAATTCAAAAAACAACAAAAGGACCTAGTGACAAAGGGTTACCTTTGTCTTTAAGCATCAAAGATTCCATTAAGAAACAGATTGAACAATGCTGGAATCCTCCTGCAGGCAATAAAGACGCAGGAAAATTACAAATTTTATTAAATATTTCGTTTAAAAGTGATGGAAGTGTTGCAACTGCAAAGATAGTTGATAATATTAAATATACTAGTGATGAATTATATAGAGTTGCAGCGGATGCAGCTGTTAGAGCAGTCTATAAATGTAGTCCTTTACAGGATCTACCTGTTGATCAGTATAGCCTCTGGAGAAACCTAGAGTTTAATTTTGACCCTAGTAACTTAATTTATTAAGGCATTATGATGAGAAAATTTTTTATATTATACTTATTTCTGTTCAGCTCAGTTAATGTTATGGCTGTTGAACGAATAGATATTACTAGCGGCAAAGTAGATCCCTTGCCTATAGCTAATGTCCAATTTTTAGGAAGCGATGGCTTAGCCAAAGAAACTGCTAAAGAAATTTTACAAGTTATTAATAACGACTTACAAGGCACTGGACTTTTTAAAATAATAAGTTCTGCAGCATATATAGAAACAATTACCAATCTTAAAATAGCTCCCAAATTTTCTGCATGGAGACAAATTAATGCTTCAGCCTTACTTACCGGAGAAGTTTTTAATATAAGCTCAGGCGATATAAGAGTTGAATATCATTTATGGGACCCTTACAGCGAAAAATCAATTAAAGCAGGAATTTATCAGGGCAAGGAAAAAGAATGGAGAAGAATCTCTCATAAAATTGCCGATGATATATATAAAAGCTTAACTGGAGAAGAAGGTTATTTTAATACTAAGATAGTGTTTATTGCAGAATCTGGACCAGGGAAACATAGAACCAAAAAATTAGCTATTATTGATCAAGATGGAGCTAATTTAAAATATTTAAGCGATGGTCGCAACTTAACCCTAACTCCTCGCTTCTCACCAGACAATCATAAAATTCTATACTTAGCATATGTAAATAATAAGCCTAGAGTTCATCTTCGTGATTTAAACACTTCTAAGGACATGGTTTTAGGACATTTCAAAGGCATGACCTTTGCTCCACATTTTTCTCCCAATGGTCAAGAATCTACTATGTCTACAGCTATAGGCGGAAGCACTGATATTGTATTAACAGACATGAAATCTATGCGCTCTAAGAGAATAACCAGCGGTGCTTATATTAATACCAGCCCATACTTCTCACCTGATGGAGAAAAAATAACTTTTATCTCAGATAGAAGCGGCTCTTCACAAATATATATAATGAATAAAGATGGTAGTGACCAACAAAGAATTAGCTTTGGGCCGGGTAGATATTACACACCTATTTGGTCTCCAAGAGGAGATTTCATTGCATTCACAAAAAGTTATCAAGGTGAGTTTTATTTGGGAGTAATTAGAACAGATGGCTCAGGCGAAAGAACTTTAACTAGTGGATATGTTATTGATAACCCAACTTGGTCTCCCAATGGCAGAGTGATTATGTATGCAAAAACAGATCGTTACAAAAAAAATGATAAGTCATTGAAATCAACACTTTATGCTATTGACCTTACTGGAAATTTTGAGAGAATGTTAAAACTTCCTACAGATGCTTCAGATCCAAATTGGTCTAGAGTTTTAAAATAATAATTAATTTTAACGACCTTGAAAAAATTAGTTAATTTATTATATATTTGTTGCAATTTACAAAAAAGAAGCGTATTTATTATATAAGTATTAAATATTTAATAAAATTTTTACGTTTTAAAAATATAAAAAGTTAGAGGATAAATTAGTGAGTAAAAAAAATCAAAATACATTATTAAGAGTTCTAGATCTATGTCGCCCTGTTTTTTGGATGGTTTTTGCCTTTGCTTTTGGCGTTAACCTACTAATGCTAGTCACTCCGTTATATTCATTACAAGTTTTAGACAGAGTTTTATCAAGCCAAAATCTAAACACTTTACTTATGTTGAGCTTGCTCATGGTAGGGCTATATGGCGCCCTTCATTTGCTACAAGTAGCTCGATCTTTCACTCTAATTAAGTTAGGCGAGTGGATGGATAGGCAATTATCTCCTGATCTTTTTGCTAATTCAATAAGAAGCGCAGCACTAAAAGCATCTGTTGGAGGAGCTCAAAATCTTCGTGATTTACAAACAGTTAAAACTTTTTTAACCAGCGTTGGCATCAATACCTTATTTGATGCTCCTTGGTCAATTATTTATATTATTGTGTTATTTATTATTCACTCATGGATGGGATGGCTTTCTGTTATTGGAGCACTTCTTCTTTCCGTTTGCGCTTATTTTAACGCTCGATCTACCACTGCTAAGCTGAATGAAGCTAACGAAGAATCTATGCGCAGCATGAATCAATCTGAACTTGCCACTCGTAATGCTGAAGTAATTGAAGCAATGGGCATGATGAAGGCAGTCACTAATGTATGGCAAAAATATCAACAAAATTCATTAGAATTGATTTCAGTCGCGAGTTATAGAAATGGTATTATTTCTAATTTCTCAAAATTTGTTAGAGCCATATTACAAATGTTAGTTACCGCAATTGGCGCTTACTTAGTTGTAACTCAGCCAATGCATATGTCAATGGGGGGAATGATAGGAAGCTCTATAATCATGGGAAGAGCGTTAGTTCCTTTTGATAATGCTATTGAAATTTGGAAACAAATTAGTGGAGCTATGAAAGCATATGAGCGCTTAAAAAATGCATATGTTAAACTTTCAGATCGTCAAGAATCTATGAAATTACCTACTCCTGAAGGAAAAATAGACGTAGAAAATATATTCTTTGCACCAACAATACCAGGAGCTACAGGCCCTGTTCCTTACACTCTAAAAGGTGTTAGTTTTTCTCTAAATCCTGGTGAAATTCTTGCAATTATAGGTCCAAGCGCAGCCGGCAAGTCAAGCCTTGCTAGAATATTAGTGGGTGTGTGGAAAGCTCTTCAAGGAACCGTAAGACTAGATGGCGCAGATGTTTACACTTGGAATCGTGACGATTTTGGTAATCATGTAGGCTATTTACCACAGAATGTAGAATTATTTAGTGGCAGCATCAAACATAATATAGCAAGATTAAGAGATGATGTTAACCCTGAAGATATAGTTGAAGCTGCTAAAATGACCGGCGCACATGACTTAATTCTTCGTTTAAAAAATGGCTATGAATCAGATATAGGAGTTGGCGGCTCTAACCTATCTGGAGGGCAAAAACAAAGAGTTGGGCTAGCTCGTGCATTTTTTGGCAACCCCAAATTTGTAGTTCTTGATGAACCTAATGCAAATCTTGATGAGCTTGGCGAACAAGCCTTAGTATCTGCATTGATGAATGCGAAGCAAAAAAAGATTACAACTATTGTAATTTCCCATCGCCCATCTATTTTATCTTGTGTTGATAAGATATTAATTTTACAAGATGGCTCAGTGGCAGCCTTTGGAACAAGAGAAGAAATTATGTCAAAATTTGGCAAACCAACAAGCACACCATCTCAACCAAAAGTAGAAAATTAACAAATTTTAAAGTGATGACAGATTATGCAAATTAAAGGAAGTTCAAAAATAATTACTGAAAAAGAAAAGCAAGAAAATCTAATAGCAGTGGCAGAAGTTACAGATTTAGTATATGAGGAAGTACCAAAAGGAAGACTTCACTCTGCAAAAACTAAAGCTAAAGAATTGCTAGATAAAACTAAGCCATTATTGGAAAAACAAAAACTTATAGCTAATGTAGCTGTAAAAAAAGCTAGAAGCTTATCACCTCACGTAGATAAGTTAATTACCATTATTGATGATTCTGCCACTTACTTATCAAGGTCTGAACATATTGAAGGAAGAAGTGAAGTTGTTCAAGAAACAAGAGGACCTTCGGTATTTGGAATCTGGGTTCTTATAGTTACTTTTGGTTTTTTTATGATGTGGGCAATATTAGCTCCTTTAGATAGCGCTTCTCATGCTCAAGGTAAAATTATTCTTGAATCAAAAAAGAGAATTATTCAACATCCTGAAGGTGGAGTAATTAAAGAGATATTGGTAAAAGACGGAGATTTTGTTACTAAAGGTCAAAGTTTAATACTTTTAGACGACACACAATTGCGAGCACAAAAAAATCAATATAAGTATAAATATATTACTTCGCTTGCAGAAGTATCAAGATTAATTGCAGAACGCGATGGATTAGATATAGTTACTTTTCCTGACGAGTTAGTAAATGATACTGAAGATTTAGAAGTTATTAAAGCAACTGACAATCAGAAAAAAGTATTTGAAGCAAGAAAAGCAAATATGTCTTCAAGAATTGCATTAAATGAGAAAAACACAGCTCAATATATTGAAAGAAAAAATGCAATTTTACCACAAATAGAAGCAACTGATAAATTAATAGCCATAAGCAGCGAACAAGTTGAATCTTATAAAAAACTTTTTGCTAAAGGAAATTTAAATAAAGCAGATTTACAAAATGTGGAAGGAAGAAAAGCTGAATATGAATCAAGAAAAGGTGAATTATTAGCAAGACTTGCAGAAACTGAACAACAAATTTTACAAAGCCATATAGCTCTAGAAAATGATAAAGATAAATTTTTTGAACAAGTGGTTAGTGAATTAAAAGCTGCTCAGGCAGAACTTTCAAGGGATAACGAAGCATTAAAAGATATTACCGAACGCTTAAATCGCACAGTAATAACTTCTCCTGAAGATGGTAATGTATCTAACTTAAGTGATAAACTAACACCTAGAGGAATTGTTCCACAACAATATCCTTTAATGGAAATTATCCCTCAAGATGATAAATTAATTATTGAAGCTAAAATCAGAGCTGATGATATTTCGGTAGTTAGAGTTGGTCAATTGTCAAGGGTTCGCTTAACTGCATATAGAGCTAGAATAATTCCTGTACTTGAAGGAAGAGTAATTAGCTTATCTTCTGATGCTATTGTTGCTGAAGGTTTAGAGTTACAGACAGGAACTCCTCCTTTATACTATAAAGCTCGTATTGAAATAGATAAAGAAAACCTAAAAGAAATTTCTGATCTTAAAGGTGTGGTTCTATATCCTGGAATGGGAGTTGATGTTATGATTGTTGTGGGCACAAGAACTATGATGAGATATCTTCTTGATCCTATAATAATTAGTTTAGATCACTCATTTAGAGAGAAATAGCAGCAATCCCTTTCTTAAAAGCTCTAAGATAAATCATTCATCTTAGAGCTTTTTTCTAGTAAATTTCTTTTTAATTAGTTAAGATAATGGTAGACCTAGTTTTAAGTTTTGAATTATGAAAGATACTTCAGTTCTAATAGTTGATAGTGGCTCTGGTAGCCTAAAAATAGCCAAAGCTAAGATTAATTCTCAAACAGGCGAAGCAGAAAATGTTACCTATTTTGATACGCCAATGTCAATGGCTACAGATCTAGAGTTACATAAACTTGCAGAACAAATACAAAAAACCGGTCAAATACCAAATGCCGTAGGCCCAGATGGGCAATTTTTAAATATATGCTCTTTATTTAATCCAAATCTTAATCAAGCAACATATGCTCCTTCTGAAATACTAAATGGAGTTTCCTCAAAGAAAGCTCATGATGAATTAATGGCTAAATATGGCAATAAATTTTCTGAAGAAATAAAAGAACAATATTTAGATTTAATGATTCAAAATGTCAGAGCTATTAAAGAGACAAATCCTAATGATAACATTGGGTTTTGGCTGGTAGGAACTGCAGCACTTAGAAAAGCTGACGATGGCCAGCTTTTATTAGACACTCTATCTAACAGGCTAAAAAAAGAAGGAATAGAAGATATTAATGCTAGAATTATCACCCAAAGAGAAGAAGGTATTTTTGCTTTTGAAAGCGCTATGCAAGCCCTTGACTCTAAAGAAAGTAATATTGTTGTTGGTGATGCCGGCGGCGGTAGTAGACAATTTGTTACAGCAGATGATGGTGAAAATTTAAAGGTAGTGGGCGATACCGCAGCATCTGCGGCTTCAAGAAAAACTCTAATTTCAGCTTTTAAGATAGAAGGAGATAGTATTTATCCTTTTACTAAAAACAAACGTGAAGCTATTGAAATTTTAAAGAAAACTTTTGATCTTCAATCTGAAAATACAGAAGAAAAGCAATGGCTTGATAATAAAATAAGAGGCGATGCTCAAGTAGTGGGCGTAGGAAATATTTATCGTTCTTTACTATCTACAATGAAACATAACGGACTAAAAAAACCTCAAGATGTAGAATATACCAGAGAGGATGTAGATCAACTAATAGACTTATTAAGTGGAAAAAGCAAAGAAGAGGTGAAATTACTTATTCCCGAAGAAAGCCATGAATTTTTAGAAAATATCTTGGTAAACACAATATTAATTGCTGCAACGATGGAAACACATGAGATAAAGCAAATTAAGATTGCTGAGGTTTCTAATGCACAAACTTTACTTAATAGAGCTACAAAACATTATAATTTAGATAATATTTCCAACTCTGAAAGACAAGATTTTATTGCCCCAGCTAACAAACCTGAAGCTTCTATTAATAATCCCAATCCTTCTTTAATAGCATCTAATACTGGAGATATAAAAGCATCTTATGGATCTTCTCTTGACGGCAACTTAGCTTTATTTTCTCTTTTAAATTTTGGTGGAATAGTAGGAAAACTTGGCAATTTATTAGGATTTACTTTAGTAAAAGAAAAAAGCACACAACCAATAAAAATTACAGAAGTTAGCACTCCCTCTACACCACATTCCTCTTCTCCTTATGAATTAAGCGAAGAACAAAAGAAAATTTTTATAAACCCAGAACCACAAACACAACCTAAGTTTTCAAAAATAGAAGAAATTGAGGTTATAAAAAGAAATATAGAAGATCTAGGAATCCAAGAAGCTTCATCAACTAACAATAAAAATTCAATAACCCAAAGAAACCATCTCAAAACAAAAAGTAATCAAAGTAATACTATATAAACCTCTATTAGAAATAGCCTTTAAATATCAAGATAAGTAAATAATGAGTTATTTATAGATTTAAGAATTAGCTTGAGTTAATTTCAATATAGCTATACAACTTATAGCGTTTCTCAAATTAAATAATACAATGAGCTAGATGTGAAATGTACAAATTAGTGCATAAGCAACAAGAGTAAATAGTAGTATTTAAGAATGAGAATTGGTATTATGTGAAAATCTAAGTAATTTAAGATAAGAAATAGAAGCAATATGCTAAACCTTAAGTCAATAATACAACCAATTGTAGATTATGATAAATATTTTATTGATGCTGTAAATTTATTAAAAACTGAAGGAAGATATAGAGTTTTTAGTGATATTCAAAGAGCCGTTAATGAACATCCTATTGTTTATGATCACAAAAGAAAAAAAGAAATAGTTATTTGGTGTATTAATGATTATTTAGGCATGAGCCAAAAATCAGAGGTAATTGAATCTGCTAATAGGGCTAACTCTCTAATGGGAGTAGGTTCAGGAGGCACCAGAAATATAGGTGGCACTCATCATTGTTTAGTAGAATTAGAAAATGAGTTGGCAGATCTTCACCAGAAAGAAGCCGGACTGGTATTTACTTCAGGATATATTTCAAACGATGCTTCAATCTCTACAATAGTAAAATTACTACCTAACTGTGTAGTTTTTTCTGATCAAGAAAATCATGCTTCTATAATTGAAGGAATCAGAAGAAGCGAAGCAAGAAAATTTGTTTATAAACACTTAAATGTTAATGACCTTGAAGACAAGCTAAAAGCAGTAGACATTAATCAGCCCAAATTAATAATTTTTGAATCTGTATATTCTATGGATGGAAAAATTTCTCCTATAAAACAAATATGTGATTTGGCTGATAAATATAATGCATTAACCTATATTGATGAGGTTCATGCTGTAGGTTTGTATGGAAAAAGAGGCGGAGGAATCTGCGAACAGTTAGGTTTAATGGATAGAATATCAATAATTGAAGGAACCTTAGCTAAGGGTTTTGGTGTTTTAGGTGGCTATATTACTGGATCTAAAACCATAGTAGACGCTGTTAGAAGCTATGCTTCAGGATTCATATTCACAACTTCATTGCCACCAGCTTTAGCATCTGCAGCAACAACCAGTATTCGTTATTTAAAAAACAACAATAAAGAACGCGAAGCTTTGCATAGCAACGCCAAAAAATTAAAACTTAAACTACAAGAAGCTAACATTCCTTTTATTGAGAATGATAGTCATATGATTCCTGTAATAGTTAACGACCCTATACTTAGTAGAAAAATTTCAGAAATTTTATTAGATGAGTTTAGTATTTTTGTTCAGCACATAAACTACCCTACTGTTCAAAAAGGAACTGAACGCTTACGCATCACACCCACTCCTTTACATACCGATGAAATGATAGAAAATTTAGTAGCGGCTCTTAAAATAGCATTTATTAGGCTAAAATTAATAGCCTAATTTTCTTAATTTACTGTAAGCATTTTTACATTGCTTTTAGTAGTGATTTTCTGAATAAGGTCACTTTTAAAAATACTATTAATATTACTAAAAAATGCCGTAAACATATTATATAAATTATCAGACTCACCCCAATTAATATCTTCAATTTTAGTTTTTCTAGAAATATTTTTTTCTTTTTCTAACCAATTTAGCGCTTCTTTTTCACCGCCTATTTCATCAATAAGGTTCAATTCTTTTGCTTTTAATCCACTATAAACTCTACCATCGGCAAGCTTTAAAGCTTCATCCCGAGTCATTTTACGATTTTGAGCTAAAATATCTACAAATACCAAATAATCATCTTCTATTGTTTCATAAATAGCTTCGTAAACTTCCTTACTCATTACTTCCATAGGGTTAGGAGAAGCCTTTAAAGGAGAGGATTTAACAGAAATAAACTTAATGCCTAATTTATTAGCCAGTTCAACAGCTTCAAAAGACTGAAGCAAAACGCCTATTGATCCAGTTAATGTCATGTTTCTTGCTATAATATGCTCAGTTCCTAATGCAACCATATAGCCCCCAGAAGCTGCCATAGTTTTTAAAACAGATACAATAGGTTTATTATACCCAAAATCCTTTAAAGCATAGTATAATTCTTCTCCTGCGAAGGAAGTGCTACCATGACTGTCAATATCAACAATTAGAGCCTTAACCTTAGAATCATTAGCCAATTCATCTAATTTCTTGATTAAATCAGAATCATAAGTAATTAAGCCATCTATGCTAATTCTTGCTATATAACCTTCTCCAACTTTAGTATTAAAAAATTTTTTGTTAATCATCAATACTAGAACAAAAAGAAGTATAAAAAATAGCCATTGCCATTTTTTTATTTTATTTTTTAATTTTTCTCGTTCAAATAATATATCTGGAGTAACGGTCATTTTTGAAAATCCTATAGAAAAAGAAGTATATTTTTTGTGGATTTTAGAGATTTTTACTAATAAAAGCAATATGTTATGTTTACAAGCTATATCATCAAATTATTAATTATAGCTACTTTTTTATTTAATTACGAGTGACTAAAAATTACAAATCTTTTTCTAATTAAATCAGAACGCCTTATTTTCCTTGATATACTAGAAAGTCAACTCTATTATTTTCAACAAAGGAAGCAAAAGTAATTCTCATTTAAGTCATATTATGCTATGATGGGGAACAATAATAATTGTAATTTTCTTAAGTTAGTTAGGCATTCAATCTTAAGTTGAGTGCTTGTAAATATTTAAAGAATTTAATTACGGGGGCAATCATGTCTGTTAAAGTAAATACAATCCACAGCGTTTCTCAAAGCAATTTTTCTGATCAAACAGAAGAAGAAATTGGAAAATTAGAAAAATCAATTAACGATTCACTTAAAAAAATTGAATTACTTCAAGAAGATTTAAAAGATCTTCAGTGTGATTTAAATAAATTTTTTGATCATTATTATGCTTCAGGCGCAATATCATCTTCTATAGAAGTCTCTTCCCCTCAAGCAGACAATGACAATTCTTCAAATCTTAATGAAACAAAAAAAAATCTATATAGTAAAATTGCCAAGGTCTGCTCTCAGGATAATTTAAATTTCCATGACCAACATACCCATGATGGCTTACTTAAAATTGAAGACTACTTAAATAAAGGCAAGGAACTATCTCAGGCTCCGCAAGACCTATTAGAAAATTTAGTTTTTGAATATTGTAATTTAAGCAGTCAAATGAATGATCTAAAAGACAAAGAACAAGAGCTATTAGAAAGCTTAGCTTATCAAATCAAACAACAAATTATCTGGGCTAATGTTAAAACTTCTGAAACCATTTCAAAAATTAAAGAAGATTTAACTAGCCATGTAAATCGCCCTAATTAGCTTCGCTGTTTAGCTGTATTAAAATGAAAAAAATTTATTTGATTGCAGGAGAAGCTTCAGGAGATAATATAGGGTCAAAGCTAATTAAAGCAATAAAGCTTTTAGCACCTGACACTCTATTTTATGGAGTTGGCGGAAAGAAGATGAGAGAACAAGGCATGAACCTCTTATTTCCTTCCGAAGAATTAGCCGTAATGGGGTTTTTAGAAATTATTCCCTATCTTCCTAAGTTTATTCTAAGATTAAAACAAACTATTAGCGATATTCTTTCAATCCAACCCGATGTTGTTATTACCATAGATTCACCAGGATTTTCTTTTAGAGTGGCCAAAGCTATAAAAAATCGGTTTAAAGGAAAATTAATTCATTATGTTGCTCCAACAGTATGGGCTTATAAGCCAGAACGAGCAAAAGAGATTGCAAAATTATATAACCATTTATTAGTAATTTTACCTTTTGAACCGCAATACTTTTTAAAAGAAGGTTTAAATACTACATTTGTTGGCTATCCAGCTATTGAAGACTTACATATTGATGCTAAAGCAGTTTTTAGGGAAAAATATCACTTAAAAGCAGATGACTTAGTAGTTTGCTTAGCTCCAGGAAGCCGCAAACAAGAGATAAATTCTTTACTTCCAATTTTTCTTGATTCTATTGTTCAACTACAAAAGAATATAAAAAGGAAAGTTATAGTAGCTATACCAACTCAAGAACATTTAAAATTAAGTATTCAAAAATATATTCCCGATTCTTTAAATGTAATTTTAGTTGAAGATGAAGATAAATTACATTTATTTAGCAGTGCTGACCTAGCTTTATCTAAAAGCGGCACTATTACCACTGAACTAGCATTTTATCAGCTACCTATGGTGGTGGCACATAAAATAAATTATTTATCTTATTGGCTTTTAAAGCGCCTAATAAAAATTCAATATGTTACTATTATTAATTTATTAGCTAAAAGAGAATTAATACCTGAGCTGCTACAAAAGGATTGTAATCCTCAAGCAATATCTCAAGCTTTAGAAAAAATTATTAAAAAACAAAATATTATGCAGTGGAAAAAAGATTTGAAGGAACAGCTTAATAAACTTCAAGTTAATAATATAAGCCCCAGTGAAGTAGCGGCAAAAAAAATATTAGAAATAATTGCACTATAGTTAGAACAAATCTAATTAATCTATATTAATTAGATTCTCCTTAGGTGCTTTCATTAATGCTAAGATTTGATATATTAAGCAATATTTAAATATTTATTGCTTCAAAACAAGAACCCACTCAAAAAACTTGACTCTCTTTTCAATCCTTACTAAAGTAAATAAAAATTAATAATTGTTAGCTTTATTAAATGGATTATAAATGACTAAAAGACCCCTTGATAACAATGAAGAACCTAAGGAAAATAAAAAACAACGCATAGAACAATCCTCTTCTGATTCTGAAAATGACTCTCAAGAAGAGCTTTTACAAATAATTTCACAGTTAAGGGCAGAAAACTCTGCATTAAAGACAGAAAAGTTAGAGTTATCAGAATTCACTGCCTACCCTGGAATTTCCATTACCCAAGCAATAATAAACAACGATATTAAAAAGTTAAAATATTATTTAGAATTACGTAGCTTTGATAGATTAGAATTCTATGACTGGGATAATCAAGGAGAAGAAGCAGGTAAAAATCTTAGAGACTCGGGATATTTTTGTATAAAAAAAGAAAATATAGATGAATTATCTAGCCTTAAGTGCTTTAAAGAGCTTAAAAAACTTATTAACAATGGTTTTTTTGAAATTATTAATAATATGGATTATGAAATACATCTTTTAAATGTAGCTGCTCAGTTAGGACATGTAGAAATATTGAAGCTTTTATTAGATTCTAATTTTTCTTATGCTGGAGAAGATTCTCTTGATAATATTTTTATCTCTGCTTGTAACGCTGAAAAAAATGCATTTAAAGTATTTAACCTATTAATTAATAAAATCGGACTAACGTTAGTAGGCGGAAATTTTTATGACCATACAATCGTAATTGAACATGCTGCGTCAATAAATAATCCAAGTATTCAAGATGAAGATTATAGAATTGTAGATTATTTATTAAAACTTTATTTAAACCACCAAGAAACACACTTATTAAGCTCATTAGAGGAAAACGAAGATTATAATTGTGATGCTATTATAAAAACTAGGTTAGCCATCGTAATAAAAGATTATATAAGAAAAGGAACAGAGGCTTCGCTCTTATCTGAGAGCGAAAGTGATAGTGACAATAATTATAATGAAATAATTAAAGATGCAATTGCTAAAGCAAAAGTTATAATAGAAAAAGAAATAGAAATAGCATTTAAAAAGCCTACTATAATACCTAAAATACTTGATAGATATGGAGATAATAAAGCACTAATATTTGAATTCCTTGGTATTACAGGATCTATATCTTTAATTAAGTTAGAAAATAGTGCTAGACAACCAATTATTAGAAATATATTGGCAAAAGAAGGTTTAACTTACTTTGATGTTGATAGCGATGGAAACTGTTTCTATCATGCTGTTTCAAGACAGTTATCTTTTTTAGATACTAGAGCTTCACATATTGAAGTTTCACATGAAGCATTAAGAGATAGAGCTGTAAATGAAATTCGTACGCATCAGAACGAATATATGAATGTATTTGGATCCCAAGATGCAATGGACACTTATATAAATACTCATTCTAGAGAAGGAACTTGGGCTGAAGGTCCTATTATTGATGCTTTATCTAATATGTTACAACGTGAATATAATGTAGCGCTTGAAATTAGACATTACAACCCAAACACTAGAACTCTAATAACCATGCCCACACCTGATGGTAATGGTCAAGTGATTAGGGTTTTACATAATCTTGTTCACTATCAATCGATAGAAAGATTAAATGAAGGCAAAAATGAAGATAGCTCTAATCAAAGTCAAATAAGGGAAGATGATGAAGAGGATCAAGGCAGTTCTAGCCAAAGCGAACTGAGCGAAGATGAAGAAATTTCTGGCCATCATATAGATCAAGTATATAATACTGAAGAAAACCCTAACTATACTAACGAGCAAGAAACTTCATTTAATAATACCGCTAGTAATTATACCAATCTCCCTATTTCTAGTGAGCCGTTAAATGATGATAATGTGGATTGGGCTTTAGCTGCTTTAATTACGGGATCTGTTTCAGATGATTCTATTAACCCTAGCTTTTAAGTATATTACAATTTAATCTTAAGTGTGATAACTAATGCAAAAAAGTTTTATATTAAACGATTGTTGAATCTTAGAATCTAGAGCAAAAAAAGGAGCCATATGTAATAAATGGGTTTTATATAACTTAACTTAATTTAAAGTATATTTTAATAACTAGATATCCAGCTGTTAAAATTTTCTGCAAATTCTGCCATGTAACCTTTTTCAATTAAATCTACAATAACTTTAGTTAATAATGCTGAAATTATAGTAGTAATTATAACTTTGATTTTTAAATGAGGATTAGTGGGAGCGCTGTCTGCATGCCCAAGCTCTGGTTTTTCTGTGATTTGCGCTCTAAATGGAAGAGCCATAAAAAATATTATCCACCAAATACAGACGAATACAACCATATAAGAATAAAACAACCTAAACTACCTTTTTTAATAAAATATTTTACTTAATTTATAAAAAACTATAAGCTAAACCTTATTAATACTCAAATCTTTATATTAACTTAGGATAATTATTAGTGTTATTTACTGATCAATTACCAATAAAAATTTACAGTGATAAAATTTTATTATATGTTAAGATCACTCCCAAAGCTTCTAGTACTAGGTTTGGAGCAATATTTAATAATTACCTCAAAATTTATATCACTGAAGTAGCTGAAGATGGGAAAGCTAATAAATTTGTAGTAAATTTACTAGCAGAAAAGCTAAAAATAAGTAAAAATAATATAACTATCATTCAAGGCGCAACTAGCACAAATAAAACTATTTGTATAACAGGTGATATTAATAATATTATAAAAATAATAAAAACTATTATTTAAAGAGCTAAAACCTTGTTTAAAAGAGCCGTTATTCAAATAATTATATTAATCTGTGTTTTATGCGCAAACTCTAGCTTTGCTGCACAGAAAGAATCCTCTAGAAAAGCAAGCCTGATTATTGATTTAAATAACGGTAAAGTTCTCCATGCAAATAATCCTCATGCCTTAAGATATCCTGCATCTTTAGTTAAAATGATGACCCTTTATCTTACTTTTAAAAAAATCAATGAGGGAGAGTTATCTTTAGATACAAAACTTCTTGTTTCATCTAAAGCAGCCTCAATGCCAAGATTAAATATGAGTTTAAAAGCAGGAAGCCATGTTTCAGTGCGTAAAGCAATTTTAGGAGTGATTGTCCATTCAAGTAATGATGCTGCCGTAGTTTTAGCAGAGGCAATTGGTGGTAGCGAAACTAACTTTGCAAAAATGATGACTGAACAAGCAAGAATTTTAAAAATGTATAACTCCACTTTCCGCAATGCTTCAGGATTGCCAGATAAGAATCAAAAATCTACGGCTCATGATTTAGCTTTGTTATCCATAGCTTTAAAAAGAGATTTTCCTTCTTTTTTTCCTTGGTTCTCTGTAACTAGCTTTGCTTATAATGGCAAAACTTATAATAGCCATAATCGAGTTTTATTAAATTATAAATGGGCTACCGGCCTTAAAACAGGATTTACCAATGCTTCTGGTTTTAACTTAACAACCACAGCTCATAAAGATGGAAGGCATCTGGTGGGAGTAGTTTTGGGTGAAAATACTAGTGCAGCTAGAGACAAACTAATGATGTCCTTGTTAGATAACCACTTTAATAAAGCTGCTCATGGAATAAAAGAGGCTCCTTTAGCCAATAAAGCAACTCCTAAATTAAGAAAAAAAATTATTAATACTGAAATAATAAAAGTTAAAGCACAGCCAAACAAAAAAATTAATAAAAATTCTACCAAAATAAAGAAAATAACTGCTAAACCTAAAAAATCTCTTAAACTAGATAAAACAAAAGTTCGTAAATCATAAATGATTAATAAAGATTCCATCCTCAAAGCTCATCACAGAATAAAAAATTTTATTCATCAAACACCGCTTGTAACTAGCGAACGCTTAAATAAATTAATAGGACATGACATTGTTTTTAAAGCCGAAAGCATGCAAATAACTGGAGCTTTTAAGGTTAGAGGAGTATTAAACTCTCTATTAAGCTTAGAAGAACAAGGAAATCTTCCTAAAAAAATAGTTGCTTACAGCTCAGGAAATCATGCTAAAGCTCTGGCTTGGGCCGGCTCAGAATTTGCTAAAATTTCTACTGAAATATATATGCATAAGTCAGCTTCAGCTTCAAAACAAAAATCAATACGAGAATTAGGAGCTAACCTTATTATCACTGAAACAAGAATTGAAGCAGAACAAAAGGCTAGAACTCTGGGGCTTGATCCAGAAAATTACTTTATGCATCCTTCTGATAATGACTTAGTTATTGCTGGAGCTGCGACTTTAACTTATGAAGCTCTTAATGAACTTAAAACCACACCAGATGCAATATTTGCTGCCTGCGGCGGTGGAGCTTTATTATCGGGAGTATACTTAGGTACTAGTATTTCTGGAAAAAATTGTAAAATTTATGGAGCAGAGCCAGCAATTGCTAATGATGCCTCCACTTCATATAAATTAGGAAGGATTGTAGGCTTTCAAGAATCTCCTCAAACAATGGCAGATGGCTTAAGAACTTTAAAAGTTTCTGAAAGAACTTTTGCCTATTTAAAGCATCTTGATGGCTTTGTTGAAGCATCCGAAGAAGAGATTTTATATTGGTCTGTATGGTTGAATGAATTATTACCTGTAGCATGTGAACCAACTGCAGCATTAACTATGGCAGCAGCTTTTAATTGGCTAAAAAAACAAACAACTAGACAAAAAATACTAATCATCTTGTCAGGAGGAAATATTGATCCCGAAGTTTTAAGTGTTTTAAAATCTAATCCACTTCTTGATTATCCTCCTAATTTATCTTAAAGCTAGACACAGCTTTAAATTTCTTGTAAAAAGTTTAAATTACTGTTTAATTTTGAAAATATACCCATGAATAATAATGATTTAAAAAACCTATTAATCTCAATTCTTTTATCAACAATGATATTAGGTTCTTGGCAATATTTTTATGAATCCCCTAGAAAGGCAATCATCGAAGAGCAGCAACAAATTAATGTTCAGAAAAAATTAGATCAAGAACAAAAATTAATAGACAAATCAAACAAAACTTTTGAGCAGAGCACTCAATCAAATCAAGAAAAAGTGGGCACAATCAACATAAACACCGACAAGTTAACGGGCACTATCTCATTAAGAGGACTGCGCTTTAATGAATTATTTTTAAAAAAATATAAAGAAAACATCAACAATGATAGTCCTCTTGTTCAATTATTTTCTAGCAAAGAAAATTTGGCTTATTTTTCTGAATTTGGCTGGATAAATAGCTCTGAAGGCAGTAGTTTTTCTGTACCAGATAAAAATACTATTTGGAAATGCAATCAATCTGAATTAACACCTGGTAAATCTATAGAATGCTATTGGCAAAACGAACATTTAATTAAATTTATTTTTGATATATCAATAGATTCAGATTATTTATTTACAATAAAACAAACCGTTATAAATAATAGCTCTAATGCTATTAATTTAGCTACTTATGGCAGAATCTATAAAGCTGAAGCAGAAGCTAAACAATTTGCTATTTTGCACGAAGGAATAATAGGCGTTTTTTCAGGAGTTCTAAAAGAAAGCACTTATGAAGATCTAAGTAAATCCCGCCAAGAAACTTATACCAACACTCCAGGAAGTTGGGCAGGAATAACTCATAAATATTGGCTGTCGGCTTTAATTCCAGATAATAAAATTGCTTCTAAAACTAACTTAGTTGCTAGCGATAGCAATGGTCAAGATAACTATAACATAAACTATATATCTAATGATCTCATCATCAATCCTGGCAAGCAAGAAACCAGCATTAATCATCTTTTTGCTGGAGCAAAAGAAGAAAAATTATTAGCTAAATATGCGCAAGAGAATGATTTTGTTCTTTTTGACAGAGCCATAGATTTTGGTATTTTCTACTTTATTACTAAGCCATTATTTTTATTAATTAGTTATTTTTATTCTTTACTTGGAAATTTTGGCCTAGCTATTCTAGCTGTCACTTTAACTTTAAAATTATTAATGTATCCATTAGCGAATAAATCTTTTAAATCCATGGCTAAGATGAAAGAATTGCAACCCAAAATGGAGCAATTAAAGCAGCGATATGCAGAAGATAAAATAAAATTTAATCAAGAAGTAATGACTCTCTATAAAAAAGAAAATGTAAATCCTGCATCAGGCTGTTTACCATTACTTATTCAAATACCTATTTTCTTCTCTTTATATAAAGTTATTTTTATCTCTATAGAAATGCGTCACGCTCCTTTTTACGGATGGATAAAAGACTTATCTGCACAAGATCCTACTTCTATATGGAATTTATTTGGTTTGATGCCATGGCATTCATTAGGAACTTTAGACATTGGATTATGGCCTATTATTATGGGAGTAACTATGTTTATTCAACAAAGCTTAAACCCTGCTCCAACTGATCCAGTTCAGGCAACAGTAATGAAATTCATGCCTTTAGTTTTAATGGTAATGCTATATTCATTGCCTTCAGGCTTAATGATTTATTGGTCATTTTCCAATATCTTATCAATTCTTCAGCAATACATGATTACCAAAGATACCAGAAAAGCTAAAGTTTAACTTTAGCTTTTTCTTTTGTTTGCATAGTTAAACTCTAGACAATAAAACAATAATACGATAAATTTCTTAGAAATTTTTACACTAATTATTTTTCTATTATTGATTTAATAAAAATTTAATAGTTAAATATAATAGAAAATTAAGCAAATAAAATAGAGAGAAATTAATGCCCGATTCTGAAGATAAAACTTGTAAACTTGCCTGCGAAGGGCGAAGAGATTTTGTAGTTTTAACTGCATCAGCAATGGCTGCTGTGGGTGCTGCTGCATGCACTTGGCCACTTATTGACTCTCTAAATCCTTCTGAAGATGTTTTAGCCCTATCAACCACTGAAGTAGATTTAACTAATATTCAACCTGGACAGACCATTAAAGTTATGTGGCGCGGTAAACCAGTATTTATAACCCATCGCACTGAGAAACAAATTCAAGAAGCTGAAGCAGTTCCTGTAGACATCTTAAGAGATCCTGAAACTGATGCGCAGAGAGTGCAAAAAGGACATGAACAATGGTTAGTGATGGTGGCAATTTGCACTCACTTAGGATGCATCCCCATAGAAAATAAAGGTGATTTTGATGGATATTTTTGTCCATGCCATGGTTCAGATTATGACTCTTCTGGAAGAATAAGAAAAGGCCCAGCCCCTAAAAACTTACTTGTTCCTGGTTATAAGTTTATCAGCGATACTAAAATTGTTATCGGTTAAGGTTAAAAATTATGAACACTGAAAAAAGAAATAAAATTGTTGAATGGATAGATTATCGTCTACCAATGTTTACATTTATGAAGCATCTTGGAGAATATAGAACTCCTAAGAACTTAAGTTATTTATGGAATCTTGGTTCTATCGCTGGTATTGGCTTAATGATCCAAATTATAACCGGATTATTTTTAGCTATGCATTATACTCCTGAAACTACAATGGCTTTTGATAGTGTTGAACATATAGTTAGAGACGTTAATTATGGCTGGTTGATCCGTAATATCCACGCTGTTGGAGCTTCAATGTTTTTCTTAGCCATTTACATTCATATGATGCGTGGGGTGTATTATGGTTCATATAAAACTCCGCGAGAATTATTATGGTTTTTAGGTGTTTTGATTTTTCTAACCACTATGGCCACCGCTTTCATGGGATATGTTTTACCTTGGGGACAAATGAGTTTCTGGGGAGCAACGGTTATTACTAATCTTTTTTCTGCAATTCCTGAGGTTGGAGAATCGGTCACTCAATGGCTATGGGGAGGATTTTCTGTAGGAAATCCCACTTTAAATCGTTTTTTTGCCCTACATTTTTTACTTCCCTTCCTAATTGTAGGTTTGGTTGCTCTGCACTTAGTTGCATTACATCAGCATGGATCTAACAATCCTACAGGAGTAGATGTTAAAACTGATAAAGACACCATTCCCTTCCACCCATATTACACAATAAAAGATTTTCTAGGATTTGGTGTTTATTTTATATTATTTGCTTATTTTGTATTCTTTGAACCAGATTATTTAAATCATCCAGATAACTTTATTCCTGCTAATCCTATGGTTACGCCACCACATATTGTACCTGAATGGTATTTCTTACCTTTCTATGCAATTTTACGTTCCATACCTAATAAATTAGCTGGTGTAATTGCCATGATTTCTTCAATATTAATATTATTGGCTTTGCCTTGGCTTGATAAATCAAAAATTAGAAGCCTTGCTTACCGCCCATTATCAAAATTTTTCTTCTGGACTTTTATTTTTGACTCTTTGCTTTTAGGATATATTGGAGGAAAGCCACCAGAAGGTATTTTTATTATATTAGGGCAGCTTGCTACCTTTTATTATTTTACTTACTTTTTATTCATTACACCTCTTGTCAGCAAACTCGAAGCAACTCTTCCTTTGCCAGAGTCTATTGACATATCAACAAAAAAGGAATTGAAGTAAATGATGAAACGTACTTTAATATTACTAAGTTTGATTATTGCAGCTAGTGGAGTAGTTATTGCTAATACTGATGCGCTTCATCCTAAAACTATGAAATGGCAGTTTGAAGGAATGTTTGGCACATTGGATAAGAGCTCTATTCAAAGAGGATTTCAAGTATATAAAGAAGTTTGTTCAGTTTGTCATTCTCTAGATTTAGTTGCTTTACGTAACTTAACTGAAATTGGCTTTACACAGGCTCAGGCGAAAGAAATTGCTAAAGGCTATACTGTGAAAGATGGTCCAAATGATGAAGGCGAAATGTTCGATCGTCCTGGAACTTTATCCGATCACTTTCCTAGCCCTTATCCAAATGAAAAAGCAGCAAGAGCTTCTAATAATGGCGCTTACCCTCCAGATTTATCTTTAATGATTAGAGCGCGAGAAAATGGAGCAAATTATGTATATTCAATTTTAACTGGATTTGGTCAAACTCCTCCCGCAGGAATGGTTATTCCAGAAACAATGCATTATAATCCTTATTTTCCAGGAATGCAGATTGCTATGGCTGCGCCTCTTAGCGATGAAATTGTTACATATAATGATGGCACTAAAGCAACTATAGATCAAATGGCTGTAGATGTAGTTAATTTCCTTCAATGGTCTGCCGATCCAAAGATGGAGAAGAGAAAAAAAATGGGTATAAAAGTATTGCTCTTTTTAACTATTTTCACTGGTTTATTTTTTGTTGCTAAAAAACGCGTATGGAGTGAAGTTAAATAAAATTAACCTCACACACCATATTAATTTTATAAATTTCTTGTTCTTTTAGATACATAATTTTATAATCAACTTCTATAAACTCAGATAGCGCGCCTTATTACATTGCATAATGTCTGGATTAAAGGCATCTCAAATATCTAGTTTAAGGTAATTATAAAAATATGACTCAAAGCACCACAAAAATTAATCGCAATTTAACAGTACATGTTAAAACAGCTAAAGGCCGGAAAGTATCCTCAACTCGTTGGCTACAAAGACAACTAAATGATCCTTATGTTCAATTAGCAAAGCTAGAGGGCTATCGCTCTAGAGCAGCGTATAAAATATTAGAAATTCATGATAAATATAAAATCTTTAGCAAGGGACAAGTTGTTGTAGATTTGGGTGCTGCTCCTGGGGGCTGGAGTCAAGTTGCTGCTGCAAAAATCAATGCAGATAAACCTTGGGGCGGAAAAGTTTTGGCTATAGATTTGTTAAGTATGAATCCTATTTTAGGAGTAACAGCTCTACAACAGAATTTTTTAGACTTAAATAATGAAGAATTATTGTCTTGGTTAAATGGAAAAAAAATTGATGTAGTGTTAAGCGATATGGCAGCTTCAGCATCGGGGCACACGTTAACAGATCACTTAAAAATTATGCAACTCTGTGAAGATGCTTTCTATTTTGCTCAAACCCATTTAAAAGAAGGCGGGTCTTTTATAGCTAAAATATTGCGAGGAGGCACAGAAAACGAGTTACTTAATATACTTAAACAGCATTTTCGTATAGTTAAACATTTTAAACCCAAGTCAAGCCGTAGTGATTCAGCAGAAATGTATGTAGTCTGTTCAGGATTTCGTATTAAAGAAACTCAAAACCAAAATGAATAAAATAAAAGCTGCTTGGATAATAATCGACGATATCCCTGGCAATGCCAACCAAGCTATTGCAGTTGCCAAAGCAATGAATGTTAATTATCAAGTTAAAACTATCAAATATAATTTCTTTAGCTTTTTACCCAACTGGCTCAAATTTAATACATTACTAGGTATTGATTGGAGTTTAAGCAGTAATTTAGATCAACCATACCCAGATTTAATAATTTCAAGCGGTAGAAAAACAGCTCTAGTAAGCGCTTATATCAAGAAAAGAGATCCTAAGATTTTTAATGTGCACCTAATGAATCCTGATATGTGCTTTTCTTCTTTTGATATGATTTGTTTACCCTATCATGATAAATCATCAAGCTATGATAAATATAATAATATCCATTATAGCATTGGAGCTCCTTGCTACTTAGATCAAAATAAACTTAAAGAAAGTGCAGAAATTTTTCAAAAACAGATTGGTAATTTTAAAAGACCTTTTGTTTGTTTAATGATTGGCGGCAAAACCAAATTTGGTAATTATTCTTTGGATGAATTAAAAAACTTAGTTTTAAAGGCGCAAGATTTAGTTACAAAAAATGATGGTAGTTTACTAATTAGCACTAGCAGAAGAACCGATCCTTCTTTTAATAAAAAATTAATTGAAGATTTAAAGGTTCCTTATTTCTTCTTTGATTGGCATAAAGACAATATAGAAAATAATCCATATTTAGCTTACTTAAGTTTAAGTGATTATTTTATAATTACTGGCGATTCAGTTTCCACTTGCTCTGAAGCATTAACCACTGGGAAACCAACATATATTTATTATAAAAATGAAATATTATCAAAAAAACACAGAAATTTTTTAGCTAATTTATTACAGCTAGGTTATATTAGATATCTAGATAAAGGCACTCTCACTCTTGAAACCTGGAATTATAACGCTCTTGAAGAAGCTGAAAAAATATGTTCCATAATAAATGAGAAAATATAAAGATGTTAATACTGCTATCGCCAGCTAAAACTCTTAATTTTAATTGTAATGTTCCAAAGGAAATATCTACATCCATACCAGATTTTACTTATGAAGCATGGCAATTAGCTGAAATACTAAAAACTTATTCTGCAGAATCTTTAGGGAAATTAATGCATATTAGCCCTAAATTAAGCCAACTAAATTATGAACGTTTTCAAAATTTTTCTAGAAACTATACCGATATTAATTCAAAGCCTGCTATTTATACCTATAATGGCGATGTATATGAAGGCATCAATCTTGAAACTTACACAAATGAACAGCTTCTATTTATCAATAAAAATTTAAGAATCCTTTCAGGAATGTATGGAATATTAAAACCCTTTGATTTAATTCAGGCTTATCGCTTAGAGATGTCAACCTCTCTTGGTAATGATAAAGGAAAAAACTTATATCAATTTTGGGGCGATAAAATAACTCAGGCACTTAATGCCGAGGCCAATGAATATATAATAAATCTTGCTTCCCAAGAATACTCAGCCGCCATAAACTTGAAGAAACTTAAAAAACCACTAATTAATATAATATTTAAAGAAAAAGTACAAAATGAATATAAAATTATTGGTATTCATGCTAAAAAAGCTAGAGGATTAATGGCTAATTTTATTAGCACTGCTTTATTAGATAACCCTGAACACTTGAAGCATTTTGATGTACAGCAATATAGATTTAGCTCTGATTTTTCCTCTTCTTCTGAATATGTGTTTGTGAGATAAAATGAAAAATAACTTTAGCAAATCATTTTTTATTCTAGCAGCAATATTATTTGCTAATATCTCTTGTTTTGCCTTAGATAACTGGAGTAATAAATCTGAAATATATGTAATAAAAAAAGAAGATAGCTGGAGCTCTATTGAAAAGAAATTTTCTATCTCCCAAAAAATTTTAAAAAACTACAATAATTTAAAGAAAACTTATGCCTTAAAAAATGGAGACAAAATAACTATTCCAGCTAAAATATATTATTCAGTTAAAAATGGTGAAAGCGCTCTGAGTATCGCTAAAAAATATGGAATGTCTTATTCTGATCTAATTACTATAAATAATATTAGTGATCCAGAATCTTTAAAAACTGCCTCTAAACTTAAAATTATCGTTACAAAACCTAAAGTCGATAAAATCACTAATTATAATACTGCACCTATAGTGAATAAGAAATTAAAACTTAATTGGCCAGTTGAAGGAAAAGTTGTTAGTAAATTTGGATTACAAGCCAATGGAACACAAAATAATGATATTCATATTTTAGTTAAAAATGAACATAATATTAAAGCTGCAGCATCAGGAACTATTGTATATGCAGGCAATGAAATAGCTGATTATGGCAACTTAGTTATTATTCAACATCCAGATGAATATTTTTCAAGTTATGGTAATTTAACCAGCTTTAATGTGAATAAAGGCGATATAATCAAATCTGGTCAAATTATAGGCACTATTAATTTCCTAGAAACACCTCAGCCCTTGGAACTTTATTTTGGGTTAAGAATAAAAACTAAAGCTGTTGACCCATTAAAATATTTAAAAAATCAAAAAACTAAACAGAGAAAATAATAATGAATAAGCTAAATATACTTGGTAATTTAATAGAAAGCGCCTTAAAACAAGGAGCAACTGCTGCGGATGCAATTATCATTGATTCAACCAGTTTAAGTACAGAAATTCGACTGCAAAAACTTATCAGCATGGAACGTTCATCTGATACTGCAGTTGCTCTTAGAGTAATGATTAATCAACAACAAGCTATTGTTTCTACTTCAGATTTTGCTAAATCATCTTTAGATAATGTAATCGAAAAAGCTATAGCAATGGCTAAGGTTACTCCGGCAAATCCTCATTTATTTCTAGCTAATAAAGAACAAATTACTAAAAATATTCCTAAACTTGAACTTTTTGATGATCATGAACCTTCAGCTAACGTCTTAATTGAAAAAGCCACACAAACTGAAAGCTATGCATTGGATAATAAACAAATAACCAACTCTGAGGGAGCAAGTGCCCAATATCAAGCTAATAATATATATTTTGCAACCAGCGAGGGTTTTCAGCATTCTTATCAAACTTCTAGTAGCGCTTTATCTCTTGAAGTTTTAGCTGGCAAAGATGAATCCATGCAAACTGGTGGATCTTATACTATTGCAAGATTTGCCAAAGACTTAAAATCTCCAGAAGAAATTGGTAGAGAGGCAGCAAAACAAGCCGTAGATAAACTAAATCCACGAAAAATAGTAACTTCACAAATGCCTGTTATTTTTGATAGAAAAGCTGCCAAAGCTTTGCTTGGAGCTTTTGCCGGAGCTATTAATGGCTTATCAATTAGCCGAGGCACAAGCTTCTTAATTGACCATTTAGGACAGGAAATTTTTAATCCATTAATAAATATTATTGATGATCCATTTATTAATAAGGGCTTAGCTTCCAGGCCATTCGATGCAGAAGCAATATCAGGTGGAAAACTCAATATTGTAGAAAAAGGAATTTTAAATAACTATTTATTGGATTTACAAACAGCATATAAACTTAAAATGCAAACAACTGGTCATGCTTCTCGTGGCCTATCAACTGCACCAAATCCTAGCCCCAGCAATATGTATATTCAATCTGGATCCATTTCTTTAGATGAAATGATCAAGAGTCTTAAAAAAGGAATTTTAATTACTGAAATTTTTGGTCATGGAGCTAATATTATTACTGGGGATTATAGTCAAGGTATAGTGGGTTTTTATATTGAAAATGGAGAAATTCTTTACCCAATCAGTGAAATGACTGCTGCTGGGAATTTAAAATCTATGTTTAAGCAAATGATTCCTGCTAATGACTTAAAACTTGAAACTAGCATTAATAGCCCTTCTCTCATGATTGAAACAATGACTTTAGGAGGATTATAATTTTGCAAGATTCTTCTTCTATTTTATTAAAGCGATTATTAAAAGAATTTATTAAACCATATATTCCAAAGCTAATATTAGCTTCAATAGCAATGGTTATTGTTGCATCCTCTAATGCTTTGCATGCATGGTTAGTTAAACCCGCTTTAGATGATATCTTTGTTCATCTAAATAGCAAAATGCTAGTTATAATTCCTATAATTATAGTTGCTGTTGGAGTAATGAAAGCAATTGCTTCTTATTTCCAAAATTATTATATGAAATATGTTGGACAGAGAATTATTACCGATATTCAGGCTAAATTATATGCTCATTTAATTTATTCTGATCTACCTTATTTACAAGGATTTTCAACTGGAAAAATAATTTCTCGCTTCTCTAACGATATCATAACCATGAGAACAGCTTTATCTAATGTTCTAACAGGAATTGCTAAAGAATTGCTAACTGTCGTTTTTTTAGTAATTGTTATGTTTAGCCTTAACTGGCAATTATCAATATTAATTTTTATTATTTTCCCTTTAGCTATCTATCCAATTATTAGAGCTGGTAGAAAAATGCGCAAGATTTCTTCCTCCACTCAAGAAAAACTTGGTCACTATACTATTCAGCTAGATGAAACTTTTAAAGCTATAAAAGAAGTAAAATCTTACCACGCAGAAGAATATGAAATTAGTAAATCAAATGATATTCTTAATAATATTTTTGGGCTTTATGTTAGAGCTATCAGAACTGAATCTTTATCATCACCAATAATAGAAATTATTAGTGGCATAGCAATTGCCGGAGTTATTTATTATGGAGGCTATGAAGTGATTGCAGGCAACACCAGCCCTGGAAGATTCATAGCTTTTATAGGCGCTTTTGTTGCCGCCTATCGCCCGTTAAAAAGCTTAGCTGAGCTTAATAATAATCTTCAAGAAGGCCTATCAGCCACTAAAAGACTTTTTGAAGTTTTAGATGTTAAACCCCAAATTACTAATAGGCCAGAAGCTCATAAATTAGTAATTAAAAAAGCATCTATAGACTTTAATAATGTTAGCTTTTCTTATAAAGAAAATACTCTATTTGAAAATCTATCTTTTAAAGTTAGCCCCGGCCAGGTTGTTGCTTTTGTTGGAAGTTCTGGAGGAGGAAAAACCACCATTGCTAATCTTATTCTGCGTTTTTATGATATTACCGCTGGTGAGATTTTAATAGATAACCATAATATTCAAGATGTAACTTTAGAGTCACTAAGAAACCAAATTAGTACAGTTAGCCAAGATGTTTTATTATTTGACGATACCATTAAAGCTAACATTGCTTATGGAAAATTAGGAGCAACTGATAAGCAAGTTATTGAAGCTGCTAAGGCCGCATCAGCTGATGAGTTTATTAATAGTCTTTCTGAAGGTTATGATACCGTAATTGGACAAAGTGGCTTTAAGTTATCTGGAGGGCAAAAACAGCGCTTATCCATTGCTCGTGCAATTTTAAAAAATAGCCCGATTGTTGTTTTTGATGAAGCCACTTCTGCTTTAGATAATATCTCAGAAAGAGCTATCCAAAATACTATTCTTAATTTAAAAGATGCAGGAAGATCTATAATAATTATAGCTCATAGATTATCTACTATAATTAATAGTGATTTAATCTATGTTTTAGATAAAGGAAAAATTATAGACTCAGGAAAGCACGAAGATTTATTACAATCTTCAAGCTATTATCGTGAATTATATTCTAAAACTCATCACAAAGAGTAATTGCTAAAACCCCTTAAGCTAAATTCTTTAGTTTAGCTTTAAGGCCTTTTATTTTCTCTGCTGATTTATGAATATCTTCTAGGCTTAATTTACCTTCGGCAATAGCCTTTTTGACTACCATAACAAACTTATTTGGAATGTCATAATCTGGTTTAAAATCTATAATATTTTTGCAAGCAAGAGGATTATTAGAGAATATAATCAAGTTACATCCAGCATTAATAGCTTTAATAATTGAATCTTCAAAATTATAATAACTAGCTATAGCCCCCATATGCAAATCATCCCCTATTATTAAAGTCTTGTCTAACCTATCTGCAAGTAAGCCCTTTAATATAACTTTAGATAATGTTGCTGGATGCCCTTCAGAATCTAAATTTCTATTGATTAAGTGAGCAGTCATTATCATATCCGCTTTTCCTTTATCAATTAGCTCATAAAAAGGTAGAAGCTCTTCCTCTTGTGCAGTGTCTGTAACATCAACTAAACCTAAATGACTATCTTTGGTAGCTAAACCATGGCCTGGAAAATGTTTTATAGAAGTAAGCACTTTATTTTTATGATGAGCATCTATAAATATTTCAGAATATTGAACAATCTTTTTTGCCTCTTCTCCATAACTTCTCTCCAATGGACCAATAACTGGGCAAGGATTATTAGAATTATTTATATCAACAACTGGAGCAAAATTAAGATTTATTCCATGGTTATTTAACTCCAATGACATATCTTCGTATACAGCCCTAGCTTCTTCTACCGGCAATTGAGCAGCTTTGGCTGGAGAAATAAAACCTTTAAAACCTTGCGCTGGAGTTAGTCTTTGAACCTTTCCTCCCTCTTGATCAACTGTAATAAAAATATCAGGATTAGCTTTTATAAAATTGCTTGTAAGAGATTTTAGCTGCTGTGGATCATCAATATTACGTTTAAATAAAATAACTCCTCCCAACATATCATCTGCTAAGTAATTAGTTATTTTTATAACTATGCTATCTTGTGGATTATGGCCTTCAAAGCCAATAATTAGCATTGAAGCAATCGCCTTATCAAGAGCTAAATCATCTTCAGCTATATTTAAACTCATAATATTACCTTTATTTATGATATGGATGATTCTCTTTAATGGTATAAATTCTATATAATTGCTCTACTAACATTAGTCTAGCTAAAATGTGAGGCATTGTCATCTTACCTAATGAAAGTAATAAATTGGCTTTTACTTTTATTTCTTCACTCAAACCGTAAGCTCCACCAATTATAAAAGATATAGGCCTATCAATTTTATGGATATATTTACTAAAGTCCTGGCTAGAATATTGCCCTCCATTTTCATCAAGTGCGATTATAAAATTACCAGCAGGAACATTCTTAAGTAATAGATCTCCTTCAAGACTTTTTTGTTTATCTGAGGGGAATTTTCCTTTAAGCTCAAGCTGTTGAATGGTTATAGACCAGGGAATACGTTTAAGATAATTAGCAATCAATAAAGACTCAGCTGAAGAATCCGATACTTTATTGATTGTATGAAGAAAAATTTTTAATCCTGCCACAGCTTCTCTAAGGAATAATGCTCTCTTTTTTCTTTATTGAAAATATGCACTAAAATATCTAATGCATCAATTAAAACCCAATCAGAATTTTTCATCCCTTCAACAAGGCATGGCATTCCTGCGTTTTTAATTTCTGCAATAACAAACTCTGCTGTTGACACAACATGCTTGCTAGATCTTCCGGTGGCTATAACCATGAAATCAGCAATGTCACTTTTATTTTTTAAGTCTATTACTGCTATATCTTCAGCTTTATACTTATCTAAAGTTGCTATTATAATGTCTTTAAGTTCAACAAC
Organism: Rickettsiales bacterium; assembly: GCA_049653745.1. Classification (GTDB taxonomy): domain Bacteria; phylum Pseudomonadota; class Alphaproteobacteria; order Rickettsiales; family CANDYO01; genus CANDYO01. The sequence goes on from JBASGW010000031.1 coordinate 30,759, forward strand.
TGAGGTAGATGCGTTCATATTTATCCTATTTTATATTTGGTGGGTGAAGATTGATCAACTATAAATTTTGAACATCTAGCCCCTGATTCAATTCTCTTTATTGGATTTAAGGGATTACCATTAGCAATAATAATATTGCATTCACTATTGAAAGCTATTTTTGCTGAAACTATTTTTGCTGACATTCCGCCTGTTTTTTGTTGAGAATCAGTTGCCATAGATTCAACATCAGAACTAATCTCATAAACTTCACTAATAAACTGACTATACTTATCAGTTTTAGGGTCAGAAGTGAATAAACCATCTTCTAAAGAAAACATAATCAACAACTCAGCACTAGTTATTTGTGCTACTCTTGCAGATAATCTATCATTATCTCCAAAGCGAATTTCAGTATTAGCAATTAAATCATTTTCATTAATAATTGGAACAATATTTTTATCCAATAAATAATCTATGGTATTTTTAATAGCTAAAAATCTTTTACGGCTTTCAACATCTTCAATAGTAAATAATGCTTGAGCTACGTTAATATTGTAACGTGCAAAACTTTGCTTATATACATTCATCAACTCTAGCTGTCCACAAACAGCGGCATTCTGCTTTTCTTGAAGCTTTGCTTTTGCAGGATTAATTTTTAAAATATTAGCACCAAATGCAATTGCACCAGAAGAAACTATTATTACCTTCTTGCCCTCTTTCATTAATTTAGCAATATCATCAACAAAACTATCGATCCACTCTTTATTAGTTTCACCTTTTTTTGGATCCACAACAAAAGAAGAGCCTACTTTAACAACAATTTTATTTGCTTTTTGTATTAAATTAGTCATTTTATACCTTACATTATTCATATAATATATGAATAATTACATATAATTTATTAAATATTACAAACAACAATACTGCTTTATTTTAATAAATTTTAGTTTATTTATATATTATGGTTACTAAAACTATATACTAAAACTATAGCAATGACAAATTAAGAAATAGTAAAAATTTACGAGGTTAGTATGGAAAATAAGATAATTTTTGAAAAAATTGATAATTTAGTTAAAAATAATGATGTGGTTTTGTTCATGAAGGGAAATGCAGAAATGCCATTATGTGGTTTTTCAGCAAGAGTGGCTGCTATTTTGAATCACTTGCAAGTTAATTTTATTGGAGTTAATATTCTTGAAAGTGAAGAGATTCGCCAAGGTATTAAAGAATATTCCGATTGGCCCACTTTACCTCAACTATATGTTAAAAGTACTTTTATTGGTGGTTGCGATATTGTGAAAGACATGTTTGAAAAAGGTGAATTACAAGAATTACTAAAAACTAAAGGATTACTTCCTTAAAATATAAAGTTTGATATATGAAACAATTTCTAGATTTTAAACCTAAATTATTGCCAACATTATTTACTATTCCAGCTTTAATTTTATTATTAGGATTAAGCAGCTGGCAATTTCAAAGACTAAGCTGGAAAAATAATTTAATTAAGCAAATAACTTACCAAAGCCAACTTCCTGCAGAAACTCTCTCAGAAGACATGGATTTAAGCTCTAATATTTATCGTAAAGTTAAGGCAACTGGTAGATTTCTTCATGAAGATGAAATGTACATGTATGGTGGAAGCATCGAGTTCAAAGGCCAAAATGGATATTATATCTTAACTCCCTTTATCCTTAATAATAATGAAATGATAATTGTTAATCGAGGCTGGGTGCCAGAAAGTTTAAAAAAACCTAATACCAGAACTGAGACTTTAGTTGAAGGCATAGTAGAAATTACTGGAACTATTATGAAGGAAGAGGAAAAAACTCTTTATATTCATGATAATCAACCTAGTCATAATCTATGGTTTTATATTAACTTAGGTGAAATTAGCTCTTTCTTAAAAAAGCCAGTTGCAGATTTTTATATATTAGAAGAATTTAAAGCAAATACATTACCAGTTGGCAGGAATATCACACCCAATATTCGTAACCATCATTTAGGTTATGCATTAACTTGGTTATTTTCAGCAATTAGTTTACTAGTTATATATGTTATGTATCATAAAAAAAACTAGGTTGGTTAATAAATAAAAAATGCAGCAAAGTAAAAGAGGCAGTTTAACAGGCTCGTGGGCAGCAACGATTGATCGATATATGTTGTTTGCCATTGCTGTTGCCATAATTTTTAGTGTGGTAATGGTTACCACTGCAAGTCCAGCTGTGGCAGAAAGAATAGGGCTTCCACCATTTTATTTCATTCAAAGACAGCTAGTTTTTCTAACACTTGGCATTTCCACAATGCTGTTTATTTCTTTTTTACCCTTTAAGTTAATTTATAAATTTGCAATCATTGGCTTTGTTGTTTTTATAATTTTAATGATCTTAGTCTTATTCGTTGGAGAAGAAATTAAGGGAGCTAGAAGATGGATCTCTTTAGGCTTTATTTCAATTCAACCTTCAGAATTTATCAAACCATTTTTTACTATTATTACAGCGTCTATTCTAGCCAATAGATATACTAATCCTAAATTTCCTAGCTTTTTATTATCCTCTTTATTATATCTAACTATTATAGGTTTAGTTATCTTGCAACCAGATCTAGGAATGGCAATCACCTTCTCAGCTGTATGGGGGGGGCAAATGTTTCTGGCTGGATTATCCATGATATGGATAATTCTATTAGCAATTGTGGCATTATTAGGCTTATTAGCGGCTTATACGTTTCTTCCTCACGTAACCGTTAGAATGAATAGTTTTCTTGATCCAGATACTAGCGAAAATTATCAAGTTAAAAAATCTTTAGAAGCTTTTAGTAACGGTGGAATTTTGGGCAAAGGCCCTGGCGAAGGAGTTGTAAAACAACATTTGCCCGATTCTCATACTGATTTTATTTTTGCTGTAGCGGGTGAAGAATTAGGTATGATAACTTGCTTAATTATTATATCTCTTTTTGCCTTCATAGTTATTCGTGGATTTATTAGGGTAATGAAAGTTGGTGATTTATTTTCCATATTATCTGTATCTGGATTACTTATGCAACTTGGTTTCCAAGCAGTTGTTAATATAGGTGTAACTCTTCATTTATTACCTACTAAAGGAATGACCTTGCCTTTAATTAGCTATGGTGGTTCCTCAATCTTATCAGTTTCCTTAACCATAGGTGCTATTCTTGCTTTAACTCGAAAAAGATATGGAGTTAGGGCCAAACCTCATTTTGTTGATTTCAATTATGACTCAAAATAAAAGAGCAATTCTTGCAACTGGTGGCACTGGCGGCCATATATTTCCAGCATTAGCACTCAAAGACAGCCTGCAACAAAATAAAATTGATACCCTAGTAACTGGAGATGCAAGATTTGCCAAATTTCATCCCTTCGATGATCAGCATATTTTTATCCCAGCTGCAAGTTTTACTAATAAACACCCTATCAATCTCTTCAAAACCTTACTCTCTTTAACCCATGGTTTTTTCAAATCTTTATTGCTTATTTATAACTATAAGCCAGAAATAGTTATAGGTTTTGGAGGATATGCAAGCTTTCCTATGATGTTAGCTGCTATAATTTTAAGAAAAAAAATTATTCTTCATGAAGCAAATACGGTTATTGGCAAAGTTAATAAATTACTACTAGGGCAAGCAAAATATTTAACTACTGGCTTTAAAGACACTCAAGGAGTGCTTAAAAAATATCAAAATAAACTTGTTTTTACTGGCAATCCTGTGCGCGCAGAAATAATTTCCGCTTCTTCAAAGAAAAATATTATTGAAAATAAATTATCAATTCTAATTATTGGTGGCAGCCAAGGTGCAAAAGTTTTTAGCAAAATGATTCCCGCATCCATCATCAACCTCCCTAAAGCAATTAAAGATAAACTTCACATTTGCCAACAAGTAAAAGAAGAAGATATTACTCTCTTAAAAGAAAAATACGCTAAAGAAGGAATTTCATGTGAAATAAATAGTTTTTTTTCTGATATGAGCGAAAAATTAAGTAAAGCTAATTTAGTTATTGCCAGAGCTGGAGCTTCAACAATTGCAGAAATCATAGAGTTTAGCTTGCCAGCAATTTTCATTCCATATCCTTATGCTTCAGATAACCATCAATATTATAATGCTAAAGCTATTGTTGATGCAGGGGGGGGGTGGATAGTTAAAGAATCAAAAGACAGCCATATTCAATTATTGCAAATAATAAAATCTATTGAGCAAGATAATACAATTCTAGAAAAATTTTCTGAAAATTTAAAAACTCTTCAGCAAGATGCCTGCAAGAATATCTTAAGCTTAATGCTTTCTTAAGGTTTGTTTATTCAACTATTGCAGCGCCCCACCAAGTCATACTCAGATTATTATCTCTCCCTATTGATTCACCTAAGCAATTAGGGCTAGTATAACTTTCTAAATCAGAAAGAATTGATAAATAATCATCTACATATTCTGTTAACTCTACAAAATTATCCGCTTCTAGTAGGTATGATTTATTTTCAAAATTTTGAACTTGTTCTAATAATTCTACATCAAATTCTTTTGGTTTTTTTATTTTTGTTGAACTAACTAAAGCATCAACATTGTTTTCTAAATTATTATATTTCATATAGGCCATGGAAAGTGGCATCATTGAAAATAAGAAAGTTATGGTGTCCATATTGCCTAAATCTCTCAGGTTGTTTAATGCACAATCAGGATTATTTAGCATTTCATCTATTATATTTAATAATTCTTTAGCAATAAGATGATGTGGCTTGGCAACAAGAAAACCATTTTCAATAAAATTATTACCTTTATAGAGAGCGGTAAAGTCTATATTATTGAAGTTTTTTAATTCGAAATTATTATCAAATTCAAAATTAGAATCCGCTAAAATTCCACCTTTATTTTCTAAGATTAGATATTTAGCTACATCAATTAATAAGCCGTTGTAATTTGAGTTTTGCTCAGGCTTAATATATTTATTAGGAGAAATCACAAAATCAAGAAGATTTTTGTATTCAGTATCAAGAGTAACAATATTTTTAACTACTATATTTTCTTCTTTTAATATAGGGTTTAGTTCATTTAATTTTTCTGGACTTAAATTGGTCCAAATTATAGCTTGATAACCTTCTAGTTTCTTTCCTTGTGCTATAAAGTTTGATAAATATTTCAAAATAGGTTTTGGGTTTTCAGGATTGGTAAGCCAAAGTCCTTGAAAAACTTTAGGTAACTCATTTTTTTCTGCACTTGATACTTCTAAATCAGGTTTTCTATTAAAGTCTTCTGCCATTTTTAGAGGATGCTTAATATAATCGATAAAACCATTATTTTGAAGACTGGTTCTTAAAAAAGCTAAAGAATAATGCATACCCCTTCCACCATTTCCCACAGAAAAAACAGAAGGAAGTGTTGACGCTCTGAACCAAGGCCCACTTATTGAACAACTATTATAATAATCTTTTATTGTTAATACTGAAGAGCATGTTTCTGACATTTTACAATCTTTAATAATTAATTATTTAACTAGATTGTAATAATATTTTAGCAAATGTCAAGAATTATTAAAAACAATTAATACATTTAATTTAAGAAAGTCTTTTTAATTTTTAATAAATCAAACCAAACGGTTTTCTTCTGCAAAGGTTGACGCAATAAATAAGATGGGTGGAATATCACTGCAACTGGGATAGATTTTTCTAAATATATATTATTATATTCATAAAATTTTGCTCTCAATCGAGAAATTGTTTCTGTAGAGTTTAATAATGCACTAGCAGAAGTGCTCCCCACCAACAAAATTAGCTTTGGATTTATAAGCGCTATATGCTTCTCAACAAAAGGTAGGCATACCGCATTCTCTTCTGGTGTTGGTTTCCGGTTTCCTGGAGGGCGCCAAAATATGCTATTGGTAATATAAAGATTTTTTGTTCTGCTTAAATTAATGGAAGCTAGCACTTGGTCTAAAAGCTTGCCACTTACCCCGCAAAAAGGGATTCCTTCTTCATCTTCATTAGCACCTGGCGCTTCTCCAATTGCCATAATATCTGCGTTAGGATTACCATCAGCAAACACTAAATTTGTGGCAGTTTTCTTAATAGACAAGCCATCAAATCCTTCTAAAGCTTCCCTTAATTCAGCTAAACTATTGCATTTATTTGCCAGATTTCTTGCCTTCACTTCCAACGCTGAGGAAGAATTTATAGACTTTTCTTTATTTTTTACTTTCAAACTTTTAGATGCTGTGTTCAATTGCCCTGAAGAATCCGTAACAATCTCATCAACTCCCATTTGTTGATACCAATTAAGGATGTTTTTTATTTCTTCCATTTTTCTAATAATCACTGTATATATACTAACTAACTATAGGGTTTTTTATTAAATTATGCAACAGAACTTGGATCAAAACACTTCCACTAATATTATTAATGTTAATTGTGAAGAAGTAGGAATTAGGTTAGACAAATTTCTTAATGGCTGCTTAGATAATTTATCACGCACACAAATCCAAGAATTAATTTCTATTGGAAGCGTTAGCTGCGCTGGTCAATTAATTACCAATCCATCTCAAAAAACTAAAATTACAACTTATGACATCAACTTAGATGCCATTAAAATTAAGCCTAATCATTTAGTGCCTTATGATTTTCCATTAGACATAGTTTATGAAGACGAATATCTAATGGTTATTAATAAGCCCACAGATCTTACCGTTCATCCAGGGGCTGGAAATTATGATAAAACTCTTGCTAATGCATTAGTTCACTATGCTAAAGGAAATTTATCTACATTTGGTGGAAAATTCCGCCCTGGAATTGTGCATAGACTTGATAAAGACACAACCGGATTACTAATTATTGCTAAAGATGACCATACCCACCAGTTATTAAGTGAAGCTTTAGCTAATCGTGAAATTAAACGTCATTATTTAGCTTTAGTGTTTGGAGCTCCTATTTTACAAGCTGGAACTATAAAAACTTATCTCGCTAAACACCATCACGATCATAGTAAAATGGTAATCACCAAAGCTCAGGGCAAAGAAGCCATAACTCACTACGTGGTTAAAGAAACATTCCTTCAAGGAAAGTTCTCATTAATAGAATGTAAATTAGATACTGGCAGAACTCATCAAATTAGATTGCATTTACATTATAAAAATTTACCTGTGGTGGGTGATCAATTATATAATGAAAATCAAGGTAAACATTTGCTAAAGTTAGACCAAAAAACCAAATCATTAGTTACTTCTTTCAAACGCCAGGCTCTTCATGCTTATCAATTAACTTTTATGCATCCTATAACAGAAGAGCTAATGGAATTTGAACTTGATTTACCTTCAGATATGCAAAATTTATGTCACGAATTAAATATAATTTAATCTTAATTATTTTAACGATCCTAGCTTTAATTGCTCCTGATTTTTTAAGTCAGCTTGTCAGCGATAAAAACCATGCTGTTTTAAGTGGAAAGTTTATTATTGGCCTAAGCTTATTTTCAATTGCTTTGAGTTTTACTCCTAGGCTCTTTATTTTAACCATTCTAACTCTATTTATTTTTATAGAAGTAATTCAATTTTGTAATTTATTTTATTACGGAACTTTAATAACATCTTCTAAATTTCGTCTTTTATTCAGTGAAATTGATGAAGTCTGGTTAGTGGCTAAAGAAGCTGTTTCTTTTTTATACCTAGTACCTTTATTAATACTAATTCCTTATGGCACTCTTGCATTTATTGTTTATAAACTAGAAAAAACTAGAATAAAAAGCATCTGGGCCATAATTCCTGTATTATTACTTTTAGCTATTATTCCTTTTAGAGTAAGCAAGGCTTATCATGGAGAAAATTATTATCCAGATCCATCAGATCATTCTCTAAGAAATAGCTTATATGCAGTTACTAATTGTCTTTATAATTTAATTTACCCTGCGGCTATCCCTGTAACTAATTATAAAGAATATCAAATAGAATCCATTAATAATTGGGACTTAGATAAAAACTCTAATATTATTCTTATAATTGGCGAAAGTGCAAATTATAGTCATATGTCTTTATTTGGTTATGAAAGAGATACTAATCCTTTATTATCAACATTAAAAACATCTCCTAATTTTACTTACTTAAAAGGCCTTTCAAGCGGTGTTTCAACACCTGTTTCATTAGCATATCTAATCAATAACATCTATGAACCAAATAATATGCAGGAAATAGAAAATAAAACTGCAAATTTATTTAGACTAGCAAAACAACATGATTTCAAAACATTTTATATTTCTGCTCAATCTGGAGCATTTTTAACCAACATGGGGGTTGAATATATAGATTATAAATTATTTAGAAATAATAGATTATTTTTGTTTAAAGAACATCAGGACGAAGCTCTATTGAAAATAATTCCTAATTTAGATTATACAGAGAAAAACTTTATAGTGATTCATCAACGCAATGCCCATGCCCCTTATGAAGAAAATTACGAACATAATAGTAAATTCAATCACTTTGATGCTAACAAAGATAATTATCAGCAATTTAGAATAGATACCTATGATAATGCCACCCTTTACAATGACTTTTTAATCTATAAAATGATCCAATTTTATAAAGAAAAGTTTAACGGACCTACTTATATTTTTTTCACCTCAGATCATGGAGAAGTTTTAGATAGCAATAAAGTGGCATTTGGACATGCAGAATTAAAAAAAGAAGTAGCAGAAGTTCCTTTCTTAGCTTATATAAAAAATGCGGCTAATGAAAAAATTAAGAATATTAAAGAACCTATTTTCCATTATGAAATAAGTAATTTAATTATAGAACTTATGGGCTTTAAAATAATTAACCCTAATCAAAAACCTAATATTTTTTATATCCATGGTACAGAGTTAGATGGACATAATGAATTTATAGAATATCATAAATAATATATTATTAGTAAAGAAGAGAGAAAACATGACAAATAAAAAACATGAAGAAATACAACAAATTACAGATCACGATGCTTTAGAATTTCATGCTCAGGGAACCCCTGGAAAAGTTAGTTTAAAACCAACAAAATCTCTTTTAACTCAGCGCGACCTAGCTTTAGCTTATTCTCCAGGCGTTGCTGTGCCTTGCCTCCGTATCCATAAAAATCCTGCAGATGCTTATCTTTATACTGCAAAAGGAAACTATGTTGCTGTAATTTCAAATGGCACCGCTGTTCTAGGCCTTGGTAATCTTGGATCTTTAGCTTCAAAGCCTGTAATGGAAGGAAAGTCAGTATTATTCAAACGCTTTGCTGATATTGACTCAGTTGATATTGAAGTTAGCACCGAAGATCCTGATGAATTTATTAATTGTGTAAAATACTTAGGAAACACTTGGGGTGGTATAAATTTAGAAGATATTAAAGCTCCTGAATGCTTTATAATTGAAGATAAATTAAAAAAACTTCTTGATATTCCAGTGTTTCATGACGACCAGCATGGTACAGCAATTATTACTTTAGCTGGCATTATAAACGCCTCTCATTTAACCAACCGAGATATCCAAAACTTAAAAATAGTTATTAATGGGGCTGGAGCCGCTGGTATTGCTTGCGCTGACTTATTAAAAACTTTTGGTGTTAAAAATGATAATATCATTCTTTGTGATACTTCTGGCGTTATCTATAAAGGCCGTGAAAAGGGTATGAATAAATGGAAAGAAGAATTTGCCATTAACACCTCTCATAGAACTTTAAGCGATGCAATGAAAGATGCTGATGTATTTATTGGTTTATCAGTAAAAGGCGCTCTTTCAAAAGAAATGGTGGCATCCATGGCTAAAAATCCTATAATTTTTGCTCTTGCCAATCCCGATCCTGAAATTACTCCTAAAGAAGTAAGGGAAGTAAGAAGCGATGCAATAATCGCCACTGGTCGCTCAGACTATAGTAATCAAGTAAATAATGTTATGGGCTTTCCTTATATATTCAGAGGGGCTTTAGATGTTCAGGCATCCACTATTAATACAGAAATGAAAATAGCTGCAGCAAAAGCCATTGCAGCATTAGCCAGAGAACATGTGCCAGAAGAAGTTTCTTCTGCATATTCAGGTAGAACTTTAAAATATGGTTCAGATTACATTATTCCTGTACCTTTTGATTTTAGATTGATCACTACAGTTCCTACAGCTGTGGCTGTTGCCGCAACTGAAACTGGCGTTGCTAGAAAGCCATTACTAGATGTTGAAAGCTATAAAACAGAATTAGAGTCCCGCTTAAATCCAACTTACAGCAGAATGAGTTTCGTCTATGGTCAAGTAAAAGCTAATCCTAAGCGAATTATTTTCTCTGAAGGAGAAGAAGAACAAGTTGTTCGTGCAGCTTTATTATGGCGTGACCAAGGCTATGGAACTCCTCTTTTAGTGGGAAGAGAAAAAAATGTTCGTAATATGCTTAAATATATTACTAATTCAGAAGAAGTTGAAGGAGTGGAAATTTGGAATGCCACAACAATTGCTGAAGAAAAACTTAATCATTATATAAATTATATATACAATAATAATAAACGTAAGGGTATGCTTCATCGCGATGCAGTTAGGTTGGTTAAAGGAGCTCGTAATAACTTTGCTTCCTGTATTTTGGCTTGTGGTGACGGAGATGCACTTATAACTGGATTAACTAGAGGATATCATATGTCCTTGCAAGAAGTGCGCAGCGTTATTGACACAAAGAAAAATCATATTGCTTTTGGCCTATCTATGATGATCTTTGGTCGTAAAACTATTTTCATTGCTGATAGCTCAGTTAACGAATCTCCAACCGCAGAAGAACTTGCAAAAATAACTATTCAAGCCGCAAAAAAAATAGAAAGCTTAGGCTATAAAGCAAGAGCAGCCTTTTTATCCTTCTCAAATTTTGGTAACCCTACAGCCGTTCGCAATGAGCATGTAAAAGGGGCAATAGAAATTTTAGACTCAATGAATGTAGATTTTGAATATGATGGAGAAATGACAGCTGATATTGCAGTAAATCATAAGCTTATGTCAGAATTATATCCATTTAGTAGACTTACAGGGGAAGCAAATTTACTAATTATGCCAGCCTTAAACTCAGCCAATATTTCAACTCAATTACTGAAATCTTTAGGTGGAGGAGTGGTTATAGGTCCTATTCTTAATGGTTTAGAAAAATCAGTACAAGTAATTCCTATGGGATCAACTGTTAATGATATTTTAAATCTTGCTGCTTTTGCCGCTATTGATAGTTAAAAAAATGAATGATTCGGTCTTAAGTATAAAAAACCTATCAGTTGTAATAGATAAAAAACTAATTTTATCTGATATAAACTTTGATATACCTAAGGCCAAAATCATTACCTTAATTGGGCCTAATGGAAGTGGGAAAAGCACCATAGCACGCTGTATTTTAAAGCTAATTAAGCCAAGCAGTGGTGAAATTTTAATAAAAGATGGAATAAAAATAGGCTATATGCCACAAAAAGTTTTGTTAAATTCTAATCTTCCTATAAAGGTAGTTACTTTTCTTCAATTAGAAACCAGATATAAAATAGACACCACTTTATTTAAGCAAGTTGTAGAAGAAGTTAATATAGGCAATATCTTAGAGCTTCCTTTACAAAAAATTTCTGGAGGGGAGTTACAAAAAGTGCTTTTAGCCAGAACTTTATTAATAAAACCAAATTTATTGATTCTTGATGAACCAACTCAAGGAATTGATATTAACGGTCAGCTTGAATTTTATAAATTGATTGAAAAACTATGTAAAGAAAAAGGCCTTAGCATTTTATTGATTTCTCATGATTTACATATGGTTATGAAAAGCACAGATTATGTTATCTGTCTTAATAAGCATATTTGTTGTGAAGGAACGGCAACTTATATTAATAAACAAAATGACTTTCATAAATTATTTGGTCATGAAGCTTTAACTGCTTTTTCAGTGTATGAACATCACCATGATCATACACATGAAAAATCTTTAGATAATTAACTATAACTCAACATCTAAATTGGCACTTGGAGTAGCTAAAGAAGTATCATGAAACGGATTTAAAGCCGCGATCTCATTGAAATATTCATTTAACATTGTTGAATTAGAAACTATTTCTTTTACATCTCTAATAACTGCTCCTGTAAAATCTTGCCCCGCTCTGGTTGGAGTTCCTAAAGAATAAGCATTAATCGTTTCAGTAATAAATTTAGCAGACCAATCAACAGTTGTTGTTAAACCCAATACTATAGGTGTTCTGTAATCCCAACCAAACATAGTAAAACTTTTTACTGCTTTACTATATATATCATCTTTAGGTTCAAAAGGTATATTGCCTCCTAGAAAGATAGCTATTGTATTGTCAATACCACAAGCTACATCCCTTATCCATTCTATATAACCTAATTTCTTAACCACCTCACCTAACTGGTCAGACGTTGTAGTTTTTACTAAAGATTCACCAGTTGCTTCGGCCCACCAAGCATTATCTGAGTCTTCTAAAAGGAATCTCCAGTAAGATTTGGCTGCTTTTTCAGGATTAGATTTTTCAAATCTTTGTTTTTCTCTTGTAGCTATATTCAAATATCTGTTAGGAACTTCACAAATATAATTAGCACCTCTTGCTACTGTTTCAAATTCTACTCCTTGAGTAAAATATGAAAATTGATGCGTTGAAAGAATACTGCCCTTACATGTAACTTTTATTGCATGCGACCATAAAAACCCTTCGTCATACACTACATCTGTATAACCCAAAGTATTTTTATTATACACGTTAGCATAAATGCTAGGCAGTTTTGAAACATCTCTAAAAATAGCTGAAGCCGTTGGATTGTCACCAAACCATATTTTAAATCTTCCTAAAAATGTATCAAAAGTTGCTTGTGATGCACTAGAAACTATCACTTCATTAAAGTTTGGAAGGCGCTTACCAGAAAAAGTTATCGGGTCAGAAATTATGCTTAATGTCGTATCTTTATTTTTTGTTTGCATAGGAGTATTCCAACATTTAAATGGTTATAAAAATTTATCGGAATAGTAATCATATTTTCCTAAAGAAAGCAATCATTATTAATTTTTATTAGAATGTTAAATCTATTTATTTTTAATTAAAATTTGTTATAGTGGAGCTAAATATTAAAATATTCGAGGTATTAATTTTATGTCATCTTATCAATATATTTACGTTATAAAAGGTTTAAAAAAGCTATACGGCACTCGCGAAATAATTAAAGATTTATATCTATCATTTTTTCCTGGAGCAAAAATAGGTATTATTGGTCATAATGGTTCGGGTAAATCTACATTACTAAAAATAATGGCTGGCATAGATAAAGATTTCACCGGTGAAGCATGGGCAGCAGAAGGAACCAAAATTGGTTATCTTGCTCAAGAACCGCAATTAGATAACAGTAAAAATGTTTTTGAGAACATCCTTGAATCAATAGGTGAAAAGAAGGATTTACTCTATAAATTTAATGAAATCAGCGCAAGATTTGCTGAAGAATTATCAGATGATGAGATGAATGACCTTATTGCCGAGCAAGGGGAGTTACAAGAAAAAATAGATCATTTAAATGCCTGGGATCTAGAGCGTGAAATTGAAATAGCTATGGCTGCTTTAAGATGCCCGGCTAAAGATGCAAATGTTGCTGAACTATCTGGCGGTGAAAAAAGAAGGGTAGCTTTATGTAAATTACTTCTATCAGCACCGGATATTTTATTGCTAGATGAACCCACCAACCATTTAGATGCAGAATCAATTTCTTGGCTTGAAGAATATTTAAAAAATTATAAAGGCACCGTAATTTTAGTCACTCACGATCGCTATTTCTTAGATACCGTGGTTGACTGGATTCTAGAATTAGAACGTGGCGATGGCATTCCTTGGAAGGGTAATTATTCTTCATGGCTAGAACAAAAACAAAAACGTTTAGCTGAAGAAGAAAAATCTGAATCTAGCAGACAAAAACAATTGAAAGAAGAGCTTGAATGGGTAAGACAATCACCAAAAGCTAGACAAGCTAAAAGCAAAGCAAGAATCACTGCTTATGAACAATTGCGTGATAAAGAGCGTGAAAAATCGATGGGTGTTGCCCAAATCATTATTCCAGATGGTCCAAGATTAGGTAATAATGTTATTGAAGGAATAAATTTAAGTAAAAGTTATGATGGAAAAGATTTATTTAAAGATTTCAATTTTAAAATTGTACCTGGAGCTATTGTTGGAATTATTGGCCCCAATGGTGTGGGTAAAACCACTCTTTTCCGCTTAATCACTGGCCAAGAAACAGCAGATGAAGGAAGCATCAAGCTAGGTGAATCAGTAAAATTAGGTTATGTTGATCAATCCAGAGATAATCTTAAAGCTGGGGCTACAGTTTGGGAAGAAATTTCAGAAGGACAAGAAGAAATTCAGCTAGGCAAATCTTTAGTTAAAAGTAGAGCTTATTGTGGAGCCTTTAACTTTAAAGGTGGCGACCAACAAAAATTAGTTGGCTCTCTTTCTGGTGGAGAACGTAATAGAGTTCATCTGGCTAAAATGCTTAAAGAAGGCGCTAATGTTATTTTATTAGACGAACCAACTAATGATTTAGATGTTGACACCTTACGCGCGCTAGAAGATGCATTACTTGAATTTTCTGGCTGCGCCATTATCATAAGCCATGACCGTTGGTTCTTAGATAGAATAGCCACTCATATCATCTCTTATGAAAAAGATCATGTAGAATTTTATGAAGGCAATTACCAAGATTATGATCAAGATCGTCGGATGAGATTGGGCTTAACCGAAGATGAAGTAGAAAAATATAAACATAAAAAATTTAGTCGAACATAATCGGGAGATTTAAAAATGGGTGTTAGTTTTGTTAATGTATTAATAATATTATTTATTATATTAATTCTATTTGGCGCAGGTAAATTACCTAAAGTTTTAGGAGATTTGGGCAAAGGCATTAAAAACTTTAAAGATGCTTTGAACGAAGAAGATTCAGCAAAGCCTTCAAAAATAGAAGAAGAAAAACCTAATGATAAAACTTTAAACTAAGATGACCTCTATGTTAATAGACTCTCATTGTCACTTAGATTTTGAAGATTTTTCTCAAGATTTTGAAGATGTCTTAGCTAGAGCTAAAGCTAATAATGTTAGCTTAATGCAAACTATTTCAACTAAGGTTACAGAATTTCCTAAGCTAAAAAAACTTATAGAAGCTTACCCACAGCTTTATGCTTCAATAGGCATTCATCCACATGAAGTGGATGAACATCCGGAGATTTCTGTAGATCAATTATTTGAATATACTAAACATCCTAAAGTTATTGGAATTGGTGAAACAGGTTTAGATCTTTACTATAACCATAGCGATGTAGAAAAACAAAAAGATTATTTTCTTCGCCATATTGAAGTTTCCCATTTAAGCTCTCTTCCCTTAATAATTCATACGCGCAGCGCTGACCCGTTAACTATAGAAATATTAACCCAAGCTAAGTCTAAGTATAACTATAGCGGATTAATTCATTGCTTCAGTTCAGAAAGCATTGATTTTGCTAAAAGCTGCTTAGACTTAGGGCTATATATCTCTATTTCTGGAATAGTAACCTTCAAAAAAGCTTTAGCATTGCAAGAAGTTGTTAAATTTGTACCCTTAGACCGACTTTTGATAGAAACTGATTCTCCTTATTTAGCTCCTGTTCCTTTTAGAGGCAAACGTAACGAACCATCTTTTGTAAAACATGTAGCAGAAATGGTGGCAGATTTAAAAGAAATTTCCTTTCAAGAGGTAGCAGATCAAACTACAGAAAATTTCTTTACATTATTTTCTAAAGCCAAAAAAATAGAAGAGTAAAACTTAACTAATTGGCCTTAATATAACTCCTCTTATTTGCTTTGAGCTATCTGTTTCTTTATTAAGTTGAACAAGATTAAATAAATCCTCAGCTTTTTTCTTATCTTTTTTAACTCCAAGGCCTTTAAGATATAACTCTGCAAGCTTCTTTTGTGCTTTAACAAAATTTTTATTAGATGCTAGTTTGTAAAACTTTGCAGCAAGTGTATAATTCTGCTCAACATCTTCTCCTTCCTCATATAATTTTCCAAGACTATATTCGGCATAAGAAGAATTTTGTTTTGCCGCAAGTTCAAGATACTTTACAGCCATATTTATATTTTTAGGATAGGAAATGCCTTTTTTATAGAGCATGGCTAAATGAATTAAACCATCAACATCATTTTTATCTGCTAAAATTTTAGTAATCCTTGCTGACTCTTTATAATCCTTAACGGTTCCAAGACCTAAATAATATAATTCTCCAAGATTATACAAAGCATTTATATGATTTTTTTCTGCTGCTAATTTAAAAAACTTAAATGCTTGCTCATAATTTTGCATGACCCCATATCCATAAAAATAATATACACCTAAATTATATTGAGCATCTACATAACCTTGGTCTGCAAGTAATTTTGTTATTTTAAAGGATTCAATTAACTTATCTTCTTCATATAATTTAAGCGAAAGATTAAACTCTTTCTTAAAAATTTCTTGGTTCTTTTCACCATCTGCTAGTAAAGCTAGAGGAGTTATAAAAAATAAAAATATACTAACTATTAGTTTTACGAAATTTTTCATATTTATCCTTAATGAAATTGGTTAGATTTGTATTAGAGTTGAACATTTGTAATTTATTTTATAAATCTTCATACTTTATAAATCACATACTAAGTTAAGCTAATATTAATATCAAAAAAATTAGATCAGTAGCTTTCAAGATAGCAATATTCAATGATGGGAATAAAAAAATAGAAGCTTCTAATTGCAAATTTTATGGTTCTTTGTGGCTTTAGTTATAATAGTTTTACACTTGTGCCTATCTAATAAGCGATATATTGATGTTTTATGCACAGTCTTTCCAATCTTATTTTCAATTCTTGCTTTAATCTCTTTAAAATTAAGTGATTTACCTTGAGTAATTTCATTTTTAAAACTGCTTATCAAACTTAATTCATCGTCAATAGTTAACAATTCCTTCCTTCTACCACCCCATTTATTTATTTTTACACTCTGTTCATTTTGAGCGAATTCTGCTCTTATTCTATAAATAGAAGATGGAGAATATTTAAAGAAATCAGCACATTTTTTGATACTAACACCTAATTCCTCAGGCATCATAATAGCGCTATATTTAATGTATTCATGTAAGTTACCGTCTAAATAACTTGTTTTTCTTTTTTGCTTACATTTAGCCAAGAGATTGCTCGTTAATAACAACATAAAAACACCTATTTATATAAAAAATATTATATCAATATTCTTATTATGGACGCAACTATTATTGTCAACTCTAACCCAATAGAAGAAGCTTCTCTAATTCTTTTACTTCATCTCTAAGCTTAGCAGCCTTTTCAAATTCAAGATTGGAAGCTGCTTTTAGCATTTTACCAGATAACTCATTAATTTTATGAGCTATCTTTTCTGGGGAAAGATTTTTTCCTATAGGTTCTATTAAATTATCTTGATTAACATTATAAAAATCAGATCTAATTGATTTTATTATAGTCGCAGGAGTAATATTGTTATCTATATTATATTGAATTTGAATTTGTCTTCTTCTTTCATTTTCGTTTAAAGCGCCTTGCATTGATTTAGTTATTTTGTCCGCATAAAGAATCACTCGTCCATCAACATTTCTAGCGGCCCTACCTATAGTTTGAATAAGAGAAGTTTCAGACCTTAAAAAACCTTCCTTATCTGCATCTAAAATAGCAACTAAACCACATTCTGGAATATCTAATCCTTCTCTCAGCAAATTAATACCAACTAATACATCAACCTCTCCTTTTCTAAGCTGCTGGATTATTTCTATTCGTTCCATAGTTTTTATATCTGAATGTAAATAAGCTGCCTTAATATCATGGTCAGTTAAATATTGTTGCAGATGTTCAGCCATTTTTTTAGTTAAAGTTATCGCTAAAGTTCTTAAGTTTTTCTCTTTTAGCGCTTTAATTTCAAATAATAAATCCTCAACTTGGGTTAAGACTGGCTTTATGGTGCACACAGGATCAACTAACCCTGTTGGACGAATTAATTGCTCAACACATTGATTATTAGTTAGATTTAACTCAAACTTTCCTGGAGTGGCAGAAACAAAAACTGTTTGCTGTCTCATAGCTTCCCATTCTTCAAATTTAAGAGGCCTGTTATCCCTTGCTGAAGGCAAGCGGAACCCATACTCAATTAATGAATCTTTACGGGCTTTATCGCCATTATACATAGCGCCAATTTGAGGAACGGAGACATGGCTTTCATCAATAAATAAAAGTGAGTCTTTTGGGAAAAATTCAAATAAAGTTGGAGGCGGCAATCCAGGCTCTCTACCTGTCATATAACGAGAATAATTTTCAATTCCTTTGCAACTTCCTGAAGCTTGCAACATTTCCACATCATACAATACTCTTTGCTTTATTCTATGAGCCTCTAAAGACGCGCCTTTACCATTTAATTCATCCACTCTTAAATCTAAATCATTTAAAATTTGAACAATTGCACCATCCACTATTTCTTTGCTAGAAATGAAATGACTATTAGGAAAGATGGTAACTTTATCTAATTTCTGATTTTTCTTTCCAGTAAGAGAATCAATTTCAACTATATCTTCAATTAAATTACCAAAAAATGACACTCTCCAAGCTTTGTCTGAATAATGTGAAGGAAATATATCTAAACTATCACCTCTAATTCTAAATTTTCCTCGACTAAACTCAATATCATTTTTTTCATAAAGCAATCTTATTAAATTTTGAGCAAACTCTGTGGTTGAAATTTTATCGCCAACATTAATCTGGTATGTAGAATTAGAATAACTTTCAGGAGATCCTAATCCATAGATACAAGATACTGAGGCAACTATTATCACATCATTTCTTTCAAACAAAGCTCTTGTGGCTGAATGACGAAATTGATCTATTTGCTCATTAATGGACGAATCTTTTTCAATATAAGTATCGGTCCTTGGAATATAAGCTTCTGGTTGGTAATAGTCATAATATGAAACAAAATATTCCACTGCATTATTAGGAAAAAAATCTTTCATTTCTTCATATAATTGAGCAGCTAACGTTTTGTTATGAGCCATTATTAAGGTGGGTCGTTGAAGTTTTTCAATTATATTGGCCATAGTAAAAGTTTTACCTGAACCAGTAACCCCTAATAATATTTGGTTCTGTTTTTTTTGCCTTATCCCTTCAACTAACTGCTCAGTTGCATTTTTTTGTACTTGAGAAATTGAAAAATTAGAAGTGATTTTAAATTGGTTAGTAAGCATAATATTATATATTTGTTTTTTGATAGATTAACATATTTTTGTTTATAATACTAGATTATTTAGGATTCCTTGATTAGCGCCAATTAAATGAAAACTTGACATTTTGGCTTATTTTTGTCATAAACAACAAATATTTAAAAGTCTTTTTTATCCTTGAGTCTTATGCAAAATTCTTACGACGTAATTGTTATTGGCGGTGGCCACGCTGGCGTTGAAGCAGCTTCAGCAGCTTCTCGCTCTGGTGCAAAAACTTTACTCATCACTCTAAAAGAAGAAAATTTAGGAGAAATGTCTTGCAACCCTTCCATAGGTGGAGTTGCCAAAGGCATTATAGTTAAAGAAGTTGATGCTCTTGGTGGAGTAATGGCTAGAGCTATTGATATGTCTAGCATTCACTCCAAAATTTTAAATGAAAGCAAGGGAGCAGCCGTTCATGGACCTAGAGCCCAAGCAGACCGAGTATTATATAAAAAAGCAGTAAACACTATTCTATCTGAAATAGATAATCTTGAAATTAAATTTGCTTCTGTTGAAGATATTATCATTGAAAATGCAATAATTAAGGGAGTTGTATTAGAAGATGGATCAATAATTCACTCTAAGTCTGTGGTATTAACCACTGGAACTTTTTTAAATGGAATTATTCATATTGGCCTACAAAAAACTCCAGCTGGAAGATATAACGAAAAACCATCTATCGGCTTAGCCAATACACTGAAAAAATTTGAATTTAAACTAGGTCGTTTAAAAACTGGCACTCCTGCTAGATTAGATGCGAACACTATCAACTGGAGCCAGCTTAGCATTCAGCCTGGAGATAATCCTCCTAAGCCTTTTTCCGCACTAACTGATAAAATAATGGTTCCTCAAATAAACTGCTATATAACTCACACTAATGAAAAAACTCATCAAATTATCAGAGACAACGCTCATCAATCTCCTATGTTTTTAGGAGAATTTGAAGGCAAAGGTCCACGTTATTGCCCTTCTATTGAAGATAAAATAACTAGATTTGCTCACAAAAATGCTCATCAAGTTTTTTTAGAGCCAGAAGGATTGGATACTAATTTCATTTATCCTAACGGCATCTCAACATCTTTACCTGAAGAAGCTCAATTAGAGTTTTTAAAAACTATTGTTGGATTAGAAAATGTTTCTGTGTTGCGTTATGGCTATGCCATTGAATATGATTATGTTCATCCTCATGAATTAAATCCAACATTAGAAACAAAAAAAATTAGTGGTTTATTTTTAGCTGGTCAAATAAATGGCACCACAGGTTATGAAGAAGCTGCCGGACAAGGTGTAATTGCTGGCATCAATGCGGCATCAAAAGAAAGTTTTGTTCTTGATCGCTCTCAAGCTTATATTGGGGTTATGATTGACGATCTAATTACTTTTGGAGTTATAGAGCCTTACCGAGTGCTTACCTCAAGAGCTGAATATAGATTATCTCTACGCGCAGATAATGCAGATTTAAGACTCTCACCCTTAGCAATTG
Source organism: Rickettsiales bacterium (assembly GCA_049653745.1). Classification (GTDB taxonomy): domain Bacteria; phylum Pseudomonadota; class Alphaproteobacteria; order Rickettsiales; family CANDYO01; genus CANDYO01. Next base: position 51,510 of record JBASGW010000031.1, read on the forward strand.
AGCGCAAAATCCTATCAGAAAAACAAGTTCAAATTTATGAATCTAAAATTAAAACCTTAGATGAAAGTCGCGCTCTTTTAAATGAACTGTCAATCACTCCAAATAAACTCACTTCTTATGATATAAATATTTCTCAAGATGGCGTTAAAAAAACTGCATTTAGACTTTTGGCCTATCCTAACATTGAATTTAGTCAATTAGTTAAAGTTTGGCCAGAGCTAGATCAACTCTCTTCTGAAGTAAAATCTATTTTATCTACTGAAGCAAAATATCAGTTTTATTTAATTAGGCAGGGAGAAGACATTAAACTTTTCAAGCAATATGAAAATCTTGTTATTCCTGAAAAATTTAATTACAAATCTATTGAAAGTCTATCTAATGAAGTAAAAGAAAAATTAGAACTAAGCAAACCAATTAATATTGGGGCCGCGAGTAGAATTCCAGGAGTGACCCCTGCTGCTATAATTTCATTAATAGTTTATTTGAAAAAAGAATATGACTTATAAAGATTATAATGTTCCACGTGGAACAATCGAAAAATATATTGAATTATTGAAACTCTGGAATAAAAAAATAAATTTAGTTTCTTATATAGATGAAGAAGAGTTAATTAATAGACATATACTTGATTCCTTGCAGCTTATTAATTTGATAAAAAAAGAGGATGTGCTCTTTGATTTAGGTAGTGGCGCAGGCTTTCCAGGATTAATGCTTTCTTATGCTGGAGTTAAAGAAGTTCATCTAGTAGAAAAAATAACAAAAAAAGCTAGTTTTTTAATAAGCGCCTCTTCTCTTTCAGAGAATAAAGTTATAGTTCATAATGATTCAATAGAAGATATTAAACCCGAATATTGCGACATAATAACCTCTAGAGCCCTAGCATCTCTTGAATCAATCTTTGATTTAAGCAAAAATCTTGCTAAAGAAAATACTAAATATATTTTGCTAAAAGGAAGAAATGTTGAAGAAGAGTTAAAAAAAGCTTTAGAGAAATGGAATTTTAAGTATATAATATATCCAAGCAAAACATCACCAGATGGTTCTATTCTTGAGATAAGTCAATTAATAAAAAATGAATAACCAAGCAAAAATCATTGCAGTTGTAAATCAAAAGGGTGGAGTTGGCAAAACTACTACTTCAATAAATCTAGCTACAGCGATGGCAGCTATTGATAAAAAGGTGCTGCTTATTGATTTGGACCCTCAAGGAAATGCTAGCACTGGCGTTGGATTTCCTATGAACGCCAGAAATTTAACTACTTACGATTTGTTAACTTTGCAAACTCCTATCGAAAAAATTATCAAGAAAACAGCTATACCTAACCTTGATGTTATTGTAGCTACCGTTGATTTATCAGGAGCTGAATTAGAGTTAATTAATAGAAAAGAACGAGAATATATTTTAAAGCTCAGAACTAATCCTATAATTTATAATTATGATTATATATTTATTGACTGCCCTCCGTCTTTAAGCATCTTAACCATAAATGCTTTAGTAATGTCTAATTCTGTTTTAATTCCACTACAATGTGAATTTTTTGCTCTAGAAGGCTTAAGTCACCTTCTTAAAACAATCAATTTGGTTCAAAAGAGACTAAACCCAGATTTGACTATAGATGGCGTTTTATTAACTATGTATGATCGTAGATATAACTTAACTACTCAAGTTGAAGATGATGTCCGCAATAACTTAGGAAGCTTGGTATTTAACACTGTAATTCCTAGAAATGTTAGAATATCTGAAGCACCTTCTCATGGAAAGCCCATAATGTTATATGATACTAAATGCGCAGGATCTCTAGCCTATATTGAATTAGTCAAAGAATTTTTAGTAAGATCACAGAGGAGAAAATCCATATGAATAAATCAAGAGGATTAGGAAGAGGGCTATCGGCTCTGTTAGGAGAAAATATTGAGCTTGAAAGGCAAAATGAAACTGGGTTTATCAATTTATTCATAAATGATATCGAAGCTAACCCTAATCAACCAAGGACTATTTTTAACTCAGAAAATTTAGAAGAACTTGAAGATTCTATAAGCTTAAATGGAGTGCTACAACCCATATTAGTTAGGCCGATAAGAGATAATAAATATCAAATTATTGCTGGGGAAAGAAGATGGAGAGCTGTTAAAAAACTTGGATTAGCTGAAATTCCAGCCATTATAAAAAATATTTCTGATAAAGAAACTCTTGAATTAGCTATAATAGAAAATATTCAAAGAGCTAATTTAAACCCTCTTGAAGAAGCTCAAAGCTATCAGAAACTTATAAGCGAGTATCAATATACCCAAGAGAAAGTTGCTCAAATTGTTAGTAAAAGTAGAAGCCATATAGCAAATTTATTACGCTTGCTTAATCTACCAAAGGCAATTAAAGAATATCTAAAAGAAGAACTACTCAGCTTAGGACACGCAAAATTATTAGCCAATAACAGCCACAACAACGAAGAACTAGCAGAACTAGTTGTAAAATCCAAATTAAGCGTGAGAGACTTAGAAAACTTAATTAAAAAAAATAATTCCTCTTCTAATTCTCCTAAAACTAATAAAGAAGAAAATAATAATAAGATAAAATTATCAATTCAAGATGAAGATCAAAAAATTGTTGAGAATCTTTTAAGTAGTCAATTAAACATGCCTGTTAAAATTGAACCTCTTGCTCATGGGGGGGGAAGAGTGGTTATAAATTATGTTAGTCTAGATGAATTAGATGATCTTTTACATAAACTAAATAGTTATTATTGATTAACTTGCTGCAACCATTGATCTATTTTAGGCAAAATATTTTCACAAGCTGTTTTACTAACAACTAATCCGATATGCCCTGTTTTTCCAACAATAATTTCCTTGTTAGTTAAATTGTAAAGTGGTGAAGAAGAAATAATAGGCACTATATTATCTTCACTAGCATTTACTATTAGAGTGGGCGTCTTTATATCAGCTAAAGAAATCCCTAAAACATCACTCGAACTTGATAAATCTTGATTAATTAGCTCTAAACACTCTAGAGCAAAAGGTTTAGTTAAACTGATTCCATCGTTAATCCATTGTTCTATTTTTAAAAATCTATCAATCTCTTTCGGGTCTTTACTACTAGAAAATTGACAAAATTTATTCCAAATTTTACCAGGGCTAAGAAAGCTAAAAAATAATTGAATTAAAAAAGCTGGAACTCGATCAAAAGTCTCTAGCATTAGTTTGAAATTTGTTAATGTTAGAGGATTATCTAAACCAAATAGCTTCTTAAAATGAGAAAAATCCCAGGGAGTTGCTATCAAAACTTGACCAACAATATTTAAGTTACTAGCTTTGGTTAACGCACAAGAGAATAAACCTCCCAAGCAATATCCCACTGTAATTACTTTGTTTTGTTTACAAACTTCTGCTAATCCTTTTGCTATTCTTTCTTTAAAATCAACAAAATTCATCATTAATTCTTCATTTTTGGGCTCAATAAAATCTACCAAATATACCTTGTAGCCAAGATTAGCATAATAGCGAACTATACTAGTTTCCTCATCAAGATCTAAAATATAGGATTTATTAATTAAAGAAGGTATAAAAAAAAGACATAACGAGTTAGGCTTAAACTTTGTTGTATATTCTAAAATACGGGTAGACCCTTCTTGCCAAACAACGATAGCATCATTGTTTTTTCGACTAAAATTCTCGTAAAAAAAATTAACACCCTTAAGAAACTTATGTATATTTTCTAAATTATTCATGATTAATTATGTCAATTTCTTAAGTTGATATAACTTCTCCAAGGCCTCTTTAGGAGATAATTCGTCAATATCTAGGTTATTTATGAAGTCTATAACAGGGTGATGATGTTTTTCATCACTGCTTTGGAAATCTAGATTTATTGCATAATTATGTTCTTTTTCTAAATTTTCTAGAACCGCCTTAGCCCTGCAAATAACTTGCTTAGGCAAGCCAGCCATTTCAGCCACATGAATTCCATAAGATTTATCAGCAACTCCAGAAATAACTTTATGAAGAAAAATTACCTTATTTTGCCATTCTTTAATTTGCATAGTATAGCATACTAAAGAAGCAAGCTGACTCTTTAAAGCTGTTAACTCGTGATAATGTGTGGCGAATAATGCTCTTGATTTTAGCTTATTATGAATAAATTCTAAACATGCTGAAGCGATAGAAACTCCATCATATGTAGAGGTTCCTCGGCCAATTTCATCTAAAATTATTAAAGACCTAGCTGTGGCATTATTAAGAATATTTGCTGTTTCTACCATCTCCACCATAAAAGTTGAACGCCCTCTAGCTAAATCATCAGCAGCACCAACTCTACTAAAAATTTTATCAACCACCCCAAAAGAGGCTGATTTAGAAGGAACATAGCATCCTATCTGTGCTAAGATAACAATTAATGCATTCTGCCTTAGAAAGGTGCTCTTACCTGCCATATTGGGCCCAGTAATAAGCCATAAATTTTGCTCATCTTGAAAATGGCAATCATTAGCAACAAATTCTTGTTTTTGTTTTCTTAAAGCATTTTCAATAACTGGATGCCTTCCCAAAATAATATTAAAATTACAGCTATTATCTAAATTAGGTCTAACATAAGAATTTTTAGAAGCAAGATAAGCAAAATTACAAGCAACATCAATCACTGCTATAGAGCTAGCAAATAAAAGTAACATGTCAGCTTTATTCAAAACATTTTCAACTAATTGAGTATAAAGATGTAACTCCAACTTAATAATATTATCAGAAACATTTAACAACTCTCCCTCTAAGCTACGTAACTCCATGGTAGTATATCTTACAGAGTTTGCTAAAGTTTGCCGATGAATAAAAATATCTTCTTTTATTTTAGATACATGTTGAGGAGTGATATCAATAAAATATCCTAAAACATTATTATGGTTTATTTTTAATGAGTTAATTCCGCTCTCTTTAATATATTTTTGTTTTAAAGCTTGTATCTGATTTTGGCCATTATCTTTAAGTTCATATAGCTGATCAAGCCTTGCGTTATATTCAGGTTTTATAAAGCCACCATCACGCGCAAGCATTGGCAATTCATTAGCTAATGCTTCTTCTAATTGATTAGATAAATCATCAAAATTGATCAGATTATCTAAATGATTTTTTAGATTTATATTTATTTCACCTTCAAAATAGGCAAAAATATTACTAATTAAATTTGCCGTGGCTAAGCTTTGTTTTATAATTTGTAAATCTCTAGGTCCACCTCGATTAAACCCTAACCTAGATAAAGCCCTTTCTACATCTCCCATTTGCATAAGTAGAGAGGTTAACTCTTCTAATAAAGATGAATTATTTAGAAAAAATTCAACTAAATCTAGGCGATTATTAATTGCTTCAACATCTATTAAAGGATTAGCTAGATACTGATTAAGCAGCCTAGAGCCTGAAGCTGTTTTTGTTTGATTTATTAAATCAAACAAACTACCTGTTCGCTCTCCGCTAGTGGTAACATTTATTTCTAAATTCCTGCGAGTGGCAGCATCTATAGTCATAAAAAGTGAAACATCTAGTTTTTTAGGATAATTTATTCTAAGATTATTAACTTTTTGGGTTAACTCTACATATTCTAAAATTGCTCCACAGGCTATTAAACTGGCTGATGAACTTATATCAAAAGATTCACTGCTAATCACATTATAGTAATGTTTAATTTTATGTTCTGCTTTATTATAATCAAAAAGATTATTGGCTTGGATAGTTAATATCCTTCTATAATCAATTAGGGCTGCATTCATTTCATTATTTTGGTAAGCTTTATCACTAATAAGTATTTCTTTAGGAGAAATTCTAGCCAAGTCATTACTTAGTGAAATTAAGCTACTCTTACAGAAATAAAATTCACCTGTAGATATATCCGCCCAAGATAATGCTATTTCTTCTTTAAAATTTGCTATAGCTAAGAGAAAATTAGAAGAATTATTTTTAAGTAAATTCTCTTCAGTTAGAGTTCCAGGAGTGATTATTCTAATAACTTCTCTTCTAACAACCTCCTTATAACCCCTTTTTTTAGCTTCTTCTGGCTTTTCCATTTGCTCACAAATGGCAACTTTATTTCCTTTCTCAATTAACTTTTCAACATAAGAGTCACTACTATGGAATGGAATTCCGCACATTGGAATATCTGCACCTAAGTGCTGACCTCTTTTAGTTAAGGCAATACCTAAAATGGGCGCTGCAACCACAGCATCTTCAAAAAACATTTCATAAAAATCACCCATCCGATAAAATAAAATACTATCTTGATGCTGCATTTTTACATCAAGATATTGTTTCATCATGGGGGTTAAGTTATTGGTATTTGCAAAAGGAAAACTCTGTTGAGTCATAATAATATAATCTTTATATTTTTTTGATAAAATCAGGCTCGCGTATATATAATGGTATTAAATCATGATATTGTTTTTTTTGCCAATAAAATTCAGTAGCCTTACTTAAAAGTTCTGCATTTACATTAACTATATATTGATCAAGAGACGAGTCTTCCTTTGTTAACAAGGCTATTCCATCACCAATTAATAAAGCATCATCAGATAGCTTTAAATCATCAATATTCACTAAACTAGGTTCAGCTATTATTTCTAAATTTTTACTAAATTTTTGTTGGTAAACTTGATCACGCCTTGCATTGAGAAGAACTTCTATTGGTTGCTTTAAATTTTCTTGATAACGCTGCCACGCTAAAACTTGAAAATTAGTAAGAGCTATTATTCTAAGTTTACTTGCTATTTGTAACCCTAATGCTGCAGCTAATCCTATTCTAACTCCTGTAAAACTACCAGGTCCATTAGTAACACTAATAAGATCAATTTCTTCTATCTTAAGCTTAGCTTCTTTTAATGACTCATCAATTAGAGAAAAAAGCTTTTCCGCTTGTTGTGAAGATTCTTTGGTACTATTATGAGATAATAATTTATTATCACTTAAAATTGCTGCTGAGGCTAGGCTATTACTAGTGTCAAAAGATAGGATTTTCATTGTTAATTATACCAAATATTTTTAAAGAATATGACATAAGAGGAAAAATAGGTAAAGAACTAAATGATGCTGTTGCCTATAAGTTAGGTCAATTATTTAGTTATAATGCAAAGCAACAAACTGTTGTAATTGCTAGAGATAACCGCAAAAGTTCTATTTCTTTCTTAAAATTCTTGTCTCAAGGCTTAACCAATTCAGGCTGCTCTGTTATTGAATTAGAGGGTGTTTGCACTTCTCCGCAATTATACTTTGCAAGTAGCTATCTTAAAGCTAATGGCGCCATTATGATTACCGGTTCACATAATAATTTAGAATATAATGGCTTTAAATTTATGTTAGAACAAAAATCATTTTATGGAGAGAAATTAAAAAGCATTATTAGTAATCCTATTGTAGCGGGAACTGGCTCTTATAATTTTATTAAGTTAGATTCCGAATATGCTCAAGCTTTAATGAAAAGCATTAACATAACTAAAAACTTTAAAATAGCATGGGAATGCAATAATAGCGGCGTAGCAAAGCTGTTAAAAATATTAAAACTTCCAGGAAGACATCTATATTTAAACATAGAAACTGATGGTAAATTTGCTCATCAATTACCCGATCCTTTAATTGAAAAAACTTTAGATCAAATAAAACAAATCGTTATCAGTGAACAATGCGATTATGGTTTTGCTTTTGATGGTGATGGAGATCGTTTAGTGATGCTAAATTCAAAAGGCCAAGTATTAAATGGCGATCAATTAATTTACCTACTGGCTTTAAGTTTTAAAAACTCTTCTAATAAAAAAATTTTACTTGATGTTAAAGCTAGCAATATTTTAATAGAGTTTTTAGAAGAATCAGGTTTTGAAGTTATTTTAGCGGCAAGCGGTCATTCTTTAATGAAAACTAGAATAGTTAAGGAAAACGCTTTATTAGCTTTAGAATTAAGTGGCCATATTGTAATTAACGACTCTAAATATTTACCTTTTGATGATGCATTATATGTTGCTTTAAGGCTTATAGAATATTTACAAAACAACCCTATTGTTTTCTTACCTCTAGCTCCCTTTGGAGAAGAATATAAAATTCCTAAAGTCTTATCTTTAAATCCTCAAATATATAAACCTGAAGGTCTTCGTAAGTCTTTTAACGATGGATTTTATTTAATTAGAGCTTCAAATACCGAAGATTATATCTTGGTTAAATACGAAGCACTTAACCAAGAAAGAATCAATTTAATAGAAAAAGAAATAGAACAGCTATTAAACTAAAGTATTTAGTTTAATAAATCTTGGAAAATTTTGTTAAAATTCCATTTCCAAGGAGGATTCCAGTAATTTATTCTTTCTTCTCCTTTTAAATCTCCCAACCAAGTCCCGCATCCCATATCTGCACCTATAATTTTTAAATTATTATGATACTTAGAATTATAATAAATGTTTTGCTGAGAACAGATACTTTCCTTATCTTGGCTATTATTAATAGCTAATTTATCGCTAAAAGCTTGTATTATTGCTTCTAAATTATTTTCAGTTTCTCTAAATTCTTCTTTAGTTATTTTTGTATATGTACAAGTTTTATTTTTATACCGAGCAAAGTCAAAGTTAATAGCAACCCAATCCGGTAAGATAACATCTATATTGTTATTAATATTATTTTGATCAAAGTATGCTACAGTAAGTAATGGTAATGCATTAAAATAAATACGACTATATTCAGAACAAGGATACTTAATGGCATCAGGTGCATTTTTTTTATTAAAATGATTCCTATATAATAATTCAGTAGCTTTAATAATAATTGGATGATTGGGTTTAGCAGCTATAAATTGACTAGCATAGTAACCATTGTCTTGTTCTCTGGCTCCTATAAAATCAAACTTTTTCATATAATCATATAAAACTTCTGGATGATATATTTCAAAGTCCATATCACTGTAAAAACCTCCAAATGTTTCGACTGCCATAAAGCGCAATATGTCACTGGCTTCAGAGTAATGTCCTCTTAGTTGCTTCCCTTTTTCTATAGTTGTAATTAAAGTGTTGTATAGTTTATGATCTTTAAATTCCTCTAGCGTTTTAACCTGTACACCTTTCATATCTTTTATTTCTTCAGGAAATAATTCAGGCATATTAGTCCAAATGTAATGAGTCCAATCTTCAGAGGTTGAATTTAACCTTGAATAGTTAATCTTCAATAATTCAATATAAAAAGTATTTAATAAAACTGGTTTTTCTTCATTAGAGAAATACATCCGATGAGTTATAGCTGGAACTTTTAAGTGATCAGCAACTTTAATATTGCTGTCATAAAGTTTTTTTAAACTATCTGACACTGCTTTTTTATCTTCTTCTTCATAATTGAAACCCTCTTGAGCTATGAACTCATCGATCATTGGATTATAGCATTTTTTTAAAATATTTTTTGCCAGCAACTTTTTATTAAGATCTCCTTTTTCTAAACTTTCTATAAACCGATCATATTTAATGCCAAGATTTCGAGAATTTTTAACCAAGTTTTTTATGAAAATAAGAGAGATAATTATAACTATAATATATAATAGTTTTTTAAGCTGAGGATTCATTAGAAAATACATCCTTAAATTAGATTAAATTAGTTATACTTATTTTTTTAAGACTTACAATAAATTTCTCTTTTATCGGTTATAATTATATCTAGTTTTTGATCATGTATTTCATGTATTAACTCATCTACAAGCTGAAAATTAAAACATACTCCTAAGTAAATTAGTCTAGGATTTTTTCTTTTTAACTCTGCAATAGTATAGTCATAAAATCCTTTGCCACTACCAATTCTATTCCCTTGAATATCACTTGCTATTAATGGGGCTATAACTATATCAGGCATTTCTTCTTGTTGTTGTATTTTTGGCTCCAAAATACTTGCAAAAGCATTTGAAGATATAAGCTCTTCACCTAAGCTCCAGGAGTAAAATTTTAATATTTTTGAAGAAGGATCAATAACTGGTAGAAGATATCTTGAGGCTCTTTTTTTAGTCAAATTTAAGAGGCTTAACTCTGAATTAATTGGATAATATAAAGCTATTTTCTTATGAGTCTTTAAAAAAGGTTCAATTATTTTTGAAATTTTTCCTATTATTATTTTTTCTAATTCGTTTTTATCCATGCCAGATAAAGCATCTCTTTGAGTGCTGAAAATCTTTCTAATTTCTTGCTTAGATTTTAAAAACATCTTTAAAATAATAAAAGTTAGCTTTTTGTTAACATTAATATGATATAAGTATGAGTATTACTGCTATAATATCAAGGGATAAATAAATGATTGATAACCTTAAATTATTAGAATTAATGAGTGCTAGAATGTTTCATGACTTGGCTGGACCAGTTGGCGCTGTTAATAATAGCTTAGATTTTCTAGAAGAAGAATCCTCTTCTCTAAGAGAGAAGGCTCTACAAATTATAAAATCTAGTAGTGATGAATCCATTTTAAGGCTTAAGTTTTTTCGAAAAGCTTATGGCTCTATAAACGATAAAATGCTGGATTTACAAAGCTTAAAGTCAACAATCAACGAATTTTTAGAAAAAACTAAAATAAAAATAACTTGGCTTGAGACTGATATTCTTGAGATTGATAGCTCTATAGCAAAAATAATTATGAATTTTACTATTATAGCTGCAGCTTCTATAATTTATGGCGGTTTCTTAGAAATTTCTTGTTCTAACAGAGAATTAAAAATTAAGTTTATTGCCTCCAACTTAATCTTATCAGACGAGACTATGTGTATTTTGAAAGGTGAATTAGAGAACATAACTCTTTCTTCTTCAAACATTCAAATATACTTCACTCATCTGCTTATAAAAGACATAAATTATAAAATAAAAATAGATAAAAATACTAGCGAAACTATATTTACATTTAAATAAAAAATATTAATGAGCATAAAATGGATGAATTAGTAGCAGATTTTATATCGGAAACAACAGAAAGTTTACTTAATTTAGACAATGAATTAGTTGAATTGGAAGCCAATCCAGACAATGTTGATTTATTAAGTAAAATTTTTAGAGTGATGCATACTATAAAAGGCACTTGTGGTTTTATTGGATTAAGTAAATTAGCTTCAGTGGCCCATGCTGCAGAAAATATATTAGATAAACTCCGTAGCAAAAAAATTACTGTAACCTCAGAAAAAATATCAATCTTACTAGAGGCTATAGATAATATTAAAAGTATAGTAGAACATATTCAAGGAACTGGCGAAGAACCTCAAACCGATTATTCTGAACTAATTGCAAGAATTAATGCTACTATATCTACCGAAGAAATCTCCGTAATAAATTCACCCACTGCCTCAGTATCTATTTCAGAAACAGACAAAAAGCCCAGCGTGGAACTATCATTAGCTGAGTTAGATAAATTATTTGAACATAAAGATCAGCTGCCTGCGGAAGCTCCAGTGGTAGAAAATAAAATAGAACCTACAAAAGAGCAAACTCCTTCAGCTCCTGAGCCCATTCAAACTATAGAAACAAAAAAAATTTCTACTCCTTCTAAAGCAACTAGCGAAGAACATGGAGATGATGGCAGTAATCAAGCGATTAGAGTAAAAGTTGAAGTGCTCGATAGCTTAATGCAGGCTGTAAGCGAGCTAGTATTAAATCGTAACCAATTACTCCAATTAGATCGCGTTATTCATGATGACCGCCTAACTTCTTCTTTGCAAAGCTTAAACTCTTTAACTTCTTCAATTCAAGAAATAGTGATGAGCACCAGAATGCAGCCTATAAGCAATGCTTGGCTAAAAGTTCCTAGAATTATTCGAGATATTTCAAAAGAACTTAATAAGAAAATAAATCTAATAATGATTGGGAAAGAGACCGAATTAGATAAACAGTTAATTGAATCAATAAAAGATCCTTTAGTTCATATGATTCGTAATTCTGCAGATCATGGCTTAGAAAAAGAGGAAGTTCGTTTAGCTGCAGGCAAACCAGCAGAAGGGACAATCACTCTTCAAGCATATCATTCTAGTGGTCATATTATTATAGAAGTTTCAGATGATGGAGCAGGTATTAATCTAGATAGAGTAAAAAGCAAAATACTAGAAAATGGCTTATCTACCGAAGCTGAAATAAACCAACTTAGTGAACAACAAATTATTCAATATATTTTTAAGGCAGGATTTTCTACAGCCACAAAAGTTACGGCTCTTTCTGGAAGAGGCGTTGGAATGGACGTAGTAAAAAATAATATTGAAAGCATCCATGGAAGCGTTGAAATTAAAAGTGTTACTGGCAAGGGGTCTACTTTTATTCTTAAAATTCCTCTAACTTTAGCCATAATGCCTATTTTAATAGTAGATGTAAAAAATCAAAAATTTGGAATTCCTCAAAATAGTATCTTAGAAATGCTTAGAGTGGGCCCAGATTCTTCTTATGATATAGAAGAAATGAATGAGCATTTTATTTTACGTCTTAGAGATAGCTTAATACCTTTGGTTAAACTTTCTGATGTTTTAGAATTAACAGAGGATCAAATCAAAAAAAATAATTCTCTTGAAAAAGATTATTATATAGTGATTTGTGAAGTGAGAGGTAAAAGTTTTGGATTGATTGTTGATAATATCTACGACACAGAGGAAATTGTTTTAAAACCTTTGCCAAAATTATTAAATTACTTGAATGTTTTTTCTGGAAATACATTATTAGGCAGTGGGGAAGTGGTAATTATTCTTGCTCCAGCTGGAATTGCACAAAAAACTTGCCTACTTGATAAAGAGTCTAGCTCTATAATTAAACCTAAAATTCAAGAAACGAATATAACTTCTAGTTTTCTTGTAGTTAAATATGAAGGAGTTCAGAAAGCTATCCCTCTAGAGTTAGTTTCTAGGTTAGAAGAAATTGATATTTCAAAAATAGAAAATATAGGCAATAAAAAAGTTATTCAATATATGAATTCTATTATGTATTTAGAAACTCTAAACCCCAATTATATTATACCAGAAAAAGGAAAACTTCCTGTGGTTGTTTTTGTAAATAATGAACATATTCTTGGTTTAATTGTGGAAAAAATAATTGATATAGTTAATCAAAATATAGAAGAAAATTTATCATTTGATCAAAGTAATCTAACTGCTTTAGTAATAGATAATAAAACCATGGACATTGTTAATGTAGGAGACTTTTTTCAAAAAATATCTGTTGTACATTTTGAAAATATAGAAAAATCTCCTAATTTTAAGTATAAAATTTTACTTGCAGAAGATAATCCTTATTTTAGAAAATTTATAGCTCACTCCTTAAAAGCAGAAGGCTTTGATGTTTCCACAGCTAAAAACAGTATAGAAGTATTGAATTTAATAGAAAATAAAAAAGATAACTTTCACTTACTAATAACAGACATAGATTTAAAAGAAACTAATGGTTTAGAATTAGCTAAGCTCTGTAAACAGCATCCAAAATCTTCTAATCTTATTATTATTGGCTTAACATCTAATAATGAAAATTCAAAATTAGAATTTACAAAAGATGACAATAAATTTTTTAGCGACATTGTCTCTAAAGTAAACTCTAATGAATTGATAGAGCTTATTCATTCTGTTTTAAATTCTTAAAAAGAGGTTAGTTAATGGCAAATAGCGATAAGTTTCAAAAATTGACTAAATTTGTTTCTGTCAAACTTGGTTCTCAGTATTTTGGAATACCTGTAGAACATGTAGTGGATATTTTATCACCACAAAAAACCTATCCTATTCCTTTAGCTAAAAAAGAAATATTAGGCTCTATAAATTTAAGAGGAAGGATAGTTACAGCTTTAGATCTAAAATATTTATTAGGTATAAAAATAATTTCTCAAAATTTAAAAACTCAAAAATGTATGGTTTTAGAGTTAAATGGAGAATTATTTAGCTTTGTGGTAGATGAAATTGGATCAGTAATCAATTTTACTTTAGAAGCTTTAATTAAAACTCCTGATACCTTAAGTCCTTTATGGCAAGAGATTTCCCTAGGTATCTTTCCTATTGAAGAAGAATTAGCTATACTTTTAGATATTAACAAAACTATTGAATCTTTAAAAAACAGTTCTTAATATCTTACAAATAAAACAAAATTTGTGTATTATATTTTTTTGGTATATAAGCTAAGTCTAACTCAAGTTATTAGATAGTGTTTAAAAAAACAAATAATTGTGTTAAACGCTATGTTTATATATACTGTAACAATTATTAATTATATGTGATGCTTTTATGTCATACTCCAATCTTATTTCTATAAATAAACCAATAGTATTGGTCGGAATGATGGGTGCTGGGAAATCCACTGTAGGCACCAGATTGGCCAAAAAACTTAGAGTTCCTTTTTATGATACTGATAATTTAGTTCAAGAAATGGCTGGATGCTCTATTGATGAGATTTTTAAATATGCTGGTGAAGAATTTTTTCGTACAAAAGAAAGACAAGTTGTTGAAGAATTACTTAATTTAACTAATTGCGTAATTTCTACCGGAGGCAGTGCTTTTATTGATCCTATCAATCGCAACTTAATAAAAGAAAAATCCATATCTATTTGGCTTAGAGCTGATTATGACACAATTCTTGAACGCGTTTCTAGAAGAAACACTAGACCTACCTTAAAAACTGGAAATAAAGCTGATTTAGTGGAGCAGCTTATTGAAGAGAGATATCCAATATATGCTGAAGCACATATCGCTGTTAATAGCGGTGATGGACCTCACATGTTAATAGTTGACGATATCATCCAAAAAATTGCTGAATTTAAGTAGATCCTTTTACTGAAAAGGCTTAACTATAACTAAAATAACCATAATTATCATTAAAACCGTTGGTATTTCATTAATGATTTTATAAAAATTAGAACTATAGGTATTTAAGCCTTTTTCAAAGTCTTTTCTTCTTCTTCCTAAAAAATGATGAAAATATATCAAAACTAGAGCCAAAGTCATCTTAATATGGAACCAAGTACCTAAATTCTTAAAGCCATACATCTTTGCCAATAAAAACCCTAATACAACGCTAATAATCATTGCTGGGTTCATTATAAATTTTAATAATCTTTTTTCCATTATTTGAAATAGTTTATCTTGATCTCCACCCTTAGGTACTTGACAATGATAAACATACAGCCTTGGTAAATAAAATAAACCAGCCATCCAGCTAATAACAAAGATTAAATGAAAAGACTTTATCCAAAGATAATATTCTTCCATAATTTACTCTCCTTTAAATTTTACAAAAGCAATTATTAAAATTTCTAGTGCATTTTTTTTCACTAAATATAATTAAATTATCTTTATTTATAGAATTTTCATTATTTAACATTAATTTTGTTTGTCTTGCTAAGGCTTTTATAAAATTATTATTTAAATTTAAGCTCTCTACTCTAATATAAGATTTATCACAAATTTGGGTGAATAACTCTTTATATTCTATATCCAACTCAACTAAGGTTTCTGAATGATCTGAAACAAAGGCAACTGGAATAACAATAATTGAAATATTTTCTTCGGCAGCTTTTATAATTTCATCTTCCGTATTTGGTGTAATCCATTTTAAAGGCCCAACTCTACTTTGGTAACAAACAACATAATCTAAATTATCTATATTTAATTCCTTAACTAAGCTATTGCAAGTTTCTTCTATCTGCCATTGATAAGGATCTCCTTTTTCAATAATTTTTTCTGGTAATCCATGCGCAGAAAATAATATTCTATAATTACCTTCAATATTATTTAATTTATTCTTTATCAATTCAACATGTGCTTCAATAAAATTTGGATCGCTATAATAACAGCATACAGCCTTTAACTTTTTATTTTTTAAAGAAGTATCTTTAATTAAAGTACTAAATTCATCTAATGAAGATTTGGTAGTTGTGGTTGAAAATTGAGGATAAAGAGGTAAAAGCAGAATTTCTTCTGGAGAAAATTCTTCAATTTCTTTTATAGTTTCTTGAGCAAATGGATGCCAATAACGCATAGAAACAAAAACTTTAAATTCTTGTTCTTTCTCTTTATTTAATTCTTTTTCTAAAGATTTCGCTTGGCTTTTAGATATTGGTAATATTGTAGATGAGTTTCCCATTCTAGCATAAATTCCCTGAGCTTTTTTTTCTCTCTTAAAAGAAATTATTTTGGCTATTATCCAACGAAAAGGATTTGGCAATGTAATGATGTTTGGATCATTAAATAAATTAAAAAGAAATCCTTTAACTGAAGATAGTTTATCAGGACCACCTAAATTCATTAAAACTACAGCTATTTTTTTATTATTCAATTTTAAACTCTTTAATATAATTAACTAAAAATTCCACATTTTTTACTGGTGTTTTAGGAACCACTCCATGGCCTAAATTAAAAATAAATCTTTGATGATCTATATTTTCTAAAACTTTATCTATTCTATTTTTTATAAAATCCTGTGATTCACTTAACAATACTAATGGATCTAAATTACCCTGAATTATTTTTCCATTACTATGATTTTTAATCCAGGATAGTGGCATATATTGATCTACACTAATTGCATCGCAATCAACTTGATCACAAAATTTTTCATATTGTAACCCGCTCATCCTTGGAAAGCAAATAATAGGAATATTTGGAATTGCTTTTCTTACATTTTCTATAATTTTTTGATTTGGTTTAATAACCAATTGTTCATAATCTTCTTCAATAAGCACACCGGCCCAACTATCAAATAATTGTAATATCTCCGCTCCAGCCTTAGCTTGGTTAATAAGATGATTAGAGATTTGCTCAATAAGACATTCAATTAAACTATCGATAAATAGTCTATCATTATAATATGTTGATTTAATTTTAAAGAAATCTTTAGATAATTTTCCTTCAACTATATAAGAAGCAATAGTCCATGGAGCTCCTGCAAAACCAATTAAAGCTACTTCATTAGGTAGTTTTTCTTTAGTATTCTTTATTGCTTGATATACTTTTTCTAATTTTTTTAAATTTTTATTTTCTAAAATTTTATTAAATTGTTCTAAGTTACTAACTGGATCTAATATAGGACCTTGATTTTCTTCAAATCTTAAATTTATTCCCATACTATCTGGAATTACTAAAATATCTGAAAAAATTATTGCAGCGTCTAAAAATTTGAATCTTTTTATTGGTTGTAGAGTTGCTTCACAAGCAAAATTAGGTTCGTAGCAAAAATTCAAAAAATTACTATTTTGCTTTCGGAGTTCTTGATATTCAGGTAAATATCTACCTGCTTGTCGCATTAACCATATAGGAATATGGGTATTTTTTTTAGATTTATTTAGCAATTCTAATAATGTTTTCATCACTTACATTTAATATTATATTTATAATAAATAGATAATAGTAGTAGATATTCTTCTGTATAATGTGGATTAAATTATATCCACCTAGTTATCCACATTTATTTGTAACAAATTTAAAATGAAAGATCTAGATTATAATGCTATTTGGAAATAGAATTAAGAAAAATATAAACATTAACCACAAGTATATAAATTTAATATCAACATGTGTATTTATCTATTATACTAACTTAGTAAATTACTGATTATATTAAAAATTAAATTATACAGATTATAGTGCACATACTTATACAGAGATTTATCCACAAGAGAAAAAAATGAATAAAAAAATACATGTATATCTAGTATCTGATTCCACAGGAGAGACTGTTTTAAGTGTTGCAAGATCGGCTTTAGCTCATTTCGATGGATTGTTAATAGAAGAGCATCTATGGTCTTTAGTTAGAACCAAAGGGCAAATAGATAAATTAGCAAAAGAGATAGAAAGAGAACATGGAATTGTTATGTTCACTCTAGTAAATGAAGAATTAAGGAATTATTTACTAGAAATTTGTGCAAAGTTCCACGTATTATCAATACCGGTTCTATCAGAAGTTGTTAATTCCTTAGCTAATTATTTAGAAGTTAAAGTAACTAATCAGCCAGGAAGACAGCATTCTATGGATGAGGATTATTTTAAAAGAATGAGTGCAATAAATTTTGCTTTAACTCATGACGATGGTCAATCTCACTTCGATTTAAACAAAGCTGATATAATATTAATAGGTCCTTCAAGAACTTCAAAATCTCCAACTTCAATTTATTTAGCTTATAGAGGTTATAAAACAGCAAATATACCTTTTGTATTAGGACAAAATCTTCCTGAAGTTTTAAATAACTTAGAAAATCCTTCAACTTTGATTGTGGGCTTATTGATTAATACAGGAAGATTAATTGAAATTAGAAAAAGTAGATTGGTAAATTTAAACGAAGTTAGAAATTATAACTATATTGATATAGAATTAGTTGAAGAAGAAATTTTAGAGGCCAAAAAGTTATATCAAAAAAATAATTGGCCAGTTATGGATGTTACAAGAAAATCTGTAGAAGAAATAGCTGCTAATATCATTACAATGTTTAAACTACGACAAGAAAAAATATCGAATGGTTTAGTATGAAAATATTAGGTTTAACAGGATCAATAGCTACAGGAAAAAGTTTTGTAGCGCTTTTTTTTAGAAAAAAACAGATAGAAGTTTTTTCTTCGGATATAGAAGTGGGGAATTTGCTAAAAGAAAGGGAAGTTATAGAACAAATAAGTGAAGTTATTGATCTATCTATTTCTATAAAAAATAATCAAATTGATAAACATAATTTATCTAAAATTGTATTTAAAAATGAAAGCGCTCTTAAAAAATTAGAAGAGATTCTCCATCCTTTGGTTGAAAAAAAGATGCAAGAATTCATAAATAATAACAAAGATAAAAAGATAGTTTTATTGGAAATACCGCTTCTTTTTGAAAGAGGTCACCAATCTTATTGCAACAAAATTATTACTACATATTGTAGTGAAAAAATTCAAATTCAAAGAGCATTAAGACGTAAAAATATTAATAATGAAAGATTAAGCTTTATAATGAAGAAACAATTACCTAGTAAAAGCAAAGCTCAATTGACAGATTATTTGGTTTATACTGATATTTCTTATGATTATACTGAACAACAGTTAAAACAAATTTTAGAAAAAGAATTAATATGATAAAAAGAGAAATTATTTTAGATACTGAAACAACAGGATTAAGACCTGAAAATGGCCATAAATTAATAGAAATTTGTGGAATGGAAGTGATAAATGGAGTAAAAACGGGAGAGGTGTTTCATCATTATGTAAACCCTTTAAGAGACGTTCCCATGGAAGCTTATAAAATCCACGGAATTGCTACAGAGTTTTTGTTAGATAAAAAAACTTTTCCTCAAATATCCGAAATATTTGTTAATTTTATTGAAGGTGCAAAATTAGTTATCCATAATGCTAAATTTGATGTTGGTTTTTTAAATTATGAATTAAAAGCCTCAGGATTGCCAACTATTAAGTTTGAAAATGTAATTGACACTTTAGATATAGCTAGAAAAAAATATCCAGGATCTCCAGCAAGTTTAGATGCGTTATGCAAAAGATTTAAAGTAAATTTAGATAAAAGAGATAAACATGGAGCTCTAATTGATGTAGAGTTATTATATGAAGTTTATCGATATCTCTGTGAAGATCATTTACTAATAAAAACAGAAACTAAAAAAGATCTTGAAATTATTAGTAATATAAATGTTACTAATAAAACTTATAGAAAATCTAGAAACTATAGTTGTACAGAAGAAGAATTATCTGCACATGAGGAGTTTCTTAAAAAAATAAAAGAACCAATATGGCATAACTAAAAAGAGAATTTTATGAAATTATTAAAAAAAATAACCCTAATAACCTATGCTTGTTTTTTTATTTTAGCTTGCGCTAAAGATAAAGAAGATACATTGGCAAAGTTAACACCAGAACAACTATATAGTGAAGGAATGAAGCTGCTTAAAAAGCAAGAATTTAAATCCTCTGTAAAATACTTTGAAAGAATAAATCAAGAGTATCCTTATTCACCATTAGCAGCAAATTCTCAATTAATGGAAAGCTATGCTTACTATAGAACAGCTAAATTTGAATATGCAATAGCAGCACTTGACGATTATATAATTTTATACCCAGGAGAAAAGAGCATAGAATATGCCTATTACCTAAGGGCTCTTTGCTATTATGATGAAATTGTTAGTATAAATTTAGATCAATTGATAACAGAAAAAGCTAAAGATGCTCTAACCGAGCTTATAAATAAATTTCCTGATAGTGAATATTCACGCGATGCTAGATTTAAACTTAATTTAGTTCTTGATCATTTAGCAGGAAAAGAGATGGAAGTGGGTAGATTCTATCTAAAGAAAGGCGATCTGATAGCTTCTATCAATAGATTTAAAATAGTTGTTGAACAATATCAAACTACTTCACATATTGAAGAAGCTTTGTACCGCTTAACGGTTTGCTATAATACTTTAGGAGTTAAAGATGAAGCAAAAAAATATGCGGCAGTTCTAGGAAATAATTATCCAGAAAGCAAATGGTATAAATATAGTTATCAGTTATTAATGGAAAAGAATGCTACAACTTCTCAAAATAAATAATTTTTTGCTCTTTAAAAATCAAGAAGTATCTTTTAATGGAGATTTTACAGCTATTACTGGTGAAACAGGAGCTGGAAAGTCTATGTTGATCAAAGCTTTAAGATTTGTCCTTGGAGAGAAGGTAGATAACCTTGAAGCTGAAAAAGAGTCTTCGGTGATTGCACAATTTGAACTAAATAATAATCATGATTTAATAAATGAAATTTTAAATGAAAATGATATTGAGTTAGATCAAGGATCTATAATTTTAAGAAGAATTTTAGGCCCTGGAAATAAAAATAAAGTTTTTGTTAATGATGTGCCAGTAACTCTCAACTTTTTAAAAAAACTTAGCAATGAATTAGTAGAGTTTCATTCACAACATAAGCAACTAGAAGCCTTTAATCAAAGTAATAGCTTAAATATTATAGATCAGTTTAATTCTGATAATTCTCTTCGAACAAGCGTTGCTAATCTTTATCAAGGAATAACTAAATTATCTTTAGAAATTGAAGAAATAATCCAAGAAAAAAGTGAATTGGAGAAAGATAAAGATTATATAGAACATAGCTTTAAGGAAATTAATGCTTTAGATTTAAAAGAAAATGAAGAAACTGACTTAATAGAAAAGAAAAAATTATTTAATGATAAAATAAAAATAACTAATGTTATCCAAGAATTATCAACTATTTTTTCAGAACAAGATAAGGTAATTTCTAAATTAATAAGAATTCAAAGAGAAATAATTAAGTTAGATCTTGCTCAAGAACTAGAAGAGAAAATAGAAAAAACACTTTCTTGTATTAATGAATTAGAAAGCGCTGCAGATAAAAAGCTAAGAGAAATTGGCTTAGAAGATAATATTGAAAATATTGAAGAGCGTTTGTCTAAAATTAAAGAATTAGCCAGAAAATATCGTTGCACTTCTGAGCAGCTTTTAAATATCAGTCAAGAACAGCAAAGTAAATTACAAAAATTAGAAAGTATAAATGAGTTGATTGATTCTAAAACGATAGAAAAAGAAAAGCTATTAAAAGAATATTTCAATATAGCTGAAAAACTCTCAAATATGAGAAAGCAATCAGCAAAATATTTAGAGACTAAGATATTAGAAGAATTAAAATTATTAAAACTAGAACAAGTAGATTTTAAAATAGAGTTAACTAAAGATGCCATTCGTCCTATAGGGATAAAAGGCATTGATCAGGCCAAGTTTTTAATTAGAACCAATCAAGGATTTAATTTTGCTCAAGTTAATGAAGTTGCCTCTGGTGGAGAACTATCAAGAATAATGCTAGCTTTTAAAGTGGCTTTAGCTCAAAGTAATCAGAAAAATACTATTATTTTTGATGAAATTGATACTGGAACAGGAGGCGCTGTGGCTCAAACTATTGGCAATAGAATGAAAAAGTTAGCTGAAAATAATCAAATTATTACCATCTCTCACCAGCCTCAAGTGACCGCAAAAGCAGATCAGCATTTATTAGTAGAAAAAATAACTGATAAAACAACTCAAACTAAAGTTAAAGATTTAAATAGAGAAGAAAGGGTTGAAGAGATAGCTAGAATGTTAGCTGGAATAAATGTTACTGAAACAGCTAGACAAGCTGCAATCAGTTTAATTGATGGTTAATTTTCTTAAGATAATTATATTGCTTAGTAAGTTCAATAAATATTAAAGCAAATTTTCTGCAAATTCTTTAGCAGAGAAGGGGCGTAAATCATCTATCCCTTCGCCAACCCCAATGGCAAAAAGAGGGATTTTATATTTACGTGCTATGGCTACAATAATTCCACCCTTAGCAGTACCATCTAGTTTGGTAACGATTAAACCATCAATTTTAGTTATAGCCTGGAACTTTTCCAATTGAGTTAAAGCATTTTGACCGGTGGTGGCATCAAGGACCATTATAATTTCAGGTTTTATAGCGCTATCAATTTTTTCTACAACTTTAATTATTTTGGCTAGCTCAGCCATTAAGTGGTCTTTATTATGAAGTCTTCCAGCAGTATCTAATAAAAGTAAATCTACATTGCTATCTATTGCTTCTTTTACAGCTTTAAAGGCAACGCTAGCAGGGTCTGCGTTATGAGATCCAGTAATAATGGGTAAGTTAAGACGCTTTGCCCAAACTTCAAGTTGATCAACTGCAGCGGCTCTAAAAGTATCACAAGCTGCAAGCATTATAGACTTTCCTTGTTGTTGATAATAATGAGCTAATTTAGCAATACTGGTTGTTTTTCCATTGCCGTTAACTCCACACATTATCAAAATTTTTGGTTTAGTGGAGAAATCTATTTCTTTGCCTGTTAGGGGAGTTAAAATATCAGCTATTATCTGTGCAAGGGTAATTTTAATTTGTTCTTCGGTAACTTCTTTTTCGAAACGATTTTTAGCAACTAACTCTTTAACCAAATGGGCTGAAAGCTCTACGCCCATATCAGCGCTAATAAGCAAATCTTCTAATTCTTCAGCTGTTTGTTGGTCTAGCTTGCGTTTATTGAAGATGTTATCAATGCCGGTTGCAATTTTGGAGGAGGTTTTAGCAAGACCTATTTTTAATTTGCTTAACCAGCTCATAATTTATTTCAGCTTTGGTGCTTCACGCTTACTAATAATTTCATCAATAAGGCCAAAATCTTTAGCTGCTTGTGGAGACATAAAGTTATCACGTTCCATTGATTGTTCCACCACAGAGAGTTCTTTACCTGTATGGTGAGCATAAATATTGTTTAATTTATGTTTTATATCAAGCATTTCTTTTAAATGAATCTCAGCATCGGTAGCTTGGCCTCTAAATCCACCCAGAACTTGATGAATCATAATTCTAGAATTAGGCAAAGAATAGCGCATTCCAGCTTCCCCAGCAGCCAATAATAAAGATCCACAAGAACAAGCTTGTCCTATGCAAATAGTTGATACTTTAGGCTTAATATATTGCATGGTATCATACATGGCTAAGGCTGAAGTTACTACCCCACCAGGTGAATTAATATACATAGCTATGTCTTTATCAGGATTTTCAGCTTCTAGGAACAATAATTGAGCAACAACCAAAGAAGACATATTATCGTCAACTTGACCATTTATAAAAATGATTCTTTCTTTTAAAAGTCTTGAAAAAATATCATAAGCTCTTTCGCCGCGGCTGGATTGTTCCACGACCATAGGAACTAAATTCATAGCAGTTCTTATATGTTCAGACATAATCATCCTAAAATAATAGTTACAAGGTTTGTCGTATGGCTAGCATAAGCTATAGCTTTATATCTTATATTTCATCTAAGGTTAGTAAATCTTTTACCTTGATAGCTTTATCTATAGTTTTTATTGATTTGAGTAAATGTTTTACAACTTTTTCTTCAAGAACCGGCCCTCTTAAGCTTTCAACAGCATTTGGGTTCTTGGTATAATACTCAATAATTGCTTGAGAAGCAGCAGGATTTGCCATTGCTTGAGCGCGAATTACTTCTATTAAATCTTGTTGTTCTATTTTTATATTATATTCTTTAGCCATCTGAGATAGAAGTATGCCAAGCTTAACACGACGGTTAGCTAATTTAGTATATTCTTCTCTTAGTTCTGCTTCTGGTTTATCAATTTCTTCAGATTTATTTTTAATCATTTCTTCAACATTTTTCCATAAATGATTAAATTCTTCGTCGAGCATCATTTGAGGTATGTTGAATTTACAAACTGAATCTAGTTTATCAAATAATTTAGTTTTTATACGAACTAAACTCTTTTCAGAACATTCTTTTTCTAAACCTTCTTTGATTCTTTTATTCAATTCTTCAACTGAAGGAAAACCAACGGCCTTAGCAAATTCTTCGTCAGAAGATAAGGTTGAAGCTGTGTGAATTTCATTGATGGTAACATCAAATTCAGCTGCTTTACCTGCATAATTTTTTTCATGATAATCTTTAGGGAAAGTAACTTTAACAAGCACTTTATCACCAGCTTTATGTTTTAAAAGTTGATCTTCAAAATTATCAATAAAACTTTTACTACCTAACTCAAGAGTGTGATTTTTAGATGTTCCTCCAGGGAATGCCACTCCATCTATTTTACCTTCAAAATCTATAATTACTTTGTCGCCTTTTTGAGAACTATGCTTTGCTTCAGCTTTGCTATAATTCTTATGATTTTGCATTAAAGCTTTTGCTTTCTCAGAAATATCAGCATCTGATATTTCATAAGCTGGTGTTTCAATCTCTAATTTAGACAAATCAGGTAAATCAAATTTAGGCATTAAAATTAAAGTTACTTCAAACTCAAGCCCTTTTTCAAGACTAAAATGTTTTAGATCTATTTTAGGAGAAATAGCTAATTCTCTTCCAATTTGATTTACAGCATTTTGTACAGAAGAGTTAATAGTTTCGTTTAAAATTTCTTTAGTTAGCTCAGACTGATGCTGCTTCCAAACCATATTGATTGGAGCTTTTCCTGCTCTAAAGCCTTTTAGGTTAGTATTTTTAGCAATAAAGGCTAATTTAAAATCTTTAATCTTATTTAAAGCGTCAGAAGTTACATTAACGCTAAAGACATTTTTATCTTCTTCGTTAATGGAGGAGTTTATAGTAGCGTTATTTTCGATAGTAGAACCATCATCATTAGAAAAGTTAATAGTTAGTTGATGATTTGCTTTAAAAATATCTAAACTCATAATATCCACTGCCTTTAAAAATAGATTTTGTAGATTTTGGTGCGGATGGAGGGACTTGAACCCCCACAACTCTCGTTACTAGATTCTAAGTCTAGCGCGTCTACCAATTCCGCCACACCCGCATATTCTAATTAAACATTAATTGAAGGTATAGCTTTTACCATATTGAAAAACTAAAAGCAAGCAGATCAAATGTTTTTAATTAAAAACAGATTAAATTTATTTATTTTTACGCAAAAAGTCGCGATTAAAAATAAATAACTCCTTTCCAAATGTTTTATTATATACAATTTTATCAAGAATAAGATCTATATCGCTTTCTTGGGTTGTTACAGTTATTTGTTTTAGTTCTATTTTTGGATAAGAAAATTTTAGAGTTAGAAGTAAAATTTCTCTAGATTGTTTAATATGCTCTTTTATAGTTACTTCAATGAAATGACTGTCTTTAGATACTTCAACAACATTGACATCTTTTAAATTTAAATTCTTACGAGAAAGTAATTGGATTGATTCAATGTCAGAGTTAGCATAGCTTGTTTCATCTAAATCATAATCATAGAAGATAACTCTGTTTTCTTTCAATAACAGCAGCATTGGAGAGGGTGCTAAATATTCACAACGGATTTTATCCGGTTTGCTGATAAATATTTTTCCATAACGAATTCTACCATCTCTTGTAGATTGTTTAAACCCAGCAGAGAAAGTATCAAAGCTATTAAGATAAATGGAAATATTAGCTAATTCTTTATGATATGTAATATTCACAGAGGGTTTGGTCTGATCATCGCCAAAATATTTTTCTTTTGTAGTAGAGGCCAAGATAGAGCTGTTGTTAGTTGCTATGCATAATACAGAACATAAAGTTATAGAGCCAAAAATTAATAGGAGTTTAAATAAATAAGTCATTTAACCTTCTTGAAACTCTATCTTTTCCAATTAATGGTAATATTTTCTTTATTTCAGGACCTTCATTTTCTCCTGTCAGTGCTAATCTAAGAGGCATAAATAAATTTTTACCTGATCTACCAGTTGCTTCTTTTATGGTCATGGTCCAAGTGTTCCAAGTGGTTAAATCCCATATCCCATCGGGTAGCAATGTAGAAGCTTTTTTAATAAAATCAATGTCTTCAGGAGCAATTTTTCCTGGAACATCTTGATAACAAACTTTCCACCAAGTTACGGCTTCTACAATGGTATTCAAATTACCACAAACCGCTTCCCAAAATTCTTTGGAAATTTCATGATCTAATCTAGCAAAACTGGGCTTTATCTGATCATAACTTAAGTTATTTATAAGTTTATGATTTAATTGATATAGTTCATTTAAGTCATAATTTACGGCAGAAGAACTATATTTACTCAAATCAAATTCACTAATTAATTGTTCTAAGCTAGTGGAAATTTCTATAGAGTCTGAAGAGCCCATTTTAGCAAGCAATGAGTTGATAGCCATTGGCTCTATAAATTCCTCTCTTAAAGAATGAATATCAAATCCTCCAAGACGTTTAGAGATTTCTCCACTCTTGCTTTGGAGTAAGGATGTATGTCCAATTTGTGGAGGAATTTTGCCCAAAGCTTTGGTAATTTGAATGCCAATAGCGGTATTACTGATATGATCTTCACCCCTAAGGATATGAGTAATATTAAAATCAATATCATCTGCAGCAGAACATAAAATATAAGTCATTGAGCCATCTTCGCGGATAACTATAGGGTCACTTAAATTTTTAGCTTGAAACTGGATGCTACCTCTAATTAAATCATTCCATTCTATTACTTCATCAGCTAGTAAGAACCTATAATGAGGTTTTCTTCCTTCTTTTAAAAATGCTTCATGCTCTTCTCTAGTTAATTTTAAACCAGCTCTATCATAAATAGGAGGAAGCCCTCTGCTAAGTAGCATTTTACGCTTCATGTCTAGTTCAACTTGAGTTTCATAGCATTGATATAATCTACCATCAGCAATTAACTGATTTTTTATTTCTTGATAACGACCAAGTCTTTCTGATTGTTTTGCAAACTCATCCCAATTAAGGCCAAGCCACTGTAAATCATTTTTTATAGCTGTTTCATACTCTGCTTTAGAACGAACTAGGTCGGTATCATCCATACGAAGCATAAAAGTTCCGTTATTAGCTTTAGTAAAAAGCCAATTAATTAAAGCAGTGCGAACATTGCCAACATGTAACATTCCTGTAGGGCTAGGAGCAAATCTAGTTTTTATAGACATAAAAGCCTTATTTAAGTTAAAATCATTTAATATATAAATATAACATTATATAAAGTTTGACAATATTTGATATGAAATTACTAGAACTAGACATCAATAAAATTTTATTATTGGATAAACATAGATTTAAAAATAATCAAAATAGCATTGATTACTTAAATAATTTGGCTTTGAAGGAACTCAATAGTGAAAAACGGCTTGCTTGGTTAAAAATTGCTACGGCTAAAGTTGAAAAATTTCATAGTTATTTTCATTTTGAGCAATCTTATTTTCATCTACAACTAGCTAAGGCTCTTTTAAAACAACAAAGATTAGAACAAGCTGAGGAACAGCTGAAGGCCGCTTTGTTTCAAGATCCGCTTAATTTAGAAGCTAAAGCAATATCTATAGATAATAATCAGAATGTTAAGGAATATAAAAGAGTCTACGAAAATTTTTTAGGATATCTTTTTTTTGCTACTGAAGAAAATGAAGTAGCTGAAGCTAAAGCTCTAGGATATTGGCAAGATTATTTAGATTATCAAAAAAACCAAGAAGAAATCATATTGGGAAAAATTATTGAACAGATTCGCTGGCATCATTTAAATTATCATATAGAGGCGGCTAAGCTCTATTTAAATAGAGCTCTAGTGTTTCATCAATTAGGGTCTTTAGAGATAGCTAAAAATGATATACGCAAAGCAAATTATTTAGATAATAAAATCCAGAGTAAAGCATATTATCTTACTATAACAAAAATAATTCTAGAAAATTAAGTTCTCTCAAACAGTCTTTCTATATCTTTCATGTTTAGCTTAATGTAGGTGGGTCTGCCGTGATTACATTGGTCAGAATGGTCACATTGTTCTATCTCTCGCAATAAGGCATTCATCTCTTTAATATCTAAATTTTGCCTGCTATAATACTGTGGGGAAAAACGAAAGTGACGCGCTTTTTAACTTCAGAAAATATCTGCTTGCATCGAGAATGCCAAGCAGGTTGACGTATTAGAATTTAGCAAGGCGTTAACAAATTAATGCTTTACTAATATCAATTGTTGATTTATATTATGCTTTAGTTATGAAAAGTAACTACATTAGAGATAATTTTTTAATATATAATATAGAGATCATAACATGAGTTTTGTAATTAAACAATTTACTGAAAAAAATCTTGATGAAGCATTTGAATACTTAGAAGCTATTAATAGTAGGGTTTATATAGCTTTGGATACAAACAATAATAAAATAGCTCAATATACTTGTAATGAAGATTATGTTCTTAATGATTGTAATGATAAAGGTGGTAAATTTATTGGTAAATCAATATGGGGTGACTATAGTGCTGATACTCCATGCAATGAAGGATACACGTTGGCTTCTACATTATATATCGGAGAAAATACCTATGGTTATTGTTGTTCTCCAGAAGAAATCTAATAATAGTCTTTAAAAAATAATTGAACTTATTGTCATTTAGAAATTATTTACCAGGTTATAGCCCAAGGCAATATAAAACAACCAGATGGAGAAGATTCAAAGGAATGTTGCTGTATGAGTTTATAGTCAGTTTTTTCAAAAATTATTCACTTTATTTATAGCAATTAAAGTTGAAAAATTACTAGCATAAGTTAAATTTCAAGACTTTAAGTTCTCTCAAATAGCCTTTCTATATCTTTCATGTTTAGCTTAATGTAGGTGGGTCTGCCGTGATTACATTGGCCAGAATGGTCACATTGTTCCATCTCTCGCAATAAGGCATTCATCTCTTTAATATCTAAATTTCTTCCTGCTCTAATACTATGATGACAAGCAAAGGTAGCTAAATAATGATTAATTTTTTTCTCTAAAGAAACTTGCTGAGTATATTCTTTTAAATCATCAACGATATCTAGAATAAGTTTTTTTACATCAACGCATTTTAGCAAAGCTGGCAGTTCAGTAACAGATATAGCTTTTGCACCAAAAGATTCAAAGTGTAATCCAAAACCACTAAATTCTTGCTTTTGTTCTAGAAATATTTCTAAAATATGCTCTGGTAATTCAATAATTTCAGGTATAAGTAATCGCTGAGTTTTTATTTGCTTATTTATTATTTGTTCTTTTAAGCGTTCATAGAAAATTCTTTCATGAGCTGCATGTTGATCTATTAAAATCATTCCCTCTTGGGTTTGAGAAATAATATAAGTGTTATGAATTTGACCACAAGCGCTTCCTAAAGGAAAGGTTATTTGATTGTTATCAAAATGTTCTGGCATGGCTTTCACCATTGGAGCCATTGGAGTAAAAAGCTGTTGCGCTTGCTCAATTTGAGCAGAAGTGGGCCTCGTAAAGCTAGGGCGTGTTACAGGTGGAGTATATTTATATGCTTCTCTCTCTTCTAAAGAAATAATATTCTCTTTAACTCTAGTATCTTGAGGAATAAAAGAGTTTAACGCGGATGAAGATAAATGTTCAGAGGCTTGATTGCCAATATTTCTAATACCTTGCTTTATGGCGCTAATAACTAAATTTCTAAGGGCGTTTCCATCTTTAAATCTTACTTCGGATTTTGCTGGATGAACATTAACATCAACAAAAGCTGAGTCTATTTCTAAAAATAAATAAACATTAGGATAGCGACCATGAGGAATAAAGTCTTGATAAGCTATTTTAACAGCCATAGATAATAATTTATCTTTTATAGGTCTTTTATTAATAAAGAAAAATTGTTCGCTGCTGCTACCGCTATTATAAGTGGGAAGGCTAATATAACCTTGAAGTTTGTTTTCTTGATCAGTTGCTTGAATATAAGTAAAATTTTCCTTAAACCCTTTTGCAATTAAGTCATCTAAGCGGTTATATAACGCATCTTCTCCCAAACAGGATTTAAAATTAAAAATTTCTTTGCCATCGCTAGTGAATGTAAGTGCAACCTCAGGATTAGCTAGAGCAATTTTTTGTAAACAATCTAGTATATAATGAACTTCAGTTTTTTCAGTTTTAAGAAATTTCAAACGAGCAGGAGTTGCAAAAAATAAATCTCTTACTTGAATTTTAGTTCCTTCTGATAAAGAAGCCGGAGAAATTTCTTCTTTTTCTCCTCCATTAATTGTTAAGCTCCAAGCGCATTCGGAAGGCTGTTCTTTTGAGCGAGAAATTATAGTCATTCTGCTAACTGAAGCGATAGAGGGAAGAGCTTCACCTCTAAATCCAAAAAAAGCTATTTCATTAATATCTTCATTTGGTAATTTAGAAGTTGTATGGCGATCAACGGCAAGAGCTAGTTCTTCTTTGCTCATTCCTATGCCATTATCAATAATTGTAATTAAATTACGACCAGCATTTTCAACAATAACTTCAATTTTAGTTGCTTTAGCATCAATGGCATTTTCTACCAATTCTTTGATGGCTGATGCAGGTCTTTCTACCACTTCTCCTGCGGCAATACGATTAATTATGGTATTAGAAAGAATTTTAATTTTCATTATAGCTTATTTTTTATATAGTGAGTTAGAAGAAATATACGCCTAACTTTAATAACGGTCAAGTTGATGAAGATAAATCTTAAAGAAGTTTCTGGAATTAGTGTAGATTCAAGAGCAATAGAGCCTGGATATATTTTTGTGGCAATCAAGGGGAATATGCAAAATGGTCATGATTATATAAGTGCGGCAATTGCTAATGGAGCCAAAGTAATTGTTCATCAAGATGACATAGAGAAAGTAGAGGGGGTAGAATATTTCAAAGTTTTAGATGCGAGAAGTGCACTAAGTGAATTATCTCAGCTTCTTTATCCTAAGCAATCAAAATATATTATGGGAGTTACTGGCACTAATGGGAAAACCTCAATAGTGCATTTTGTTCGTGAAATTCTTCTAGAGCTAAATAAAAAAATAGTATCTATAGGAACAATGGGCGTATTAGGTTTGTTAGAGACAATAGTTACAAATATAAATACTCTACCTGCAGAGAAGCTTCATCCATTATTACAAAAAATAGCTGAAAATAATATAGATTATGTTGCAATGGAGTGTTCTAGCCATGGCATTGATCAACATCGAATAGATCAAGTGAAATTTTCTGCCTGTGGCTTTAGTAATTTGAGCCAAGACCATCTAGATTATCATGAGAATATGGAAAATTATCTTCAAGCTAAAGAAAAATTATTTAGCTTAATGAAAGAGGGATATGCGGTACTTAATACTGATATCCCAGAATTTGAGAGGCTTGCTAATTACTGTAAAAAGAAGAATCATAAAATTATTGGTTATGGAAAAAATAGACTAAAAGAAAGTGCTAACAATGTTATAATTAATTCTATAGAACATGAAGGAATATCTCAAAAAGTTACTTGGGAGATTAATAAAGTTTTTTATCAGACTAAATTAAATTTAGTTGGAGAGTTTCAAGTTTATAACTTAGCTTGCGCTATTGGTTTGCTTATGGCTTGTGAAGTTAATCTTGATGAAATTATGCAAGTGCTACCATCATTAAAAGCAGTTACTGGAAGAATGGAGCTGGTATCTACGGATAGAGAATCAAATATATTTATTGATTATGCTCACACTCCTGATGCTTTAGTTCATGCTTTAAAAACTTTAAAGCCAGTTACTAAAAATAGATTGATAGTTGTTTTTGGTTGTGGCGGAAATAGAGACAAAGAAAAACGTCCTTTAATGGGGAAAATAGCTGATGAATTTGCAGATTTAGTAATTATTACAGATGATAATCCTAGAAATGAAAACCCTAATATAATTAGACAAGAAATTATAAAGGGATGTAAGAATTATAAAGAAATACCAGGAAGAGAAGAGGCAATAGAATTTGCTATAAAGAATTTGCAAGTGGGTGATAATTTATTAATAGCCGGCAAAGGGCATGAAAATTATCAAATAATAGGTGATAAAACATATGAATTTAGTGATATTAGTAAAGTTAGAGAGATAGTTAACAATTTATGAGAATAATAGCTGGCAAACATAAAGGAAGAAGTTTACTTTCTCCTACAGATAAAGGAATAAGGCCAACTTCTAGTAAAACTAGAGAATCAATGTTTAATATATTACTAAATCTAAATGCAATTGAAGATTCTAATGTTATAGATTTATGCTGTGGCACAGGTGCTTTAGGGATTGAAGCTCTTTCAAGAGGTGCAGCAAAAGTGGTGTTTATTGATGGGAGTAATCAGCATTTAAAAATAGCCTATGCTAATATAAATCAAGTTAACGAAACAGAGAAATCTATAATTTTAAGAGCGAACGCTGAAGACTTGCCCCAAGCAAGAGAAAAATTTAATTTAGTTTTTATTGATCCTCCATATTTTAAGAAAGTTGCTGATAAGGCCTTAATATCTCTAATTGAAAAAGATTGGTTGGCTGAAAAAGCTATAATTTTAATTGAACAAGATAGACGGGAAGATTTGGCTTTTTCAACAGATCATTACCAACAGGTTATGGAGAGAAGTTATGGTAATTCGAAAATTACCTTGCTAGAAAGATTATAGCTTACTATGATCTAAAAAATATTACGGGTGATTAGCTCAGTTGGTAGAGCAGCTGACTCTTAATCAGCGGGTCGTGGGTTCAAACCCCTCATCACCCACCAAAAAGTTTCTAATCTATAAATTTCCCTTGTATAAATAAATTCTTAATTTATTTGCAGGGTTTGCTACTTTTAATTGAAATCATTAAAAATATTCTGTAGCCTTACAGTAATAATTTTAATTTTTTATATAGAAAATAGAGAGAAACTATGGATGCAAGGCTAAAACTATTAGTTGTTTTTTCAATAGGGGCATTTACTGCGTCACCTGGTGCAGCCACTGACATTGTTAAGTCTAGGCCTTATACAGCTGCACTAAATGTTTATTCTCAACAAAAAAACTCTTATAACTTAAAAGATTCTTACCCTAAACAAAGTCGGGTTGAAAAAATAGAATCCAAGGATAATAATCATAAAATAATCAGGTCATTTGTTGCAAAAAAGATACAAGTATATTTTAACAACCATTTAGAAAATCTATCTACTCTGGGTTTAAGTGATTTGGTAGGAGCAACAATCACTGAAGACAAGTTGATGGAGTTGAATATATCATTGACTAAACATTATATAAAACAAGACTATCTTATCCCAGAAATTTCAATTGATAATAATGCAATGAATGCTAGCGCCTTAATAATTAAGGTAAAGCCGGCAACTATCTCAAATGTTATTATTATCGGCGAAGGAAAAGATAATAAATTAATGCAAGAATATGCAGAAAAATTAAAGCTACAAACTCCGGCCCGTAAATCAACAACTCAAAGAATATTGGGCTTAATGAATAAAATTCCAGGTTATGAAATTTCCTATGATTTAGTTCCTGTCACAAGTAGTTCAGCGCAAGAAAACATAGAAGTGGACTTAATTATTTTATCTTCAAAGAAAAAAGGTTCTATCTTTGCTGGTGCTGATAATTTATCATCTAATGATTTAGGTAAATATCAATTTTCTTTATTAGGAGAAAAATACACTCCTTTTACTGATAGTGATTCGTTAGTGATTCATGGGGCAACTACTAATTATCCAGAAAGATTGAATGACATAGGTGTTGGTTATAATCATATTTTAAATACGTATGGTACAAAAGCTGATGTTATGGTTTCTCATGCTGAAGATAATGCCACATTGAAAAATTCAGTTAAAACACCAAACACAAAAAATAATGGGATTAAAACTTCATTGATTCAACAATTATTTCTAAATCCTAGTAATGATTTAGAAATGGAAATAGGCACTCATCACCATACTTCTACTCAATATAAGGTAAATGATAACAATGCCTCTCAGAAATATATAGTTTCTAAATATACTACAGGAGAGATGGGTTTTAGATATTTATTTAAAGATAAATTAGCAGGAAGTAATTTAGTTAATACTACATTCACTCACGGCTTAAAAGGTACTAATAAAAATTATTTAGATACAACTCCATTGCCAAAAGATCATTTTAATAAATATAATTTTAGTTATCAAAGAGAGCAAATAATTACCGAAAATTATAGTGTTTTTGCTCATGTTATGGCTAGTTATTCTAAAGATATAATGCCTGATTCAGAACAGGCAGTACTTGGTGGCCCTGTTTTTGGCCGAGGTTATGATTTTGCAACTCTAGAAGGAAGAAGAATGACCGCCGGATCAATAGAGCTTAGATATTCTAAAATGATAGAAGAAAGTTATTTAAGTAAACTTCAACCATATTTATTTGCTGATTATGGCAATGTGAATAGAGAAAAAGCAGATACTAACGTTTCTCATTTAGAATCTTATGGTGCTGGGCTTAGGCTTAAGTTTATTAAAAATATTGATTTATCTATGGAAGTGGCTCAACCATGCAAAAAGAAATTTAGAGTTGATGGCAGCGATATAAAAGCTGATACCAAATTTAACGTATTTATAAATAAAGTTATAGAGTTTTAGTTTATGCAAATAATCAACAGAATAAATCAAATTTTAAAAATAGCAGTACTATTAAACCTAATTTCTAGCTTTACTTGCTGGGCAACTGATAATAGCGAAAGAGCAGCGGGAGCTGAGGTTGAAAATGTAGATATGATCTCTTCTTATGAGGAAGATGACATTGATATTGATTGGACTGATTTGCCTAAAAATATTCAACAAAGATTGATGAAGAATTTTGATTATGGACTAAATGAAGAGCCAAAACAAATAAAATTTAAACAGTTAAAAATTATAATACACCCTGAACTTAAAACTAATTTTAATAAAATTAATTTAGAAAAAGTTAGAGACCATTTTTCTACAACTAAAGAAGGAAAAAAGCTTTCAAGAACTCTAGATAAGCATATTAAAGCAAAAGCTGCCGCAGAAAGAAAGGCTAAGTTGAATAAACAACAAGCAGAACTGAATAAAAGTATGGATGACCTAAAGATCAGAGTTAAGGAGATTACAGAAGAAGCGCAAAACACCATTGAACAATCTAGAGTTCAAAAAACAGTGCCGCAGCAGCAAACAGATAAGTTTAATAGTAATGGAGAAGTTGGATCTCCTGATCCTAAAGAGCAGAAACTAGCAGAAGGGGTAGCGAGGGCAAACAAAGAGTTTACGTCTAAGCCGGAAGAGCCAAAGACTTATAATCCCTATGATGAGAAAGAGATGGCTGCGGCAGAGAGCAAGGCTAGAGCTCAGAAGGAGTTTACGTCTAAGCCGGAAGAGCCAAAGACTCATAACCCTAGTAATAAGGAGATAGCTGCGGCAGAGACGGTGGCTAAAGTTAAGCAAGAACCCGAGTTAAAGGAGAGGAAGCGTCAAGAGAAAATAGAAGCAGAGAAAAAGTCCGCGGCAGAGAGCAATACTAGAGCTCAGAAAGAGTTCGCGTCTAAGCCAGAGGAGCTAAACACTCATAACCCTAGTAATAAGGAGATGGCTGCCGCTGAAGAGGGATTTAGATCTAAACGAAAAGCTGAGAAACAAAAAGCTGAGAAACAAAAAGCTGAGAAACAAAAAGCCAAGGCTAAACAAGATACCTCATCAGAAGAGCAAAGAGCTTCAGCAAATCAAACAGAGAAAATAACTAATTCTGTTTCTGTCACTACAGGAGAAGCTAAATTCAATAATCAACAAAAAAGCAATATTCCTAGTGCAAATTCAAGTTCTAGTTATGTTCGCCATAAAGGTGATATTAAAAGTACCATTGACAGAATAAAAATAACAAATTTTGATATAGTAAATAATGCTTTAAGTGAATAAAGCTAAAATAGTTGGA
Source organism: Rickettsiales bacterium (assembly GCA_049653745.1). Classification (GTDB taxonomy): domain Bacteria; phylum Pseudomonadota; class Alphaproteobacteria; order Rickettsiales; family CANDYO01; genus CANDYO01. The sequence continues at coordinate 87,591 of JBASGW010000031.1, forward strand.
GGAATAATGATTGTAACAGTAGCAGAAGAAAATAAATTATTTAGAGATTTATTAAGCCCAGATATTTCTAGCCAAGAAAAAATAGTAGCTTGGCAAGTTATGTTAGATAAAGGAATGAAGAGCACCAGAACTAATGTAGAAGGTGATTCAGTTTTAGCTATTGCTGCATATATGGGTGATACAGAGCTTCTAAAATATGCTTTGGATATAGTTAAAGTAGATCCAAATATTCAGAATAAAGAAGGGCAAACACCCCTGATGCTTGCAGCAAAAGAAGGAAACTTAGCTGAAATAAATCTTTTAATAGAAAGGCAAGCTGATACGACCATGGTTGATAGACAAGGAGATAATGCTTTGGATTATGTACAAAGGCATTTGAGCCACGAGCCCAATTATATAAGTTGTTACGATGCTGTTGAAAAGGGGCAGGATGCTTTTGTTGAAAATTTAAAAGAACAAGAAAAAGCAGCCATAGCTTTAAAAGAGCTTACCCAGAATCTTAATCTTGGAAGTAACAATATAATTGCCCCCGCAGCTGTGAATGAAACTTATTTAAATACAACAATGCCCTCAAATTCTACTACCCCTAGGATTGAGTCACCAGCAGAGAGTAATCCTTACTTAAATTATGGCGCTGTGGGATTGGTGGCCGCTACAGCAGCATTAGGGGTGGCAAAGATACTGAGTAGAGTTTTTAAACCTACAGAATCTAAAGAAGATAAAAAAACGCAAGAAAAGAAAGAACGTGATAATTTAATAGATGAGCTTGAATCGCCTGCATTAAACACTAGGCAGGGAGCAACTCCAGAAAAAATAAAAGGTGTAGCTTCGAGGTTAAGAGCAAGGGGAACCAAATAACCTCTTTTCATCAGATTTAAATTAAAGAGCGGTTTATATACCATCTTATAGACTTAACCAAAGCATAAATAAAGGAGTGCTTAGAAAAGTTATCATTAGCTTAAAACGATAACTATTAAATATTAAAGACCATTTTTGTTCATTAGGAAGCGCTCCAAATAAGGCCATAACACTAATAACCAAAGTAGTATCAATTAATAAAGCTATAGAAGTGATAATGTTATTTCTTAACCATAAATACTTGTCTTTGGTAAGTTTTTTTATAGTTATATAAATAATGATATCTATATTCTGAGAAAAATAACAAGCAAATGCTGAAGCTAGAAAAGCAGCGCCATACATTCCAAATACTTGATGAAATAACACATTATCAAGTTTAGACCAAGAAGTTGCAGGCAAATAATCCATAAAAGCGATAGTTAAAGCTGCAAATATGTTAAGAGATAATCCTAACTTAACACAAAAACTAGCCTTATCCTTGCCAAAGATTTCAGTAATTAAATCGGCTATCAAAAAAGTAAAAGGATAAAAAAGCGCTCCTGAAGATAATTCGAAATTTAAAAACAATAAATTTAAAGAAACAAATTTTTGATAAGTTAAATTGCCAATAATTATTAATGAAGCAAAACAAGCACATAATATTACATAGATTTGTACTTCTTTTTGTACTTTGTATTCTGGCTTTGATTCCATAATAAATTGATTGAATCAATTAATGGATACTTTATAGTGCTTGTATGAGAGAGGTTTATAATAAAATGCAATGCCAAGATATAAAATAACTATAGAATATGATGGAACTAAGCTAGCTGGTTGGCAATATCAGAATAATGGGCTTTCAGTGCAGCAATGTTTAGAAGAAGCTATTGAGAAATTTTCTAAAGAAAAAGTAAAAGTACATGGATCAGGAAGAACAGATGCTGGAGTGCATGCTTTAGCGCAAATAGCACATTTTGATTTAGATAAAGATTTTTGTGAGCATGTTATTTTAAGGGCCATAAACCATTTTTTAAAACCCAATAAAGTAATGTTAACTGCTTGTGAAATTGTTGATAATCAATTCCATGCAAGATTTTCTGCTAAAAGACGTAATTATCAATATGTGATACTAAATAGACGTTATCCAAGTGTATTAGATATAAACAGGGTTTGGCATGTTAAAGATGAGCTTGATTTAACAAAAATGCAGAAATCTGCTGCTTTACTTATTGGTCAGCATGATTTTAGTAGTTTTAGGGCTGTGCAGTGCCAAGCATTGTCGCCAATAAGGACTATTGAAGAAATTAATATTCAGAAAATAGGTGAAAAATTTATTTTTAATCTCAGAGCTCCATCTTTTCTTCACCATATGGTGCGTAATATAGTGGGCACTTTAGTATTAGTTGGTAAAGGCAAGTGGGAAGTTGAAGATGTGGCAAAGGCCTTGGCCGCTAAGGACAGAAAGGCTTCTGGCCCTACGGCTCCTGCTTGTGGACTATATTTTGAAAAGGTGGAATATTAAAGGCTTCATGGCTTTTATTTATTTTGTTTATTAAGTTAGAGCAGTCTTTAAGCAATGCAGGGAATGCAAGAGGTGAGGTATTAACTCTAGCCAATAAAATTAATTTGATAGGAGGAGTGTTTGGTTTAATATGAACCCTAAGTAATTCCCGTAGCCTGCGCTTTGAACGATTGCGCTTAACAGCATTGCCAATTTTTTTACTAGCAATGATGGTTGTTGAAGATTCTTGTGAAAATAAAAAAAAGGCAATAAAACTGTTTGAAACAAATTTATTGCCTTTATCAAAAATTTCTTTTAGGTCTAAACTAGCCACTATTTAGCTAGCTAACGCAAAGACGCTTGCGACCTTTTTTCCTACGGTTGTTTAGCACTTTTCTTCCACCAACTGTGGCCATTCTAGCGCGGAAACCGTGGCGATTCTTCTTTACTCTAACACTAGGTTGATACGTACGCTTCACTTTACATTCCTTTAATTATGAACTACAATTGGATACAATCTAATAATTCTTACACAATAAGTCAACTGTAAATATGAGACAATTAAAATTAATTGCTATTTTGTTATTTTACCCGTGCTATTTGATGGGTTTAAATACTGTTGATAATTTAACAGATCTTGATGTTTTTTCTAAAATCACCGATGCTTTTGCACATGCTTGGAATTATAAAGTAATTACTTTAGATAATCAAATAATTACTTTGGCTAACATTGTAATAGCTATAGTTTCTTTGGTTCTTGGTCTTAGAGTAGCAAGATATTCTAGTGCTATTTTTAAAAGAAGATTGTTTAATTTAATAGATTTAGATAAGAATTCTAGAAATATTGTTGGTAGGGTAATAGATTATTTATTTTTAATAATAATTATAATAATAGTTTTAGATATTGCAGGAGTTCCTCTAAATATTTTTGCCTTCATAGGGGGGGCTGTTGTTATTAGTGTGGGTTTATCAGCTCAACATTTATTTAATAATTTTATTAGTGGAATTGTTTTAATAATAGAAAGTAAAGTTAAGGTGGGTGATATAATAGAGTTTGATAATGTAATTGCTAAAGTGGAAAGCATTGAAGCAAGAATGGTGCAATTGAGAACTCAAACTAATATAGACATATTTATACCTCATAGTAAGCTGATGCAAGAGAGATTTACTAACTGGACTAATAATGGCGGTAGAGTTCGCTTAAGTACAGAATTTAAAATTGATAGTAAAGATAAGGTTAATTTTAAATTAGAAGATATTCTTTTAAATGCAATATTACAAAATAGACATATTTTGATAACTCCTAAGCCTCAAATTATTTTGTTAGATTTTGATAATAATCTTCTTCATTATGAATTAAATTTTTGGGTAAATTTATATGAAGTGGATCGTAGGTTGATACTTAGTGAAATTAATAATCAAATATTTAATACTCTGGCAGCACATCACATTTCTTTGGCTATTCCTAGCATTCGGCATATTAAATAATATCTTGAAATTTATAATCTAGAACTTTATACTTTTTCTTAGCTTAAAGACTAGGCAGATCTGAAACACTTTTAATTTTTTACAAAGGAGAAAATAAAATCATGAGTGAAGAAAATAAAATATGCGTTACTTCAACCCACAGTTACACTTCGGAGTTTAAACCAATATGTAAAGTTGATATTACAAAAGCACTAACTGGTTTATTTACAATGCAAAGCCATAAGGGGCATGTTATTCGTGCATATTGTACAGATGAAGATATTTGTAAGCAGTTTAAGCAAGCGGTGTCATTAGCTAAAATAACAATAGTGAGTAGTTTAAATAATATCCCTATGCCAGAAGCAGCGGCAGCGGAAGAAGCTAGAGTAGCTGAAGAAGCTAGAGTAGCCGAGGAAGCAAGAGTAGCTGAAGAAGTTATCTCTTCAACTGGAGAAAGTTTGGATTCTGGTTGTACAGATCTTCCTTTAGAAGGTGTATGCTTAGAAGGATTTGATCTTAATTTAGCTGGAGATTGTTGCGTAGCCGTAACTGCTGGCTAAAAATAATTAACTTTGCTAGGAAAGTATAAATCTTTATTTTCCTAGTATTTTAGGAATAATATTCTTTTCCACCTCTTCTTTGAATAAAATACCCAAATAACGAGCAATAACTATTCCATCAGGATTAATTATTATGGTTTCTGGAATCATTTTATTTTTCAATAATGTTGATATTTTATTATCAAAATCAAAAACAACATAGTCATAAGGAGTTGCTTTAATATTAAAATTGAATAATTTAGAGATCTTATCTTTTACAACTACTCCAATTATTGGTGTGTTAGTCTCTTCTTTTATATGATTAAGCAAGGTGTAATCTTCTTTGCATGCAGAGCACCAAGAAGAAAATATATGAAGGATATAAAATTTGCCCTTGAAATCGGTTAAGTCTAAAGGGCTTTGATTAAGTTGCTTTAATTTTAATTGAGATAATTCATAGATATAAGCTTTTGGTTGCTTATTTTTATCCAAACTTAAGTATAAAACTATAATAATAGCTGCTGTAATAAAAATAGGAATATAATTAACTAGAGGGCGACGCATAAATCTCTTTCTTTTGTTTTATTAATAACAATATACCGCAACTAAATAATATTCCAAATATTAACCATAGCCAACTAATTAATGGTTTATAATATAATTTAATACTAACATCCCCATTTTCAGTAATTTCGCTAATTACAGCGTATAAGTCATAATAAATATTATGATAGATTGAAGATTCAGAAGTTTGCTTTTTTTCTACAGGATAATAGCGTATTTGTGGCGTAAGGGTGGCTACTTCATTATTATTTTTAGTTATATTTAAAACTACACTTCCTGCTAAATAGTTTAATGTGGCTTGGTTTTCTTTTTTTATATAATTAATATTAAAGTCAATAAATTGAATTTTATCACCCTCATGCATATTTACTAATAATTCTTGAGAATTTGTTTCGGTAAAAGCAATATTCATAGCAAATAATCCCACAGTTAAATGTGATAACCATATTAAATAAAACTTAAAAGAAAGGGGGGAGGCCATTCTTTGGATAAACCAGAAAGTCATTCTTATTGCCACTAAGCATCCCAAAGAAAAAGCTCCAGTTACTATTAAGCTAGGAGTTTTAGAAGAAAAAAAATAAAAAATTATAGAAAGAGACGAGCTTATAATAAATGAATAAGTAAAATGTTTATAATGAACTGGCAAAATATTTTTCCAGGTTGCCGGTAGCGTTAAGGCTAGGAGCAATAATATAGGAAATAAAACGGGTATAAAAGTAGTTTCAAAAAACTCTCTTGCAACACTAATTTGGTCACCTCTATATAGTTCTGTAAGTAAAGGATATAATAAAGATAATAATATAAGAGAGGTAGCAATTACCCAGAAAATATTTGCAATATTAATGCCACCAAAGCGAGATAACCAATTAGTTTCTTTGTTTGATTGAAAATGATGTATCTTGAAAGCAAAAATTCCTAATGAAATTAAAGCATACCCGGACAATAGCTTTAAAATAAAAATTCCTCTATTTGGATCATTAGCAAAAGAGTGAACAGAAGTGATCACTCCTGATCGAACTAAGAATGTTGCTAAGATTGAAAGTAAGAAGGTAAATAATGCAAGTAATATGGTCCATTTATAGTTAGTGTTTAGTTTTTTTGTAACATAAATTGAATGAATTAAAGCAGTTGAAGTGAGCCAAGGTAAGAGGGAAGCATTTTCTACTGGATCCCAAAACCAATAGCCACCCCAGCCAAGTTCTCTATAGGCCCACCAGCTTCCTAAACCAACGCCTAAGCTCAAAAAACTCCAAGAAAGGAGAGACCATTTATGCATTATATTTAGTAAATTAGAAGATAATTGATGCTTCATTAAAGCAGCAATAGAAATTGCAAAAGCTATTAGAGTGGTTATATAGCCAAGATATAATATAGGTGGATGAATTGCTAAGCCTATATCTTGAAGAAGAGGATTAAAGCCGTTTCCTTGTTCAGGAACGGGATATATTTTTATAAAAGGATTTGATTTTAAAATTGTATAAGAAAGTAAAGAGCTGGTAATTATAATCTGAACTGTATAAATCCATATTTTTTCGCTAGATGAAATTTTATGATTGGTAAAAATATAATTCACTAATGATAATAAAAATACCCATAAAAGCATTGAGCCTTCATGATTGCTCCATACGCCAGAAATTTTGAATATTAAAGGTATTGCTATATGAGAATTACGTGCAACATTATAAAGAGAGAAATCTGAAGAGATATAAGCATAGCTTAAAGAAATAAAAGCAAAGCTGATAAAAATGCATTGGAATAAAATAATATTTTCAAGAATTCTGGTGAAGCTATGCTTATTAAGCCTATTTAACCAAATAAATCCCAATGGAATCAAAAATGCAATTAAGATAGATAGTATAAGGCCTAGTTGTGCTAAATTAGCGTGCATTAATGTTCTCTTTTTTAATATTTATTGTTTCTAAAAAATATTGAAATGCTGGAATAGAATTGGTTACTTCAAATTCGTGAATTTGATATTCTGCACAAAGATTTTTGTTGAAAGGATCTTTAGCAATAATCTTATATAATTTTTTTCTATTTTCAACTCTTGCCATTATAACTCCACCAAATCTTGGTATTTGTGGGCCAGAAGCTATGAAGATATTCTCTTGGTAATATTGCTCTAAGTACTTTAAATGCTCAGATCTATATTTATCTATTTCTTCAAGGGGTGCAATATATTTTAAAATAACTAAGAATAATTTGCTCATAAAGTTTTTCTATTAGTTTTTTTCTGAGATATAAATAGTTCCGCCAACAGTTGCTAATTTAGCTCCAGTTATTTGGGGTAAGCTTGTAGGTAAATTTTTTAAATTGCGTATTGCTAAATAAGCAAAAATTTCAGCTTCCATATAATCACTATCCCAACCAATTTCACTAGCAGTTTTAATATCAGTTTCTCCAATTTTTTGCCTAAGTATTTCTTTTAAGTATTTTACAATAGTTGGATTATTCCAGCCGCCACCAGCTAAAATCCATTTAGTAGGGATATCAATACTACTTAGGCTATCAACTATACATTTGCTAGTAAAATAAGCTAAGGTTGCACAGGCATCATAAATGGATAGATCATCTAATTCGGGTATTAATTCAAACGCCCCTGAATCTAAAGATTTAGGTGATTCTAAGTTTAAATATGGTTGTATTTTAGCAGTTAATATTTTTAGCACAGAGATATTTACTTCGCCTTTAAGCCCATATTTACCATTAAAATCCATAAATTCTGTATTATTAGTTTTTTTACGAATATAGCTATCTAATAAAACATTCCCAGGCCCAGTATCAAAGCCTTGAACTTGATTGAGACCTTGAATAAGTGTGATATTAGCTATTCCGCCACAATTTACTATAGCAACAGGAAAATAATTATCTTTAATTGCTAAAGCATGATGATATATGGGAGCAAGTGGTGCGCCCTGCCCGCCATGAGCTATATCTTTACTGCGGAAGTCATTTACTACATTAATTCCTGTAAGATTTGCTAATAATTGTCCGTTACCAATTTGAATAGTAATAGCTTCTTGAGGATTATGATATAAAGTTTGACCATGGTAACCAATAACATCAACATCCGTTGATTTTAGGTTAGCTTGGCTAAGTAAATCATTAACTAATTGGGCGTGTAATTTAGTGGATTCTTGAATAACGTCTAAGGAAGTTATATTTTCTTTTGCTTGCCTAACTAATAATTCTTGTTCTCTTAAAGCTAATTTAAAGGATTTATCGTAATGTAGGGATAAAGAAGAGATGGGATTTATTAGAAACTCGCCATCACTTTCCAGCAAGGTGGCGTCAATTCCGTCCATTGAAGTTCCGCTCATCAAACCAATACTTTTCAAGAGCATTTATTAACCCCTCTAATTAACATATCTAGTTAAGGAAGATTCCAGTAATAATATTTTTTAAAATTACTAGCACCTTCAGTCCAGCTACCGCAAAACATATCAGCTCCAACTATTCTGTAGTGATTTCTATTTTTAAGGTTATAGAAAATATTTTCATGCTGCGCACTAACTCTGGCCAGATCATTTTTTTGTCCTTTAATAATCTCGGGCTTGAGAATAAATTGATTTAGTAATGACTCTAAATTGCTATTTTTATCTTGAATAAATTCTTTAGAAATATTACTAAGATCGCAGGTTTCATTTTTATATCTTATAAAGCTAACATTAAAAATCATCCATGGCGGCATAATTATATCATTATTTCCTTCAATATTATTCTTTTTAAAATAAGAAATTGAAATTAAAGGTGGGCCATTAAAGTATAGATTGTCAGAAATTTTACAAGGATATTTAATGTAATTAGGAGTGCTAGAATCAAGAATATTAAAATGATAATTTCTATAACTTCTGGTCATAGCTTCGTTCAATATTGGGTGATTAGGTTTTGCTGCAAGAAAAGCATTTCCATAATAAGCGTTTTCAGACCAATGTTCACGGGCTCCAATAAAATCAAAATTTTTCATCAAACTTAAAAGATAGCTTGGATCATAAATTTCATAATCCATATCACTATAAAGACCACCAAATTTCTGTAGTAAGATTAAACGAAAAAGGTCCGAGGCTTGAGCTAGATATGCTTTTAGATCTGCTCCTTTGTCAATTAAATCTAATAATACAGGATACATAGGATGATCTTTTAATTCAGACAGGTCTCGAAGCTTCACTCCTTTGATAGCTTTGATTTCATCGGTAATTAAATCATTTTGATTAACCCAAATATTATGCTCCCATTCATATCCTAAGTTATTCAAATTAGTGTAATTAACCTTCATATTTTCTAGATAATAATCGCTCAAAGTAACGGTCTTTTTTGATGAAGCAAAAAAAATCTTATGAGTGATCGTGGGAATTTTAGAAGTTTTTTCAGAAGTGTTTTTAAGATTATCTAGTTTATCTAAAGACTCATTTATAGTTTTCTGATTCTGGGAGATGTAGTCAAGGCCCTCTTGAGCAAAAACATCATAAAAATCTATGTCAGAATTATAGCATTTTTTTAAAATATGGTATTTTACTAACTTAGAGTAATATTTCTGTTCAGAAAAATACTTAAAAAAATTTTTATATTTTATAAAGAGTAAAGCAAGTAGTACACAAATTATAATTAGAATTATCTTTCTTTTCACTCTAGCTCTCTAACTTACCAGTTTAAATAATATTTCTTCCTAAAAACTTTTCCACCAAATGTCCAGCTGCCGCAGAACATGTCTGCTCCAATAACTGGATATTGTTTTCTATCTTTAAGATTATAATAAATATTTTGTTCATCATCATTATAGTGAAATTTATTACCATCTTTGTCAGTTAATACATAATATTTATTCCAATCTTGCATGGTAATATTATCTACATATGCTGAGAGTAGTTGGTCTAAATCAGAGTTATTCTTAGCAAAATCTTTTTTACTGATAGCTGTATAGTCGCATTCTTGTTTTTTAACATCAGTTAAAGATTGGTTGTTTTTCATGCGAGCAAAATTTAAATTAAATATCATCCATGGTGGTAAAATAACGTCGTCATTTCCTTCAATATTATTTTTACTGAAATAAGATATAGTCATTAAAGGAGGGCCACTAAAATATAATTTATCATATTGATTGCAAGGATATCTTAAATATAGGGGCGCTGAAGAGTCGTTTATATCAACTACATAATATTTAAAACTTCTTGCTAAGGCATCGTTAATTATAGGGTGATTAGGTTTTGCTGCAAAAAAAGCATTGCCGTAATAACTATATTTATTAGGAATCTCTCTTGCTGCAAAATAGTCAAATTTTTGGATTAATGAAAATAAAGCCTCCGGATTATAAATCTCATAATCCATGTCACTATAAATGCCACCAAATTTTTGTACCGCCATTAAGCGCAAAAGATCTGCTGCTTCTGCAAAATAAGGTCTTTTTAAATTTCCTTTAGTTAGCAGGTCACTTAAATTAACATATGAGGGGTGATCTTTAAACTCTTGCACATGCCTTATCTTAACATTTTTGATATTTTTTATTTCATCAGGAAATAATGATAAATTATTAGTCCAAATATTATGTTGCCAGTCATTGTTTATTGAGTTTAAACTATGATAGTAAGATTTTAAGACTTCATGATAAAAATCATTCAAAGCTATTGGTGATAAATCAGAAGTGAAATATATTTTATGAGTAACTGTAGGTATTTTAGGTGCTGTTGAAATTGGAATATCTTTATCTTGAAGCTTGGCTAAACTAGAATTCACTACCTCTTTATTTTTTTTCTCATAATCGAAGCCCTCTTGTTGAAAAATCTCAAGCATATCAATGCTAGCGCTATAGCAATATTTCAGAACTCCTGTTTTAATAAGGCTATTGTAAACTAAGTGCTTAGTAATATATCCATTAACTTTTAAAACTCTTCCTATGACTAAAATTAGAAGCAAAGAAATTAGAATAATAATAGTTTTTTTTGTTAGTTTAAATTTCATGTACCCTAAGATAATTCAATAAAAATTCTAAATTAAAGATAAAATTCCTAATTAGTTTCCATTTTTAATTCTTCATCAGAATGTAATTTTAATTTTTCTAAAGTTCTATCTAAATCTGTTTGTGAGCATAAATCTAATAAAACTGGGTCACGTGGTTTAATATTATGCATGTTCCAGTGTGAACGGCCTCTAATTGCATGGATAGTAGATTTTGTTGTGCCAATCAACTTAATAATTTGTTGATCAGAAATCAAAGGATAATAACGAATAAACCAAGCTATAGCATCTGGTTTATCTTGTCTTCTAGCTATGGGAGTATAATGAGATGTTTTACGCTTTTTACTGGTGATTTTTAGATGTTTTTGAGCATGCTCAGAAAGCTGTAATTTAGCCCCAGGATTTGCTTCGCAGCGTTTAATTTCTTCTTTTGATAATTGCTCTCCGGTTATAGGATTCTCTCCTAATATTCCGATAGAAACTTCGCCATCAGCTATGCCTTTAACTTCAAGAGGATGCATTCTACAAAAATCAGCAATTTGTTCAAAGGTTAAGCTAGTGTTTTCAATTAACCAAACGGCTGTAGCCTTAGGCATTAATGGTGTAGACATAAAATTTCCCAAATATAATAATAAAAGTTATTACTACAAACTTAAGCAAAAAGCAGGAATTTGTCAATGTTTCATTAATTAGGTTTTAAGAAATTTGGTAGCATTCTTTTTAGAATATCATCTTTTCTAATATAATGGTGATATAAAGCTGCTAAAAAATGGGCAGCAATTACAATAGTAAAAATTATTGCTAATATTGAATGGATATTCATCATAAATTTCGCTAATTCTAAGTTTTTTTCACTAAATAATAAAGGCATATCAAAAACATAGAGAAAAGCTATAGGTTTTTGCGCGGCATTAGAAGCTAAAAATGCAGATGAAGGTACTAAGATCATAAGAATATATAATGAGTAATGACCAAGATGTGCTGCTAATTTTATAAGCTTTGGTAAGTTTTGTTTATATACTAATGAAGTATTTAAAAATCTCCAAGTTAAACGAATTAATACCAATAGTAATATTAAGAAACCAGTGGATTTATGAGCTTTATAAAGAGAGGGTTCTTTTAAATCTTCTAAAAAGAATCCCATAATTAGCATTCCAATAATGATAATTGCCATAAACCAGTGAAAAAATTTAGCGACGGAGCCATATGATTCGGTAGTGTTTTTTATCATTGAAATTTTCTCCTTTAAAATGTTATAATTTGCCAAGGTTATAACATTGAGTATATATAATGAAATTAGTAGTTGCAATAACGGGTGCATCGGGTGCTATTTTTGGTATCAGATTGCTAGAAATATTAAATAAATTTGAAAAAGTAGAAACTCATTTAATTATTAGTAAGTCTGCGAATATTACTATAAAAAGTGAAACAGACTATCAACTAGCTGATATTGTAAAATTAGCAGATTTTTCTTATAAGGTAGATGATATAAGTGCTTGCTTAGCCAGCGGATCATTCAAGATGGATGGAATGATTATTGCTCCTTGTTCAATCAAAACCATGTCAGCGATAGCTCATTCTTATTGCGATAACTTAATTACTAGAACTGCAGATGTTATGTTAAAAGAGCGTAAAAAGTTAATAGTAATGCTTAGAGAAACCCCGCTGCATCTAATTCATTTACGAAATATGGCTGCAATTGCTGAGGCAGGAGGAGTGATATATCCTCCGGTTCCTGCATTTTATAATAACCCTCAAACAATTGATGATATAGTGAATCACATAGTATATCGAGTTTTAGATCATTTTAATATAGATGATCAGGGTCAACTAAGGCGTTGGAGAGGTTTAAAATAAGATTAAGATATTGACTTCAATTAGAGCTCGTGCTAGCTTCGCTAAACTTTAATTTAAGGGTCATTAAATGAAGCACTCTTCCAAATTACTTCTTCTTTCTCTTTTCTTAGTAATTGCATTTCCAAAACTTTCTTTTTCAGCAGATAAATTAAACAAAAAATACGATGTAGTGGCCATAGGAAAGGCAATGGTAGACATTATTCAAGTTGTTTCAGAGGAAGAGCTTAAACAAATAATGCCTTTTGGTTTTAAAAAATCAGACTCTAATAAAATTGATAATGATGCGGCTACTAAGATGTTTGCAAAAATGAGCAATGTAAGCATTATAGCAGGTGGCAGTGAGGCGAATGTAGTTGCCGATATTGCCTCTTTAGGTGGAAGTGCGGCTTTTAATGCAATTTCTGCAAATGACAAGATGGGAGTAATATTTAAAGAGAGTTTAATTAAAGAGGGAGTTGTCTATTCTAGTCCTTTTGCTCAAAATTCAGAAGCAGGCACAGCTCGTTGCTTTACCTTCATTACTCCAGATAAGGACAGAACTTTTGCAGTTTCAGCGGAGATAGTAACAGAAATAAATGATAGTTTTGTCGATTATAATACTATTAAAGAAGCAAAGGTTTTTTACACAGATGCCTCAAATTTAAGTCATGAGAATCAGAAAAAAGTAACTTTAAAAGCTTTGAATGTGGCTAAAGAAAATGCAACAAGAACAGCTTTTAATTTAAATAATAATCGATATGTGGATTCTTATAGAGATGAAATTATTAAATTATTGCCTAAGATTGATATTATAGTTGGCAGTGAAAAAGAAGCTATGAATTTATTTAAAGTTGATAATATAGATCAAGCTGTGGAGCTTTATTTAAAAACTAGCAAGATAGTTATTATCACTTTAGGAAAAAATGGAGCTATAATTGCAACAAATAAGCAATTATTAAGAGTTCCATCTATAGTAGAGAAGTCTAAAATTATTGATCTTAATGGTGCAGGAGATGCATTTATTGCAGGATTTCTTTATGGCTATACCCATGATTATTCTTTAGAAGATGCAGGTAAGTTAGGGGCTAAAGTTGCGGCTCAAATCATATACCAAATTGGAGCAAGGCCTACAGTTAGTTTAAAGAAAGCTATTTTTGAAAGTAACAATTAAAGCTTTGCCTTATTCCAATATTTCATCATTTCTTGAGGGCTACTTTCTTTTAGATTTTTAAGCCCTTCTTCTTGAGCATAAACTTTAGTTAAATTAAAGCGCTTCTCAAATTTCTTAGTTGATTTTTCTAATGTATCTTCGGGGTTATAGTTATGATAGATGCAAAGAGAAAATGCTGCATGCAACAAATCGCCTATTTCTTCTTGTAAGTTGTCATTTTTGCTTTTATTTTCTAATAATTCTTCTATTTCTACGCATTCGCTACGGATTTGCTGGATTATGGTTTTAGAATCTTGCCAATAAAAGCCAAAATCTTTGGCTTGTTTTTCAAGAGATGCTATTTTAGCAAAAATATCCATATTTTTATTTCATAAATTTTTGGCAAGCTTTTCTAGCCAATTCATCCACCAGTTCATTTTCAGGATGGCCATTATGAGCTTTAATCCAGTGAAATTCAATCTTATGTCCAATTAATTCCTGGTCTAAAGCCTGCCAAAGATCTATATTTTTAATAGGTGCTTTGCTGCTTCCTCTCCAATTATTGATCTTCCATTTAGGCATCCACGAGCTGATTCCTTGCTGTAAATAGGAGCTATCGGTATATAATTTTCCTCTACAAGGTTCTTTAAGAAATTTTAAAGCTTCTATAGCAGCTAACATTTCCATGCGGTTATTTGTTGTGTGTGCTTCTCCGCCAGATATAGTTTTTCTATGATTTTCATAGAGTAATAAAGCTCCCCACCCCCCAGGGCCAGGATTGCCTGAACATGCACCATCGGTGTAAATAGTAACTTCTTTCATAAACTTATTCACTTTTTTGCTAATTCATAAATTTGGAGTATAGCTATTATTTAGTCCTTACTAAAGGAATTTCTTTCTTGGGGCCGAGAACATTTTTATTATTAGGAGCTATTGGAGGCTCTGTAAGTGACTTAGTGGCTTCTTGAATTTGATTATTTAAAGAACTAAGTTCTACTAAATGCGTTCTTGATCTGGAGGATTCTTGTTCAATATCGCCATGGCCTAAAGTTAAAGAATGCGCTTCTGCTGCTTTGCACTTGGCATATTCTATAACAATTCCAAGATGACTAGCAAGTTTTATTGGATCAGATTTTATGCCGCATAGGCTTTTAAAAGAGCCAATCCATCCTAAAGGAGATTCAAAGCCTAAATCAATCATTTTAGCTGCTAATGGTTTATTATATTCAGCTGCATGTTCTAATAAAGTTTTAGAATAAACAGCTTTTTTTGGGCCATTGGGTAAACTTATTCTGCGATATTTAATTTCAGGATTCGCTTCAATTAACTCAGCAAGTTGGGTTAGGGTTGGCTCTAACTTTGACTCATCAAGAGAGTCGCATGCATTGATGGCTGTAATACAAGATTCTATTGTTTCTGAGAATGATTTGTTTTTTGTCATGCTAGTACTATTATTAATAATAGATAAAATTAAACTAAAAAGATTTATAAAAGGTTAATTTAAGTGCTTCAAGGCTAGAAAGCAGCTGTTATATTTCAAAGGGAGAGTAATAAATGGTGCCGGATGTCGGGTTCGAACTGACGACCTACCGCTTACAAGGCGGTTGCTCTACCACTGAGCTAATCCGGCTGAAGTAAAGAGTTTTATATATTATAAATATTTTCTATAAGATCAAGAGAAAAATTGCATAAATTGAGTTATTCTATATTAATATTGCTTTTTAAGCATATATACATATAATTGTTATAAAAAATAACTAGTATTTTTAAGTTTTAAAAGGCTATAATTTAGCTACCAATAAACAATATTAAAAAGGTTTTTATCTTATGAGAAGAGTGGTTGTAACTGGAATTGGCATTATTACCCCATTGGGATTTGGAGTTGAGAATAATTGGCAAAAATTAATAGCCGGCAAATCTGGTCTATCTAAAATTGAACGTTTTGATACAGCTTATGTTCCATCTAAGATAGCTGGGGAAATAAAACATGGTGAAGGTGAAGGAAAATTTAATCCTGGTGATTATTTGCCGCTTAAAGAACTCAAAAAATTTGATCACTTTATTACCTATGGAATGGTGGCTGCAATAGCTGCTGTTGAAGATTCAGGTTGGATGCCAACTAATCAAGAAGATTTAGACATGACAGGAGTTTTAATTGGTTCAGGAATTGGTGGTTTGCCAACCATAGAAGAGCATTCTATAACTCTTAATCAATCACCTGAAAAAAGAATTAGTCCATTCTTTATACCTTCTAGTTTAATTAATTTGGTTTCAGGAAATTTATCAATTAAATATGGATTTAGTGGCCCTAATCACGCTGTGGTAACTGCTTGCTCAACAGGAGCTCATGCAATTGGAGATGCTGCTCGTTTAATTCAGTATGGTGATGCCGATGTTATGGTTGCTGGTGGTACTGAAGGAGCAATATGTAATGCTAGTTTTGCAGGATTTTCTGCAGCAAAAGCATTATCAACTAGCTTTAATGATGATCCTGAAAGAGGTTCTCGTCCTTGGGATAGAGATCGTGATGGATTCGTAATGGGTGAAGGTGCTGGTATAGTTGTTTTAGAAGAGCTAGAGCATGCTAAAAAGCGCGGTGCTAAAATATATGGTGAAATAGTTGGGTATGGACTAACTGGAGATGGTTTCCATATTACTGCTCCGCATCCTGAAGGTAGAGGTGGATCTAGAGCAATGCAAATGGCAATGAAAAAAGCCCAAATAAATCTTGATGAGGTGAACTATATTAATGCTCATGGAACTTCAACTCCTGTAGGAGATGAAATTGAACTAGGAGCTGTGCAACGTCTATTTGGTGATAATGCTAAGAAAATGGCAATGTCTTCAACTAAATCTTCTATTGGTCACTTATTAGGAGCTGCTGGAAGTGTTGAGGCAATTTATTCTTTATTGGCAATTAATCATAATATTGTTCCACCAACATTAAATTTAGAGAATCCTCCAGAAAATGTTATTATTGATTTAGTGGCTAAAGAAGCTAAAGAAAAGAAGGTTGATATTGCTCTATCTAATTCTTTTGGATTTGGCGGTACCAATGCTTCATTAATTTTTAGGCGATATGAATAATAAACTAATTATACTTTTTGTTCTTATTTTAGGCTCAAGTTTGTTTTATATAAATTTGAGCCACTACATAGACTCCCCAATTAATACTAAAACCAGTAAGATAATTGTTCCTAAAGGCTATTCGGTAAAGAAAATTTCCAATGAATTAGCTCAGGCTAATATAATTGTTCATCCAAAAGTTTTTTGGCTAGTTCATAGATTATTTTTTTCTGACTGCTCTTTACAAGCTGGAGAATATGAATTTCCGGCATATAGTTCGGTGCGTAATATTATTAACATTATGCATAAAGGGCAGATATTAATCCATAAATTTACAATGAATGAAGGAGTCACCACTAGAGAAATTATTAATAAAGTTCTTAGTGAGCCTGCTCTTATTGGAGAAATTACCAAAGAGTATCAAGAAGGAGATTTTATCTCGAGTACCTATTATTTCACCTATGGTGAAACTAAGATGATGTTATTAGATAAAATTTATAAACAAAGCCAAGCGGTAATTGATCAATTATGGGAAAAACGTGTTGATAATTTACCACTCAAAAATAAACAAGAAGCAATAATCTTAGCTTCAATTGTTGAAAAAGAAACAGGAATTGCACAAGAGCGACCAAGAATAGCAGGGGTTTTTATCAATAGGCTGCGCAAAAATATGAGACTTCAAGCAGATCCAACAGTTATTTATGCAGTTACTTTAGGACAATATTCTTTAAATAGGGCTTTAACAATTAAGGATTTGAAAACTAAATCACCCTATAATACATACCTAAATTTAGGGCTGCCTCCGGCACCTATAAGCAATCCTGGAGAGGCTGCTTTAGAGGCGGTTTTAAATCCTCTAGTAACAGATGAATTATACTTTGTGGCTACTGGAAATGGTGGGCATAATTTCTCAAGCACCCTAAATGATCATAATAAACATGTAAATACTTATAGAAATATAATTAAAGAGAGTAAGAGTGAGTAATGAAATCTTAATGCTAATAATTGCTTATTTAATAGGATCTATTCCATTTGGTTTAGTGTTTAGTTATTGCTTTGGTTATGGTGACATTAGAAAGATAGGTTCAGGTAATATAGGAACCACCAATGTGCTTAGAACTGGAAGTAAGTTTCTAGCTTTAATAACTTTAATTGCAGATAGTGGTAAAGTTGTTCTGGCAATTATCTTAAGTAATAAATTTGGTTTTCACATTGATTATTTTATTGCGAGCGCTGCTTTTATTGGGCATTTATTCCCAATTTGGTTGAAGTTTAAAGGTGGAAAAGGCATTGCTAGTTTTTTTGGTTTAAGCTTATACTTGTTTCCAGAAATTGCTTTAATTGGACTTTTGAGTTGGGTTATTACTTTTCTTTTATTTCGTTATTCTTCTTTAGCTGGAATAGTAGCTTGTTTTGTTATTATGGCTGCTTTATGCTATAGTAACCAAATTTCTAATCAAAATTTATATTTAGTTCTTTCTCTAATATTATTGATAATAATAAAACATAAAGATAATATTATTCGTTTGATTAATGGCCAAGAAACTAAATTTAAGAAAACTTAAATAAAAAGGGTAGCAATATTATGAAGAATAACAAAATTATATTTATATTAGGCTTAATATTATTAACAATTAGCTTGGGATATTTATCTTTAGAGCAGACGTATGAAGTAAAAGAAGTTATAAAAGAGGTTAAGCTTGATTCTAAAATGCAATGAGTTTAATAAATAATTTTATAGAAATGCTAGCTGCAGAACGAGGAGCAGCATTAAACACTTTATCCGCGTATAGATTAGATTTAGAAAGTTTTGAAGAGTTTCTAGGCTCTAAAGATTTTATTTCCACCAGCTTGTCAGATATTCGAGAATATATTCAGCATTTAAAACGCAAGGGATATAGTGCAAGATCAATAAATAGAAAAATCTCTTCCCTCAAGCAATTTTATCAGTTTTTATATTCAGAAGAGTTAATTCAAGATAATCCTAGCATTGAATTAGATTTACAAAAGCAAAATCAAAGTTTGCCTAAGATGCTTCAAGTGAGTGACATTGATTTGTTATTTTCTTTTTTAGAGGGTAAGAATACGCCAGAGAATTTAAGGCTTGCCTGTATGCTAGCAATTATGTATTCCTCTGGATTAAGGGTGTCTGAATTAGTTGGTTTGCCATTATCTAGTTTTGAAATAAATAAACAAGTTATAAATCCTGTATTTAAAGTTACTGGAAAAGGAAATAAAGAACGCATAGCAATATTAAATGATCGTGCACAAGCAAAGCTATTAGATTATATTAAGATTAGAGAATTTTTTATTCCACATAATTTAACTAAATCATGCATTTGGCTATTTCCATCTGATGGAGAAATGGGGCACATCACCCGTCAGCGTTTTGGACAATTATTGAAAGAATTAGCATTAAATGTGGGAATTGATCCATATTCTATTTCGCCTCATATATTGCGTCACTCTTTTGCCAGTCATCTATTAGCTAATGGAGCAGATTTAAGGAGCATTCAAGAATTATTAGGGCATGCCTCCATTAGTACCACTCAAATTTATACACATTTAGCTAATAATCGTTTGAAAGAAGTTGTGGAGCAATTTCACCCATTAAGTAAAAAATAAGAAATATTTTTTAGCTTGCTTCTTTATAAGGTTCAATTAAACTTTTAAAAACTTTTGGAGAAATATAATGATTTTAATATATGCTAGCATTTTTAT